>JALYTT010000292.1 GCA_030854145.1 Chloroflexota bacterium | reverse complement strand
GATACCGTTGGCGAACCCTTTAGCCAGCGAGTTCAACGGGAGCTAAGGCAGCGAAGCGCGAGACCCGCGTCTTTGCTGTCTTCTTGCCGTCAAGAAACGCGTCGAGGCGGATCAGGTTGATGGCAGCAGCCGTGAAGAGATGAGACAACGTTGTTTTTGGCAAGCCAAAATAACGGGTGCGACGCAAGCCGAGGGATCTCACGGCTTGCGAATGCGTCCCTTCAATGCCTGAGCGCAGGGCATATCTGGCACGAAACGTTTCGGTCTGTTGGTGCTGGCGTGCGTGTTGCAAGATCTCAAATTCGGCCTGCGTCCGCACGGCAAGAATGCGCGGAGAGCGGGGCGAGCGGGTACACAAAGCGCGGGCGGAGCACTGTCGGCAATCCTGCAAACCAAAGCGAATGGCGATCTTGGGATGGTCGTGTTGATCGGTGCGTGGCGTCCATTTCACACTCTGCTTGCCCTGCGGACAGATGGCCTGCTGCTTTTGCCAATCGATGCGAAAGGATGCCAAGTCATATCCTTCTCCTGCCCTCGCTTGCCACTGGTTGTTCTGACTGACCGGTCCAATCACCTCGATCCCAAGATGTTCACGGCTTTGCAAGACGATGCCTGCATCGACATATCCTGCATCCAGCAGATGTTCGCTCGGCGCGAGACCGCGTGTGTTCAGTGCTTGATGGATCACTTCCGTTTGCTCCATATCGGTGGTCGTGGCATCCGTCGTTTCCACATGCGTGATGAGGTGAGGCAGTCCCTCGTCACACGTTTCGCTGAAATGAACCTTGTATCCGAACCAGGCCAGATCTCGCTTGTGTCCATAATGCGCGTCATGATCGTAAGGAGAGCGCACGGTGAGGTGCGCGGGCGGTCAATCATCTTTGTTGCGCAAATGGAGGACTCCTTCTTGCCAAAAAAATTGCTGGGTCCAGGTTTTGCGCACACCTTCGACCTCCGGCAAGGCACGCAAGCAGGCAGGCGTTTGCTCTCCCCACAGTTCGCTCAGCAGACGCGAGCCATCCTCTCCGATTTGTTCCATGACGGCCTCCTGCTTGTCTTTGGCTGCTGGCAAGCGCCACTCCTCAATTCGGCGACTGTAGCGTTCAAACCACTCCAGCGGAACCCAGCCTGTGAGCCAATCGGGATCGTGTTCCGCCAGGCGGTTGAGGGCCGCGCGCAGCATCTCGCCGAGCAATTCGACCCGATTGAGGCGACGAACCGCCGCCAGCACATGGGTCGAATCCGTGCGCTGCACCCCGCGTTTCTTGATCCAGCCTCCTTCGCTCAACTTTTCCACCAAGCGCTCAAAGAGGCGTGGTCCTGCCTCTGCCCTCAAGAGCCGATCGCGAAACTCGCAGAGCACGGAAAAATCAAAGCCGACATCGGTCAATTCCAGGCCCAACAGATACTTCCAATCAATGCGGGCTCGCACCGCTTCGGCGGCTTGTCGATCGGAAAGGTCTTCCACAAATTGCAGCACACACACCAGGGCTAAACGCCACGGCGCTTCTGCTGGTTGCCCCGTCGGCGAGAACAGATCGGCAAACAGCTCATCCTCATAGATCGTTCCTAAGACTTCCCGCAATCTCAGGCACAAATTTCCTTTGCGAAAGACCGCTTTGGCGACTCGAACGGTTTCTTCTGGCACCGGACCAATGGGATCTGGGCGTAACGACATCGGCTTCTTTCTCCTTTTCCTTTCCACCAGGGCTTTTTCTCTATCTTAGCCGATGTCGTTACGCTCGTCCAGAAACCTCCCCGAGTTCGCCAACGGTATCAAAATTCGGGATGACTCATAACAGGTTCACACATTGCGACGCGCTACAGAATGGCCGGTCCTCCGTCTCGTGCTAGCCACTCCCGGATGGCCTGCTTCACAGCTTCCGGCTGCTCGCGCATGACATAATGGTCGGCCTCCGCGATCACATGCAGCTCCGAGCCGGCGATACGCTCGTGGAGGTACTGGCTGTATTTGACCGGCGTCATGCGGTCGCCGGCGCCGCAGATGATCAAGGTGGGCAGGCGAATATCTTGCACCTGGCCCATGATATCGAAGTCGTTACATGCCGCCAGGTCGCGGTAGAGCGTCGGCTGTGGCTCTGCACGGGCGGACGCCAGCAGGTCGGGATGGACGCGCAGGCGCGCCCCCGTTCCAATGAGGATCAGGCCGCCCAGATCCGCGCCGTATGCCAGCGCCATCCCCAGCGCGACCGCTCCGCCGAGCGAGTGACCGGCAATAATCGGTTGTTCAAGGTGCAATTCGCCCTCGATGATCTCATGGACCACGCGTGCATAGTCCAGCACACTGACCTGTGCCGGGAGCGTATCGGCCCGCTTGCCATGCCCCGGTAGATCGATGGCGTAGGTGGCATGTCCCTCAAACTGGTCGACCTGCGCCCCCCAGACACGCGCGCTATCCCCTGAGCCGTGAATAAAGACAATGGCCTTGCTCATACTGCCTCCTCTGTTTGATCTGCTCTCCGTATTCTATCACCAGGGATGAAGGGGCTATGACAACCTCTTGCAATCATGCACCTTCTGATATATCCTGACTGACAGAGAATCTGAAAATACTTTACAACATTGATGGGAAGGGCGGCGTATTACTATGATGAAGCAAGTAGCGGGGGATGACAGCGCGGGTCCTCGGAAGAAGCAGCCTGGGGCAAAGCAAGGGTTGGGCCGCGCGGGCGAGCGCCTGGCGGAGCGGACGCTGGTGGATAGGGGCTACCATATGCTGGAGCGGAACTTTCGCTGTCGCTATGGCGAGATCGATCTCGTGGCTGAGGATGGTGAAGATCTGGTCTTTGTGGAGGTGAAAACCCGGCGCGGGACCGCCTACGGCCTGCCCGAAGAGGCGGTCAACGCGCGCAAGCAACGGAAAATACTGGAGGTCGCCAGCTACTACCTGGACCTGCATACCTGTGCAGAGCGCTCGTGGCGAGTCGATGTCGTGGCCGTGCAACTGAGTAAAAGTGGTAAACTGGAAGAGATACGGATATACCAGCACGCCATAACCGGAACATAGCAGGGAGAAGGCCATCCCACGTGGCTCTCCTTCTCAAAAGATAGGGTGCCAACACAGACAGCACCGGAAAGGCAGATCAAATCATGTCCGACTTTGTAGAGTCCGCTAAAAATTTTGTCAACTCGGCCGTCAGCCGCACAAGTTGGGAGGCGCAGAAGCAGATGCGTGTGCGCGGCAAGCAGTCCGAGGTTGACCAGTTGCTGAAGCAGCGCCAGCAGTTGCTGGACGATCTCGCGCAGGTGGCGATGACGCTGTACCAGCAGGGAGCATTGACAGACCCCCGGCTTTCGCGCTTATGCGCCAGCGTCCAGGAACTGGATAGCGATGTCAGGAACCGCGATGGGCAGCTCCAGGACCTTAAAAATGAGGCGTATCCCACCGAGCAGTTCGCGCCCGCTCCAACCACGAACTATACGCCATCTTCCACATATAGCCAGCCGTCATCCCAGCCCGGCTACGCATCCCCTGGTTCGCCGCCGCCCTCGCCAGCATATACGGCTGGGTCTGCCCAGCAGCAGCCCTGCCCGACATGTAAGCAGCCGGTACGTGCTGGCGCCCTGTATTGCCGCAATTGCGGAACGAAAATGCGTTGAAATGAGCCGAACTGTGTTATAATAGCGGATAACTATAGCCTGCGAATAGACCGTGGAAGGAAGGTAGCGTGACCAGAGGTTCTCAGGAAGAGGCGGTCAGTACCCTGGATGTGATTAGCCACAGCGCCGCGCAGACACAGCGCCTGGGCGCGCGCTTAGGCGAACTCGTGCAAGGTGGCGAGCTGATCTTACTCGCGGGACAACTGGGAACGGGCAAGACGACGTTGACGCAGGGGCTGGCGCAGGGATTGGGCATTACGGAGGCCATCACCAGTCCGACCTTTACCCTGCTCAAGGAATATGCGGGTCAGCCTCGTTCCAATGAGCCGTCGCAGGCACGGGGACCGGCTCTTTATCACTTTGATCTCTATCGACTCGATGATCCTGAAGAGATATTTGACCTCGGCTTTGAGGAGTATTTCTATGGGTCCGGCGTGTGTGTTGTAGAATGGGCGGATAAGGCCGATCTGCTCTGGCCTACCACACACCTGCGTATTCGCATGAAGATGCTGAGCGAGACCAAGCGCGGCCTGCTCTTTACGGCAACAGGGGCGTACTACAGTACACTCCTACAACAGTTTCAAAAAAACACATATGCTACTCTTGGCTCTTGACACCTCCACTCGCCAGGCCAGCATTGCCCTCTGCACGGAGGACGAACTCCTTGGCGAATATACCTGGCGCGTCGGCAATAATCATAGCATGCAATTGCTGACCCACATTCAGCGTCTCCTCGCTGAGTGCAATACGGCCATGCACGCTATCGATGCGATCGCGGTGGCGACCGGGCCTGGCTCGTTTAATGGCCTGCGCGTCGCGCTGGCTACGGCGAAGGCGCTGGCCTTTTCTCTCAAGAAGCCGCTGCTAGGCATAGGCACTCTGGACCTGAGCGCGGCCCAGCAACGCCACTGGCGCGGTCCCATCTGCTCCCTGCTGGAGGCGGGTCGGGCTGAACTCTATGCCGCCTGCTATGTGTTCGATGAACTGCATGGCGAGTCTGGCACGCTGTCCCATACTATGCGGCGGCTCAGCGAGTACCTGCTGCTCACGCCACAGCAGTTAGTGACCTATCTGAAAGAACAGGCTGGCTCCTGGGTGGCGGTTCCTGGCCAGCGGCAGTTGCCGCCGTTTCTCTTCTGCGGCGAGATCAGCCCGGCAACGCGCCAGGCACTCTCGGCGCTGCTGCCCGCTGAAGCTTTCTTTGTGGAGAATATGCAGGCGGCGCGGCACGCGTCCGTGCTGGCGATGCTCGCCTGGCAGCGCCTGCGAAACGGTGAGACAGACGATCCTTTACTACTCGAACCACTCTACCTGCGGCGACCTTCGATTACCACCAGTACCCGCAAGCAGCCGCTGCTGGGAGGTCCATCGCGTCCAGCAACGGATCAGAGTCAGACAGAAAGGGAAGAGGGTGCGTTACGTCATTGACCGGATGACGATGTCAGACGTGCCTCGTGTTATCGAGATTGAGCGTCTAGCCTATCCATCCACCTGGCCCCCCAGCGCCTATCGCAAGGAGTTGCAGGATAATCGTTGGGCGCATTATATCGTGCTGCGCGATAAGAAGATCGCCGAGGAGCAGGCCGCGGTCCCTACGTACGAAGCTGAACGGCCGCGTCGCATCTTCCCGCTCTCGCTGCTGCCGGGGCGCCCGGCCGCTGTGGCCTCCCCCTCTACCCTGGCTGCGATCATCGGCTTTGCCGGCCTGTGGCTGATGGTTGACGAGGCCCACATCACCACGATTGCTATGCATCCCGACTTCCGCCGCCTGGGATTGGGCGAGTTTATGCTCATGAGCCTGATCGATATCGCTTACGGGATTGGCGCGAAATGGGTCACGCTGGAGGTGCGCGTGTCGAACTACAGCGCGCAAAACCTCTATCGCAAATACGGGTTTCGCGAGGCTGGACTTCGTCATCGCTACTATAGTGATAACCAGGAAGATGCTTTAATTATGTGGACCGATGAGATTAATACCCCTATCTATCGACAAAAATTCCAGGTCCTTAAAACAACGCTTGTGAATAAGCTGGAGGCTAGCTAGTGCAAAAACACAGGAGAGGTTCGGGAAAGGGGGTGCAGGGGATCTCCCCTGCCGGGGTGTGGGGTGTTCCCCACGCTTCCCTTCTTTCCCAAAGAGATCTTGTGACAATGCACCAGGCCCGTGGGACGTAAATATGCTTATACTCGGTATTGAAAGCTCATGCGATGAGACCGGAGCAGCTATCGTAAAGGATGGCCGTTACCTGCTCTCGAACGTGGTCGCCTCGCAAACAGAGATTCATAATCGCTACGGGGGCGTTGTGCCTGAAGTGGCGTCGCGCCAACAGCTTGCTACCATTATCCCGGTGATCGAGACCGCCATGGAACAGGCCGGCTGCGGCTGGCAGGACCTTGACGCCATCGCCGCTACCTATGGCCCAGGCCTTGCCGGCTCCTTGCTGGTGGGTCTGACGGTTGGCAAGACGCTGGCCCTGGCGCGCGACCTGCCGTTCCTGGGCGTGAACCATCTGGAAGCGCATATCTATGCGAACTGGTTGCGCGAGCCTGCTGAGGGGTCGCCAGATGTGGCGGCGGCCGATTGGGCTTCGCAGCCGGGTGATCCCGTGTTCCCTCTGATCTGCCTGGTGATTTCGGGGGCGCACAGCGAACTGGTGCTGCTGCGCGATCATGGCCGCTATGAACTGCTGGGACACACGCGCGATGACGCGGCCGGCGAGGCCTTCGACAAGGTCGCGCGCATCCTGGGCCTGAGCTATCCCGGCGGTCCCTCCATTCAGCAGGCGGCCCAGCGTGCCGAGGAGGAGTTTCGCCAGCAGCAGAAGCCGCCGACGCTGGCCCGCAATGCCTATCGCCTGCCCCGCGCCTGGCTGCGAGGCACCTATGATTTCAGCTTCAGCGGCCTGAAAACGGCGATGCTGCACCTCGCCGAGGGCCTGACACAGGGTCAGCAACGCCCACGTACCACGACCGGCGAGGGCAAGCAGGTGAGCCAGTACACGCGTATGGGGACGCAGGCGGCCCAGCGCGGCACGATCAACGTGGGCCTGCTCGCGGCCAGCTTTCAGGAGGCCATCGTCGATGTGCTGACGGTCAAGACGCGCCTGGCGGCGCAGGAGTACCATGTCAAGCAGGTCGTGCTGGCAGGAGGGGTAGCCGCCAATCTCGCGCTTCGCGAACGCCTGGCTGAGGAACTGCATCTGTTGCACATCCGTCTCAACTACCCGCCTATCGAGTTCTGTACTGACAACGCGGCTATGATTGCCAGCGCGGCCTTTTTCCACCTGAGCCAGGGTGAACGCCATAGCTTCGACCTGGATGTTGAGCCAGGGCTGAGTTTGCCTTTCAAACGGTAACTTTCGGGAAAATTCTATCAAAGGGGATTGGATATGTCTAAAGTGGGAACCTATGCTCTGGGTATCGACCTGGGAGGCACGAAGACGCTGGCAGCGGTAGTGGATATCACCACCGGCACCGTTATTGCTTCAGAGCGCAAACGCACAAAGGCTGAGCGCGGCCAGGATGCTGTCGCGCAGCGCACCATCGAGATCTCCAGGGCGGCCCTCGCTGCCGCGCAATTGCCCGCGGGGGCGTCGATTGTGGCCATCGGCGTGGGCGCCGCCGGGCAAATTGATCGCCAGGCCGGGGTCGTTGTGGATGCCCCCAACCTTGGCGTCAAGGATATGCCCCTGGGTGCGGTCCTGCATAAAGAATTCGCTGTGCCGGTCGCCGTTGGCAACGATGTGGAGGTGGCCGCGCTCGGCGAGCATCGCTTTGGGTCGGGACAGAAGTATAGCAATTTCGTCTGCCTCTTCGTCGGCACCGGCATCGGCTCCGGCATCGTCATGAATGGACGTATGTATACCGGGCTGACCGGAACGGCGGGCGAGGCGGGGCATATGACCATTGAGGCTGGTGGGCGCATCTGCGGCTGCGGCAGTCGTGGCTGCCTGGAGGCCTACGCCTCGCGGACCGCGATTACCAGGGCCATTATGGCTGAGATTCACCACGGTCGTAAATCTACCCTGGCGGACGAAGCGGCGCGCCAGTTGAAGGAGGGCGAGACGGTGATCCGCTCAGGGCTGCTGGCCGCCGCTATTCACGCTCATGATGAACTGGTGATCGAGGCGGTCAGCGAGGCGGCCGACTTCCTGGGCTATGGCCTGGCCTCGATTATGAATTTCTACAATCCAGAGGCCATCATCCTGGGCGGTGGGGTCATCGAGGCTATCGATCTGCTCTTTGAGCGGGCCATCCAGCGGGCGCGCACAGTGGCGCTGGCGGCTTCAGCCCACAAGACGGAGATCCTGCGCGCCAAACTGGGCGATTTTTCAGGCGTTGTGGGCGCGGCTTCCCTGGGAGGCGATGCCGCCGGCCATCGCTTCCCCAGCAATAGCTAGCATCACTAAGAGATACAAGAGGAAGCGGGGGGCCATATGACGGACGGAGAAACACCACACATTGAAGTGCGCGCTGTTAGTATCGATGATGCTCCGGCCCTGCACAAGCTCGACTATAGCTATGAGACCGATCGTATTTACGCGCTCCAGGTCCAGAACCGGCTGGCGGAGCTTGATACCGGCCCAGGCGCTGATGGCAGGCCCTCCCTGTCCTTCGAGCTTGTGGAAACCCCGGTTGACCCTCCGCTCTACAAAGATTTCAGCGAGTATGCCAACACACTGGCGGATGTCGAGGCCAACCTGCGCAGTAGTGAGGGCGGGTATGTGGCCCTCGCCGATGGAGAACTGGCCGGGGCGGTTCTGCTGAAGGTGGAGGAATGGCGCTCGCTGGCGCGCATCCGCGATATTATCGTTGGTCGCCAGTTCCGCCGCTATGGTATCGGTTCGTTGCTGCTCAGTTGCGCCTCCGACTGGGCGCGCAAACGCGACTGCTGGGCAGTTCTGCTGGAGACCCAGAGTGTGAACTACCCCGCCATCCAATTCTACCTGCGCAATGGGCTGGAAGTCTGGAGCATCCACCAACACTTCTATCCCCCCGGCCCTGTAGATCACGAAGTCGCCGTCTTCATGGGCAAAAAGCTACGCTCCACTCCGTAAGAAATCGATAATGCCATCATTCACCGTAGGGACCCGCTGTATGACTCTATTGGGAAATTTGGTCTAGACCAAATTTCCCAATAGAGTCATACAGCGGG
>JALYTT010000707.1 GCA_030854145.1 Chloroflexota bacterium | reverse complement strand
CGGTAGACGTTACAGGTAACTGCTACCGGGCGGGCTTGTAAACGGCGCCCCTACGCGGATGGCGTCCCTATGAGGCGTGCAGGGAACGCACGTCGTGGGTCCCTAATCTTTAGAGCGTGGGTCAAACGCGTCGCGTAAGCCATCGCCCAGGAACGAGAACGCCAGGACGATGATCGCGAGCATAGCGGTCGGTACGATGATCTCCCAGGGATGATCCTGGAGCTGGGGAGTCGAATCTGAGATCATCAGGCCGAGGCTGGCGCCAGGGGCCTGTACACCCAGACCGAGCAGGCTGAGGCCCGCCTCACCGATAATTGTATTAGAGATGTTCAATGTCGAAGCGATGACCACAATACTTGACAGGTTAGGTATGATATGCCGGAGAATAATGCGGCCATTGCTCGTGCCCGATGTGCGTGCCGCCTCAATGAACTGCTGCTCTTTAAGTTGGAGCGTCTGCCCACGTACATAGCGAGCCATCAAGGGCCAGATCGTGAATGCCAGGGCCAGTGAGACCACGACCAGACGCGCGTTCCCGTTTGGCCCAATCACTGGAAAACCAGCCAGGGCTGCATCTGTGGCGGGGCCAAAAATGCCTGTCAGCAGGATCGCAAAGAGCAGTCCTGGGAAGGCAAACATCAGATCGGTGAAGCGTGCCAGGATCTGGTCGATCCAGCCACCAAAGTAGCCTGCCAGCACGCCGACGGTGGTACCCAGCAGGATATCTACCACCTCAACAAGCAAGGCAACAGTGACTGAGATGAGCATGCCCTGCATCAAGCGCGACAGCATATCGCGCCCGAGGTCATCGGTGCCGAGCCAGTATTGCGCCGATGGCCCTTCATCCTGGCGGATAAGTTCCTCGTGCGAAAAGCTGTGGTAGACACTGGCAGGTACCGGGCCGTTTTGCTCACTGTTATAGACAGAACCAACGCGTTGATAGATAAATGGTCCGACGATAGCAATGAGCACAACGAGAATAATCACCCCCAGGCTGACCATCGCGCGTATATCATGACGCAGGCGCCGCAAGGATTCCTGGAGAGGCGTAGGCGACTTCTCTAGCTGGTCTTTCTCCGGCGTCAGCGCTACATCCGTCGCTACTGCATTATTGGCGAGGTCGAGATATTCCGGTGGAGGCGGCACCACACCGATGTCAGGAAGCATAAGTTCTGGCTCTTTGTCGCGGGTATCCATAGGTGATGTAACCTCCTCCTACTCGTTTTTGATGCGCGGGTCAACAACAGTATACAGCAGGTCTGATACCAGGTTGCCCAGCACGACACACACTGCCAGTAAGACAACGGTCGCCTGGATGACCGGATAGTCGCGTTCCAGGATGGATTGCAGTGAAATCTTGCCGATGCCGGGGATATTGAAGATTTGCTCGATGAAGAAGGCTCCCGTCACCAGGAGACCGATGGCGAAGCCCAGAACAGTCACCAGCGGGATCATGGCGTTGCGCAAGGCATGACGAATGACAACGACGCGTTCGGTCAGGCCCTTGGCGCGAGCCGTGCGTACATAATCCTGGCGCAAGACCTCCAGCATCGTCGTGCGTGCCAGGCGGGCAAAGTAGGCGTAGCCCGCCGCTCCATACACCAGGATAGGCACAATCTTCGGTTGCAGGTCTGCCCAGTCGTAGTACCAGGGTGTGCCCCAGGATGACGAAGGCCAGCTTCCCCCTGTTTGCTTGTCTAAGATGACAATGATCACCTGCGCTATGACGGCGATCACGAAAGGTGGCAGGGCATAGATAATCAGCGCGACGGCCATATTGGTGGTATCGAGCCAGGTATTGGCCTTCAGCGCCGAGTAGATACCCACCGGAATGCCAAGCACCAGCTCGACCAGGAGGCCCCAGAAACCGAGTTCGGCCGAGACAGGCACCCCATCGCTGAGGATATCCCAGACGTGGCGACCCTGATATTTGAAGGAGATACCGAAATCGAACCGGGTCAGGTGGACGAGAAAGTTGGAGTATTGTTGATACCAGGGAAGGTCCAGCCCATATGCATGACGCAGTTGGAGCCAGGTCTGCATATCGAAGTGATCGCCCATTTGCTGGCGAATGGGATCACCGGGGGCGAAATACCCCAGAATGAAGGTGATGAAGGTCACGCCAATGATGACAAAGATCAGGCCAATGAACCTCTTCACTAGAAATTGGACCATGGTTTGCCCTTCGCTCTCTTGCTTACACTAGCATTTTGCATCAAATGATGGAGGCAGGGGTATATCGCAACTCTCTAACAAGCACCTGTTTGTACGAATGACACACTGCCGGGTAGTGGGCCTGTGAAACTCGTCTCTCTAGATCATATGAGTCGGCTATTATATATCTTAAGTGGCTAGAGCACTCTTGTCAAGCTAATCGAAGTGTGGAGTTGCGCGGGCGCCCGAAAGGTTGTGTGCTACAGAACTGCTGTTTACTACGACCCGATGGTCTCTCTGGGAAGATGGAGTATTGGGTTTCTGAAGAGTAAGCAGTCCTGGCACCCCCAGAGGGGCACCAGGACCAACTACCGGGTATGAATCATCGACTACGAAGTAAAGTAGATGTTCTGCCAGGCGTCGGGCGGAATGTTGGACAGTGCGTTCCAG
>JALYTT010000706.1 GCA_030854145.1 Chloroflexota bacterium | reverse complement strand
ACCCATCATGTACCCCTACCCATCACATGTCAACCCATCATTCCCAGCGTCTCGCCTGGTTGACCTGCTCTTTCGCGCGGAAGGCCTGCTCCAGGTCGACCTGGAAATAGTTGGCAAGGTCCAGCAGGTAGCTCAGCACGTCGGCGAACTCCTCTTCGAGCGCGACACGCTGCTGCTTGGCTTTCTCATCGTACAGGCCTCGCGCCTGCCGTATGGCCTTGGCCAGTTCGCCCACCTCCTCGACGAACAGTAAGAACTTCTCGGAATAGCTATCTTTCGTCCATCCACGCTCTTTGCATACCTGGTCCATATACGCTTGCAGGTCTGTGAGCGTGGGCTTCTCTTGTAAGTGTGCCATACAATCCTCAAATCAAAATGTCATGGGAAACGTTTGTAATAGTATACAATTTCTCTGTATGTTAGCGACCTGCCCTACACAGGATACAACATCTAGCATGCGGGCAGAGTAAAATACAGCTATAGAAAAGAGAACAACGCATGAAGACCATCACAGTTGCAACCAGGAAAAAGGACGAAGTCCTTGATATCACCAGCACGATAGAGGCGCAATTGCAGGAGACGCACGCTGAGAGCGGCGTCTGCGTTGTGTTTGCGGCCCACACCACCTGCGCCCTCACCACCGCCGACCTGGACCCTGGCACCGATCAGGATTTGTTGGATGCGCTACGGCGTGTGCTGCCGAAGATGACCTATCGCCATCCCCACGATCCCTTGCACGCGCCCGACCATATTCTTTCGGCGATCATTGGTCCGTCGCTGGCCATTCCATTTACACGCGGCAGGTTACTTTTGGGCACGTGGCAGCGTGTTATCCTTGTCGAACTGGACGGGCCACGACAGCGTACTGTACATATTTCGTGTTTCTGAAGACAGCGTATTTCCGGCGATGATAGCGACAAAGACCCGTTACAACCTATGGCGTGGAGGCTGGCTGCTGTTAGCAGTCTTGCTTGTGCTTCTTGTGACCAACTGTGGCGGCCAGCCAGCCGCGCGACCAGTCCATACCCAGCACCCCCCAAATCAGACAGTACTCCCACAGGCAACGAGGACACCTGAAGCCAGCACACAGACGTTTCCTCCAATTTTTCCGGCATATCTTAAGGGGAAGGCGGCCTCGCTGAGTTGGATCAACGGGACCGATTGCCAGGAGGGGATGCAGGCCTATCTTGCCTCCGCGCGCACCAACCCCAATGCGGCGCTGGTAGGCACCGCCTGGGTGAATCCTCTCAGTGGCAGCCTGCTGAACGGCTATAACAATTGCATCCCCGGCAGCTTCAGCATGGACAACGTCGTGCAACTGATCCATGACAATGGCGGTATGGCCTACCTGACGATCACCATGTCTACCCTCGGAGCCGGCGCCTGGTCGGCCAGGCAGGCGGCGAACTATGTTGTTGAGGCCACCCGCAACCCGGCATATATCGCTAGCATTCTCTATGAAGTGCAACGCGCCGGCTACGATGGCGTGATTATGGATCTAGAGGGAGTGGATAGCAGCTATCCCGCGATCCAGCAGATCTTCGCGACCTTCAACCAGCGGGTGTGGACGGCGCTGCGCCCGTTGCATAAATGGTATGGCATCGCGCTTCTGCACAAGCTCGGCGATCACGATGCACAGTATAAGAGCGACGGCTTCGAGAACTGGACGCTACTGGCCAGGGCGGCGGACTTCCTGGTGATTATGGCTGTCGATCAGTCCGAAGCTGCGCCGGGTCCATCGGTGAGCCTGCCCTGGCTCGAACAGCTCCTGGCCTATGCCGTGCAGAAGATGCCGGGCATGCTCTCGCATATCATCTGGGAACTACCACTCTACGGTGATAGCTGGTCCTGGCAAGATCATCGCTGGAACTTTGAGCATGTACTCATATGAAATCCGTTTACGTAGTGTCTAAAGATGGCCACCAATGAAAGCAAGTGTGAGCACGCACGACCTCTGGATGATCCTGGAGCCAGCGACAGCGCTCAGCCTGAACCTGTTCTAAGGCATCCAGAGAGGAGAAGACCCGGTTGGCCAATGGCTCATTAGATAGGGGCCACAACCGCTCTGCAGGCTGTACTTCGGGAGAATACGCGGGCAGGAACAGCGTCTGGATCCCTTGAGGAAGCGAGAGCGAGGCACTCTTGTGCCACCCAGCCCCATCAAGCAGCAGCAAGATCTCTTTGTCGGCCCCTGCTCCCGCCTCCTGTGCGAACAGCTCCAGAACCTGGGAGAAGATCTCGGTATTCACGCTTGGTAAGAGAAACCAACTGCTCCGTCCGCTTTCGGGATGGACAAAGGCGTAGACGTACATCCACTGATAGCGCTGAGCCACGGGAGCCACCACCGTCGCTCCCTTTGGGGCCCAGATCCGTCTGAGAATGGGCTTGAGGCCGATGCGATGCTCATCCATACTCCAGAGTTCCACGCTCTTGTCTCGATGTGCGGCTTGCACGACCTCGACCTGCTCGGGCAGTTTTTTTCTAGGACCGCAAACAGACCTTGACAAGAGGGGTATGCTAGAGGCAAAAAGAGAGAAGGGAGAGAAGCAAATATGTCTCGAAAGGAACATCGTCCCCCAGCCAGGCAACAGCAAAGGTTAGAGCCGCA
>JALYTT010000291.1 GCA_030854145.1 Chloroflexota bacterium | reverse complement strand
CCACCTGGCCGGGGGCGATAATCGGTTTTTACAGTTGGGCTTTCTGCGCTACTATGATCGTTCGAACCGCGTGATTCTGGCGGTGGAGGCCGCGATTAGCCTCGTCGCCATTGCCGTCGGGCTGCATCTTTTCGCGCCGAATCTCAACGCCCATACCGTAGGCGTGAACCTGTTCTTTGCGGCCATCGAACTATTCGTGGCCTTCAGCTTTGTCACTGGCTTGCTGACACGCATTGGCGCCTGCGTCTTGCTCGGCCTCTTTGGGGTCGCCTTCTTCTTCTTTCCAGCCTGGGAGGTCCTCGAACAGAGCGTCTTCGCCGGTATCGCCCTATACTTGCTGATTATGGGACGCGGGCTGGCCAAACCTGAAGGATCGCGCGAATGGTTGAGCGGACTATCGCGCCACTGGCGACTCGCGCCCACGCTGCTGAGCGTCGGGGCCGGCACCTCGATTGCGGTCCTGGCCTTCACCGAAAAGCTGCTTGATCCCGCGCTGGCCCAGGCATTTCTGAAGGTGTATCCCACCTTCAATGTTGCTCGTTTGCTAGGATTGACCTGGTTTACCAACGAGCGTCTTATTCTCGCCGCCGGAGCTGTCGAGTTAACGATTGGGCTGTGCCTCATCAGCGGCATCCTGCCCCGGCTGGTCATCGCTTTCATGTTTGTGCCCTTCAACCTGACGCTGCCATTCCTGCCCGCCACGGAGTTACTCGGACACTTACCCATCTTCGCGGTAATGTACGTACTATTCTTCCTGCCCCCCCGCGACGTACAAGAGATGGACGCCGCGCCGCAGATTCCCCACCGTTCCATGCTCGCTGAACACCAGAACAGCAGAGGCGGCCTGCTCTCTGGCCAGCATGCCTCGTCGTCGGTGAGCGAAGAGTAACTTAACGTGAGTTGGAACATGGCAACGGCCCTTTTCGCGTAGGGATTCGGCTTGCCGCATCCGTGGGGGGCCTCGCTTGCGCGGCGAGGGAGGAGGTCTCACAGGTCCAAGGACCGTCCACACGGATGCGGCAAGCCGAATCCCTACGCGGAGAGGGCCGTTATGAGGTCGAATGAAGCTTGTCAGAGCAATGCGCATCATCATGATGTTCGGACGCGAACCGCTCTACCCCAAACGCGCGTATGATCTCCGGGGTCGTATTCGTCGTTACCAGCTCGGCAACTGTCTTGCCGGTGATCGCGCTGAGCATGATGCCCACGCTGCCATGGCCGGTGGCCAGCGTGACGTTTTCCCAGCCTGGCGCCTTGCCCAGGATGGGCTGCTGGTCTGGGGAGCGCGGACGCAGGCCCGTCCACATGGTCTCAATGGAGCAAGCTGCCAGCGCGGGTGCGAGCCTGATGGCAGCGTTGAGCAGCCCGGAGATGCCGCCGGCGGTGATCTGTCTATCAAAGCCTACCTCTTCTTTTGTCGCGCCTACCGTGATAGTGTTATCGAGCTTGGGGGCCAGGTAGATGGCTTCGCCGAAGATCATATGGCGTAGTGGCACGGTCGGCTGTAGCAGCGAGAGGATCTGACCGCGCAACGGGCTGATGGGGATGTTGATATCCAACCACTCTCCGCAGCGACGCGTCCACGCGCCTGCCGCGATGACAAGGTGCTCGCAGGCAATCGTCTCGCCCTGCGCAGTGTTGACACCCGTGACCCGGCTAGCGTGACGTTGAACGCCGGTAATCTCCTGCTGGCTGTAGAACCTCGCTCCCCGAGTGGTCGCCGCCTGGGCCAGCGCTTTGACCAGCCGGGGTGCCCTCACCTGCGCTTCCTGCGACGCATACACGGCAGCATGCACATCCGGGGCCAGCAACGGTTCACGTGAACGCGCCTCGTCTCCTATCAACCAGTCCATACGCAGGCCCAGCGGCTCCCAGGCCTGCATGCGCCTCTTCAGGTTCGCGATATTCCTGGGATTGCGCACAACACGCAGCGCTCCGGTCTGCTCATACTCGATCTGCACGCCGCTGACCTCTTCGAGGTCCGCTACCAGCGCGGGAAAGAGAGACCAGCTCGCCAGCAGCAGGTCGGCGAACGGACCCGGACCTGTGAGCGAACCCAATGGCGCCAGCAGCCCGGCCGCCGCACTGGAGGCCTCCGCCCCCACCTCTCCCTGGTCCAGCAGGATCACTTCGGCTCCCGCCTGGCACAAATAATAGGCAATCGCACACCCGATGACCCCACCACCAACAATAAGCACATCTGTTGTACGCGGCATATCCTGCATATGGCTACACTCCGTCTGATATCTTCCAGTCAGAGTATGCGCTTCGTGGGATAGATACGTCAAGCGCGTCGTGAACTGCATAGGTTCCCCACGTCAAGGTAAGCTTGGCAAACAAAGCATTCATCGCATACAATGCATACGGTATCCTCACATAGAGCGTGTAGAGCAGGCAGAAAAAGAAGCTGAAACGAGGCAGATAAGGACATGGGACCCGCAACACCCGAATTCAAACAGCAACTCAAGGTGGCCTTTGAGGCGATCGAGGTTGGGCAGATATTTACCTTCCGGCGCACCTTCACTCAGGGGGATGTGGCCTTATTCTGTGGCGTCACCGGCGACTACAATCCCTACCATATCGACTACCTCTTTCTTGAGGAGAGCTGGTTTAAGCGCCCTATCATTCCTGGCCTGTTGACCGCCAGCATGATTACGCATATCGGCGGCATGATTGGCTTCCTGGCAACCGAGATGCACTTCGAGTTCGCCAGCGCGGTCTACATCGGAGACACCATCACCTGCACCGTCACCATTGCCGAGAAGGACAAGGTCAAGCGCCTGTTGCAAGCCAGCGCCATGTTTCTCAATCAGGACGGTATGGAGGTGTTGCGCGCGCAGTTCAGCGGCTTCCCGGCACATGTACGGCTGGCGCGCTAGCATATCAAGAGTAGTCATTATGTTCCATATCGGCATGTTATAGCTCTTAGGTCATATATCGGAGGAAAGAAATTGACCCATGGACTGTTTCAGGCATATACTTCACAACGTACCTGCTGCCTGTGTATAAGGGCTATGCTCCGGCACAGGAAAGGACAGTTATGCTAATCCTGAGAAGCTTTCTTGTGAAGGAGCGCGGCACGTGAGGAAAAGGATCATCGTCATCTGGGGGATTCTGCTGCTGGGCATCGTGATTATCTTCATCACCATCGTCCCCGCAGGTTTGCTTGACCTGAGCCACCTCCTCGCCAGCCCCAACCCGGTACCGACAGTGATCCCCGGTCTGCGCGAGTGGCACGGGAGCAGCGGCTTGTTTACCTCTGGTCCCACGTCTCGTATTATCGTAGATCTGCCAGATGCGGCCCAGTTGGAGGGGACAACGCAGGTCTTCCAGCGGGATCTATTCAGCGTGTCCGGGCATATGCTCCCCATCCTCACCACGGGAGCGCCCCAGACCGGCGATTTCTATCTCACCTTAAGCAACGCGGATCGCGGCCTTGGCAGCGAAGGCTATCTTTTGAGCATAGGTGACTTTACAACTGTCAGCGCCAGGACAAACACTGGCGTCTTTTATGGGACGCGGACGGCGCTGCAAATCCTGATGCAGGATGGCACACGGGCGCACCTTCCCAAAGGCATCGCGCGCGACTACCCACGCTATCAAGAGCGCGCTTTCATGCTTGACGCGGGGCGCAAGTTTTTCCCCATCAGCTTCCTGGAAGACTATGTCAAGTTCATGTCCTGGTACAAAATGAATGACTTTCACATCCATTTCAACGATAACCAGATCGGTGGCGGAGATAGCCCCGATTGGAAGCACAGTTACGCGGCGTTCCGTCTCAACAGCGATCGTTTCAAGGGCCTGGCCGCTCGCGACGGTTCCTATACCCGGCAGGACATCCAGGCCCTGGAGACGGTGGCCAGCGCGTATGCCGTCACGATTACACCGGAGATAGACGCGCCGGCGCACGCGCTGGCTCTCACGCAATATCGCCCCGACCTGGCCAGCCCACAATACTCGAAGGACTTCCTCGACCTCGGCAATCCCCATACATACACCTTTATGAATGCCATCTGGGATGAGTTTCTGCCCTGGTTCTCGGCAAAGCAGATCGATATAGGCGCGGACGAATACGCGCAAAGCGATGCCGACAGATTCAGGCAATACATCAACACGTACGATGATTACCTGAGACGCAAGGGAAAGACGACCAGGATGTGGGGCAGCCTGACACAAATGCAGAGCGCGGTCAAGGTCAACACCGATATCGTCATCGATGTGTGGAATAATCGCTGGGCCAATCCTATCGACATGGTAAACCAGGGCTTTCACATCATCAACGCCAATGACAACCTGCTGTATATTGTGCCCAAGGCCGGATACTACCATGATTACCTGGATAGCCAGATGCTCTACGAGAAATGGGAGCCGAATATCTTTGACTTTGCCAATCCGGCTCTGAACCTGAGGCCAGACGACCCACACCTGCTGGGCGGCATGTTCGCAGTATGGAACGACAAGCTGGGTGGCGCTGTCACCGATGCCGAGGTGCATGAGAGAGTCAAGCCCGCGATGCAGGCGCTGAGCCAGAAGCTATGGAGCGGCACGACAGGTGGCGTGCCCTACGACGAGTTTGTGCTGGCCGCCTGGCAGATCGGCGACGCCCCAGGAACGCACCTGCCACCAACCCAGCCTCCCGGCGGCGTGGTCACGCAGCCGACGATGGGGATATCGTTGCCACCACAGTAAAGGACGTGACTCATGATGCAAGAACACAGAGAAAATATCTTGATTGAGCGCCTCAAAGAAACCATAACTCATCTATTCCATTCAGATGAACCATCACGATGTTTCTTCAGTCTGCCCGGCATAGCTCATCATCACGAGCGCGTATTGGCGAAAAACGGTGCGCAATTCAGGAGGAGAATGGATGATGAATGGGATGCCCAGACCCGCAAGCAAGCGTGCCATCCAGGGGAGATCTTCCACTTCACTGCGGATGAGTACTCCATTGTTTTGCTCTTCAAAATGCCCCTTTGAAAGTGGGGTTTTGCGCTGTGCCTCTTCCAGCGTTGTCTCTAACCATACCTCAACCTGCCAGGCGCGCGGAACAGAGGCGAGCGCGCGTTGGACGGCGGCGAGTGCCTCAAAGTTTGCCGGGCGAAGAAAGAGTTCGTCGGTTATCTCAACCCGGAAGATACGATCCAGGCGCAGGAGACGCTGACCTTGACGCAAATGACAGTAGCCAATGGTATACCAGAAGCCTTCGTGAGAGACAACTCCATAGGGATTAAAAGCGCGCTCCGTCACCTCTCCACGCGCCGAGCGATAGCGAAGGCGGACAGACAGTTCGTTCTGGACGGCTGAACTCAACATCATTACCGCCGCGAGTGGAGGCGCAACGTGCGGGGAACTGTCCTCAAACACCACAGTCTGCCCCACTGCCTGGACGCGCTCGCGGATGGAAGCGGGCAGAACCCGCTCGATTTTTGCCAGCGCACCCTCAAAGGAAGGTGTGGTCTGTGCCAGACCGTTCTCACGGGCCATCAAGAGACTGAGCGTCAGGGCCAGAGCCTCGTCTTCCGTAAACATCAGGGGAGGAAGTTTGTATCCTGGCCTCAGCCGATATGCCCCGTTGCGACCTCGCTCAGCCTCCACAGGGATACCCAGATCGGCAAGCATCTCAATATAACCTCGGACTGTGCGCACATTCACTTCCAGCCGGCGGGCAAGCTCCGGGCCTGTCATGCGTCCATGAGACTGCAAGAGTTCTAAGACAGTGAGCACGCGAGCTGTTGGACGATAGACCACTTTTTGCTCCTGGAAAAAAAGAGAGGAAAACAGGGTCAATTTTACCATGTTTTCGCGCTATACTCAAGAAAAGAAGAAGGCCAGCACCCCTCCCTATTGAGGGGTGCGATAGGTTGAACACAAGGAGCAGTGCATGAACGACACAGAGAATCACTCTCATACACACAATTTTGATGCCCTGATTGGAACCTGGAAGGTACTGAACAGGCGAAAAAAGGGGGATTATTTTTCGCCCGATCAGGCGTTCGGGGAAGAGGCCGAGTGGGAAGAATTTTCGGGCTACGATCGGTTTGAAACACAGCTTGATGGCCGGGCAGTTGTTGAGCATTGGGAGGCAACGCTTCCTTCAGGGGAGAGAGCACTCGGGTACAGTGTGAAGGCTTTCGAGCCCACTACACACCAATGGTCAATTGTCTGGATCGACAACCGCAATCCTCTGGATTTCAGACCGCTCCTTGGGACATTTGCAGAGGGAGTCGGCACCTTCTTCCAGGTGATCGAAACTCCAGATGGTCAACCGCTGCACGTGCGATTTATTTGGGATGAACTGACAACGACGACGGCACGCTGGCAACAAGCGTTTTCCTTTGATGAGGGAACGCATTGGGAAACCAACTGGGTCATGATGTTTACCAGAGAGCCGTAATCCGTCCGACTGAAACCAGACACATTCTGGTCTGGTTTCACGTTTTCTACAAAAGGAGCAAGAGAAATGTCAGAGACACGAGCCAGCAAGGACGGAGAAGAGGGTGTGAAACACCCGTCAGAGTCCAACGATCCCGCGTGTTATCCCGTCGTAGAACTCCGCCAGTATACGCTCAAACCAGGTCGCCGCGACGAACTCATCGCGCTGTTTGAGCGCCATTTACTTGAAGGACAAGAACAGTACGGCATGCAGATTATTGGCCAGTTCCGTCGTCGCACTGATCCTGATCAATTTGTCTGGTTGCGCGGCTTTGCCGATATGGAAGCGCGGCGCCAGGCTCTCCAGAATTTCTATTTTGGTCCAATCTGGCAAGACCATCGCACAGCGGCCAATGCCACCATGCTTGATTCAGACAATGTCTTGTTGCTCAAACCTGTTCGCGCCGCCTCCGGTTTGCGCTTCGATCCCTCTCGCCGCCCTGCGATGGATGCGCAAGACAAGGCGGGAGGAATGATTATCGCGACCATATACACTTTCGACGCGCCCATTGGCAGCCCATTTGTCGATTTTTTTGAGACGAAGGTCACACCCGTGCTCTGCGCTGCCGGAGCCGTGCTTCTGGGATATTACATCACTGAGCCAGCCGAGAATACCTTTCCCCAACTGCCTGTGCGCGAAGGCGAGCAGGTTTTCGTCTGGTTCGCCTCCTTCGCCGATGAGGAGGCGTATACGGCCTATCAAATGGCTTTGACTGCCAGTCAGGCGTGGACCACCTCGCTTGCCCCGGCCTTACAGGAATGGCTGGCAAGACCAGAAGAGGTGTTGGAATTAGCACCGAGCAGGCGTTCGCTCTTGCGCCACCGCTCTATGACCTGAACTGTTCCAGCTCACGTTGCAGCGCCTCAATCTGGGCATCCAGGCGCAGGATCACCTCGATACCTGCGAGGTTGACGCCCAGGTCGCGGTGCAAGCGGCGGATGCGGCGCAGGCGCGCCACGTCCTCTTCGCTGTAGCGCGACTCCCCCTCGGTGGTCTCGATACCTTGAATCAGGCCAACGGTTCGCAGGCGCCGGACCATCAGCAGGTCAAGGTGGCAGGAGTCGGCCATCTCCTGCTCGCTGTAGTATGAGGCGGACTGGCCGCTCTTGATGATAATGCGGGTGTAACGGTACTCATCCATGGCTGTCTCCTGTATCTATGGCTAGCTCGCATGAGCGAGCGAACGGGCGAAGTCCTGGAAGAGACGGCGCTGCTCATCGCTCAAATTTGTGGGAAGCACCACATTCACCTCGGCGTAGAGGTCACCGCGCTTCTCAGACTGCCCCAGGTGCGGCATACCCTGACCGCGCAGGCGGAATGAGCGTCCATTGACGATCTCCGCCGGGATACGCAGCATCAGGCGACGACCATCGGGGGTGGGTACCTGCGCCTCACCACCAAGCATGGCCGTTGTCAGGGGTACATCGACGTGTGTGCGCAATGTGGTACCCTCGCGCGTAAAGTGCGGATCAGGCTCTATCTGCACGCGCAGGTAGAGGTCGCCGCGTCCCGCTGTTCCCGCCATGCCCTGACCGGCGATACGGATGCGCGACCCCTCATCGACGCCGGCGGGGATCTTCACTTCCAGGCGACGCGACTCGCCACCCGGTTCGGTCAGTTCAAAGACGCGCGTGACACCCTGGTAGGCTTCTGCAAGCGTTACCTCGATCAGCGACTCCACATCGCGCCCCGCGGTCGCCTGCTGCTGAGCACGACCACCTGGGCTTGCCGTGTAGGGACGACCGCCCCGGCCGCCGAAGAACGTTTCAAAGAAGTCAGAGAACGGGTCCTGCCCGCCAAAGAGGTCGTTGAGGTCCTCCTCGCTCATCGTGCGATACTGGTAACCGCCAGCAGAGCCATTCTCCGCGCCCATCGGCCCACCAGCGCCCGGCATGCGTCCATACTGCTGGTAGTAGCTGCTCAGCTCATCGTATTTCTTGCGCTTCTCAGGATCAGACAGCACCTCGTTGGCTTCGTTGATCTCTTTGAATTTATCTTCCGCGGCCTTGTCGCCGGGGTTCACATCTGGATGGTGCTGGCGGGCCAGCTTGCGATACGCCTGGCGGATCGCCTTCTGATCGGCGTTTTTCTCCACGCCCAGGATCTTATAATAGTCTTTATAGTCAACAGCCATCGGTGCCTCCAACAAGAGCGACCATGGGCGACCGCAGGGATCGCCCTTATATATCTATATCTTATCATGCGAGACATGGAAAGGCGACTGCAAGGTTTGTCCAGGCAGGGCCATTTACCCCCATCCGCGTAAGGACGGGGCGCAGGCCAGCGGCGCCCCTACACGAAATGCCACGTCCGTGTGAACGGTCCTTGGGGTCTGGAAGGCTTCCTCTCTGGTCGCGCACGCGAGGCCCCTACGGATGCGGCATTTCGTTTC
>JALYTT010000290.1 GCA_030854145.1 Chloroflexota bacterium | reverse complement strand
AAATGAGGGATGCGAGCGTGTGGTTCTTTTCGTGTAGGGGCGCCGCTGGCCTGCGCCCTGTTCCAACCAGCGGCATCCCTCATTTCGTGTAGGGGCGCCGCTCGCCTGCGCCCTGTAACCCTACGCGCTCGCTCTTGTTTCGTATATGTATCCGGGCGCCGCTCGCCTGCGCCCCTCACGGCGCGCGCACCACGATTACGATTTGCCCCACGTCCGCCGGCAACGTTCTGCCATCACCGCCGGCGATCTGGATGGTGGCGGCCTGGATGCCGGCCTGACGCGCCAGCAGCGCGCTCGCCTCGGCGCGACTCTTGCCGGCAAGCAGGGATTTCAAATCCTGGAGGCGTGTCCCAGAAAATGCGTAGGCCCACAACCCCTTGGTATTGACCAGCAGCGAGATCGTACCCTGTCCATCGACCGGCGCCGCCTGCGCGACGCTGCTGGTCAGCCCGCCCACCAGAGCGTAGCCAGCCCCCGGATTGCGCGCCGCCTCGCCCCTGAGCAGACCTTCCACTAGCACGCGCGCCGCCCCCCAATCGTAGACCTCCCCACTACACACCGCCGTTACCGTCACCGTGTCCGTCGCGGCATGATCCCCAGCATTGTGATCGCTGCCCACTCTCGGCGTGCAGCGCGGCGCACCCACAAGCCTCTCATTGATATGTATCGATGTATTGAACACGTTCTGCGCGCCCGATATGAGTCGCGGCGCAAGCTGGCTCACGGCTCCGTCAATGTCGCTCTGCTGCACAACGGTGAAGTTTTGGGAATCTTGTCCACCGGTGAAGGCCGCAAGGTTCTCTACTTTGATTGTTGAATTAGGATTACAGCAAAACTGATTTATAGCTCCGGCTGCAATATTCCCATTTATGCCGGCATTGACTACGTGAGCAGAAACAGTTATTTGACCAAAATTTGGAGGATTCCCTGCGGGGATTTGCGCATCTATATCGTTCACTATTGTTATTCCTTTGGCCACAAAAGTAGTTCCCTTAGATACAGTTTGTGTTACGAACTCACCATTAAAGAACGTTAATGAGCCATGAGCATTAACCCCCGGCGTTTGCGCATGTCCAGTTGCATTCACCGTCTGAGACTGCGCAGCCGATTTCGTGGACAGCAGGCGGGCCTGCACCTGGCGCTGGGCGGGATCGGGAGGGCCGGTGACGGCGGTGAGCGTGTAGGAGTTCGCCAGGGCAACGGTGGCGGGCGTGATGGTGACGGTAGCCGGCTGGGGGGCCAGGACCTTCACAAGGGCGCCAACAAGTAGGACGACCAGCACGAGAGCCAGCAGGCTTGCCATCAACAGCACCGGGCGGCGGACGCGAGCGCGCGGCGCGGCGCGTGTGATGCCGGGAACGGTTCTGCTGGGGGCAGGCAGCGGCGGCCGGGAGGAGACTGGGTAGCCGCGATTGTGGCCGGTCGTGATATCCTGCTCCAGGTCGCTAGAGGGCTGGCCACCTGGACGCGAACGAGGCATGGCAGCGCGCCGGGACAATGGCAGGGTAGAGGCGGAGCGCGCTATATCAGGGATGGGCGGTAGCCTGCGCGTTGGCAGCGTGCCGGGCGGCCGCGAGCGCGAGGCAGGCAACTGGATGATATCCGGCTCGGTGCTGTACGTTATGGCATCCGTCCCATGCTCATCCTCTTCAATAGAGATGCCCGGCGGCGTCGGTAACGCGCTATCGAGCGCACGCGTGGGCCTCGCCGGGCGCGTAAATTCACCCGGCGGCGCACGCAATGCGCGTGGGGTGATATGTACGGGCGCCGCTTGCCTGCGCCCTGTCTCTACATGGTGCCCTGTCTCCGCATCGCGCCCTGTCTCCGTATCGCGCTCTGCTTCCACATCGCGCCCTGTCTCCGACGTGTCCAGAGCTGCGATGAAGGTCGTGATATCGGGATAGCGGTCGGCGCGCGACTTGGCCAGGGCGGTCAGGATTGCCTCCTCGACGTGCGGGGGCAGGTGCGGGTTCAGGTCTCCTGGCGGCAGCGGGAGTTCGGTCGCATGCTTCACCATCAGCACCAGGGGGTCGCGGTCAACGAAGGGCTTGCGGCCGGTCAGCAGTTCGTAGGCGATGCAGCCCAGGGCATACTGATCGCTCTGCCTGCTCACGATGCCGCGAAACTGTTCGGGGGCCATATAGGCCGGGGTGCCGCTGGTATTGGCGCTTCTGACGCTGCCCGACTCCAGGATCATCGCGATGCCGAAGTCCGCCAGCAGGGCCTCGTTGCCGGCATTGAAGAGAATATTCTCCGGCTTGAGGTCGCGATGGATCACGCTCTGCTCGTGCGCGAATTGCAGCGCCGCGCCCACCTGCGTCAGGATCGTCAGCGCCTCCTCCAGCGGCAGGGGCTGTCCACCCAGGCGCTTGACATAGGCCCGCAGCGAGCCACGGGGCGCGTAGGCGGTCACCAGATAGGGAAAGCCCTCGTGTACGCCGGCGTCGATAATCGGCAAAATATAGGCATGCTGGAGGCGTTCAAGGAGCCGCGCCTCCTGGATAAACTGCTGGTGCTCGCGCTCTGAAACAAGATGCGTATGCAGGAGCTTGATCGCCACCACCGGCCGCTCAGTGAAGATCACATGCCGGCCCCGGTAGACGCTGCCAAAGCCCCCGCTGGCAAGTTCCGCGACGATACAATAATTCCCGATCTGCCTCCCACTAGAAAGGCTGCCATCTCCCATAGCGTGTAATCCTTGCTATATTGTCCACAACGCCGGCCACCGGGCGCAGGCCAGCGGCGCCCCTACATGAAATCCTGACCATCGCCACCAGGCGCAGGCCAACGGCGCCTCTACATGAAATCCTGACCTACACGCCCCCTTACGTATTATGTCGCCCACATACAGGGCGACCGCAAGGGATCGCCCGTACATTTCTGACCCCGCGATCGATGCTCTCATACAAATCACCGGATCGACGATGCAACCTGCCACCAGCGCTGCTCCCCATCACCGCGCCACCTCCACCCGGTCAGAGATGTACGGGCATCCCTTGCGGGTGCCCTGCTCCAAGCCCGACATATGTCACCCATCGCCCCTATCCTCCCTGGCGGATGCCCTGCTCTAAGCCCGACATCCTTCTCCCATCGCCCCTATCCTCTCTTGCGGGTGCCCTGTCGGCCTCCAGCATATGTCACCCATCGCCCATGTCCACCATGTATATCATTATAGAGAGTATGGCCTATACTGGACGGCAGGTGCAAGAAAGGTAGGACCATAATACGAGGCACCGGTAGGCAAGAATGGATGCGAAGGTATCAAGAAATGGGGATATGCCAGAATATGGTCCGCTATCCGCGCACCTATACTTGCTTTTGGGGCATGTATAGGTATACTTCTCTATTGCGATGTACTAACGCCAATGAATAGAAATGACAATTATAGTCAACATAATACAGGTTAGCTGATATCAGG
This sequence comes from Chloroflexota bacterium, assembly GCA_030854145.1. The sequence goes on along the minus strand of JALYTT010000290.1, from coordinate 5,413 downwards.
AGGAATACAAGATGAGAATTGGGCCTGATGGTAATGCGAACGGTGGTCGTGACCTCAAGACATTTCCAGTTGAGCGCATGCGCAAGGCCGCGGGGGATATTGTCTCGAATGCAAATTCGTCGCTGGCGCAACATGAGGCCACCTGGAGGAGAGTTCAGGGGTACATCGACAGTTTTCCGGGCTTCATGCAGGGGCCAGTGCGCGCGGTGCTGTCGGGATATGACCGGCGGCTGCGCGAGTCCTACCAGTGGCAGATAGACTACGCCACCTCGCTGGCACAGGGTGCGGACGCTGCCGGGATCACGGACGCGGATATGGCGCAGGCCTTCAACACGGCGGGAGGAAGCTAGAGGATGGGCGCCATAGAGATCCTGGAGCAGTGGGTCGAGCCGATCACTGGCCCCCTCAAAGATTTTCGCAGTGCAACCGAGGAACTGGCCACCAATCACCAGAGCTCGGTCGCCAGGTTTTAGAGTATCGTGGATGATCTGACCAATCCCGCGGGCACCGATGCCTTTGTCGGGGACGGCGCCGATGCCGTAACCGGGTTGATGGACGAGTATACCCTCTCGGAATTCGCCCTTTCAGGAACCACGGGCGCGCTGGCCGGGCCAGTTGCCGAGGCCGCGGGAGCCTGTGCTACGGCGATAACCGGAATCGGGAGCGCGGTAGAGATAGCCGCCGGTGAAGTCACCGATACCGGTCCGCTGCTGGAAGTCACCGCAGTCGTAGACGTAACCACAGCGGTGCAGGGAGGCCTCGATGTCCCCGAAGATGTCGTCGCCACCGGCCTGACGCTGGCGGAAGTGCTCTCCGCCGTGCTGATCATCATCCAACTGATTGGCACGCTGGCCTTCATCTGGATCACCTGGCAGAACCTCATGCACGACATCGCCGGTCGCCCGCGCCCCAGGCTACCCAATAAGCCGAAGAAGCCCGTGGCGCCGCCAACTCTCAGTTTGAAGAAAGACCTGGAGACGCTCACGAAAGAGTTTCCAGATGTCTCACCCGACGACATCAAAGCCCTCCTGAAAGCCGGCTTCAGCGTAAAAGATATTCGAGCGATCCTCAAAGCAGGCTTTACGCACGCCCAGATCCAGGCTATTATTACCCGTATCAAGACCGCCCAACAAGACCCGCATGGCACAGACAAACTGAGTCTCACAGTGGAGCAGATACGCGCGCTCGTCGTGCAGGTCGCCGCCGCAGTCAATTCATCTGACAAAGATATACGACTGGAGGGGCAGGTAGCAAGAGCGCTTATCGAGGACGTAGTTGCTTTCCGTGTGAAGTTTTTTGATGCACATGGCGTAGAGATAGGCCAAATCGATGTAGAAACCTCTACCGCGATTATTGAGGTAACAAACGAGACGCAGAGTAAACGCAGACAGCTACGCAAGGAACAGACTGACCCTCGTATCAACCCGAAGGGCAAGCAAGTGATTCTCTATGCACCCCGCTACTCTCATGCTAGCGGCCAACAAATTAACATGCCCTCTGGCATACCTGACATACCTATCATAAGATCACTGAAAGATCTGTTCGACTATCTACGGAGGTTATAGGCAATGGAACCAGTGGAGTTGTATTCGAGCGTCGCCATCCCGCACGATGAGTTGGAGGCCTTTCTGTTTCAAAACGGAGTTGTGCGTCTGGGTTACTCCCCCTACCTGGATTACCGGCTGGGCCGAGGAGAGGCCTATGTCTTGTTTGAGCTTGAAGAGGATGAACATTATCCTGACCCAGAATTTGATGCCCTGCTTGAGAGCAAGCTAGGCGGCCCGCCACAAACCAACGTGGTAATCTATATTAGCGAGAACGAGGGGAGTGCTCAGCTTGCCATGGACTTCATGCTCCTGTTCGCCCAACGCTGGCCCTGCGTCCTCGATAATGTGAGCGGTCTGGCCCGCCAGGCGTTTACTCCTCAGGAAGTACAGCTCCTGCGAGAGGAGGGTCGGGGACTCTACGAGGAAGCCAACAAGGTCCCTCTCCCTGTGGATGAGTACGAAGGCGAGGCATTTATCCCTCCCCGGCGGGAAGGAGAGCAGGAAGAGGATGAGGGGTTTGAGGACGACGACGGGGATGAGGGGTTTGAGGACGACGGGGATGAGGAGGAAAAGGTAGAGGACGAACCATAAGGCCATAAGAGATATAGGGTAAACACCAGGAGGATCACGCAATTTCGTGTCCGGGCGCCGCTCGCCTGCGCCCAATAGGCATCAAGGAAAGGTATCGCTTGCAGAAAGCGAGCGGCGAATCCGTAGGGCGTGGCTTGCCACGCCCTACGGATTCGCGGAGACCCGTCGATCCTTGCCCTTCCCCTGACACCTATTGGGCGCAGGCCTTGCCCGCCGACAAGGCCTGCGCCCTGCCTGGCTTACTCCTGCAGGACCGGCAAGTGATCGGCCACCTCAATGTCCGCGCCCCAGGCGCTCAACTCTGCGCGGACCTCGGAGGAGACTCCACGCCAGAAGAAGACCAGCACCCGCGGCGGCTCCCCCTTGACCGGATGCTGCCGCGCCGCCGTCAGCATCCGCTGGACGCGCCCCTGTAATCCCGTCTGCGGATCGTTCCAGTCAGCCGCGTTCAGATCGAACGGGCGGCGCAGCGTTGCGATGATCCACTCGCGGTCCTCCTCAGCAACAATCGGGACGACCACGCTGGCCTGTCCCGGCTCGCTCGCAAATGTCTGCTGCACCCCCACCAGTCCGGGACGCTCCAGCGCACAGAGCCAGGTGGCGCGGACCTCGTCCAGGATCATACGAGCCTCGCGTTCCCCCTCAGGATCATAGCGGGCATTCTTCCCATGCTTGCCATAATTTGCCTCATCCTCGATGCGCAGCAGGCGTTTCTCCTCCTGGTCCAGCGTCTCAAGCAACCGCCCACTCCCGCTGACCTCTGGATGCCGCGTGAGGTGTTCGATCAAGAAGCGCGCGTGATACAACGCATCCCCATCCCCCATTTCGGGATTATAGCCTTCTCCTGCCTCTACGAGCAGCGCTCCTGAGGGCAGTTCCTCCGCACGGATGAAATATCTGTGGGGTTCTTGCGCTTGCTCTCGCCAGAGCCGGCCTAACGCTGGTTCGAGATAGGTTCGCCAGTCTACATTTGTGACAAACGCTTCCATATCACGGCTGAGTAAAGCGGCCAGGTGCTCTTCGATCCATAGCGTCTTATCATACACTGCATTGGAGAAGACGGCCGCGCTCGCCTGCATCGCCTCGCTGAAGCGCACCCAGGCTGCTGAGAAGCTCTCCACTCTTGCCGGGTCCCCTTCTATTTCAAGAAAGGCATACTTATCCACCATTAACAAGAACCAGCAGTACTCCTGCTGCGGCTGCTCAAACCAGATTCTGGTGGTGAAGCCGCCGAGATCAATGTAAAACGATCCGGGTTCGTCACTCTGGCTGAGTCGCTCCAGCGCCTCCAACAGACTGAGGTCGCTGATATTGTCGTACAGGAGATCAACTTCCTGCTTTAAGATCTGCTGCGGTCCCCCAATAAAAGTCAGAATACGCTCGATAAGCGCTTTGCGCGACGCAAGAAGCTGAGTGGGGATAAAAATGATCCCTTCGGTGTAATGTCTCATAACGCTCTTTTCCTCTCTCTCATAACGCGTCTGTCTCTCTTTTGTGTTCCTTATGCAGCGGATTACGGGATATAGTTCCGGTCGGGCAGGCTACACCAGCCGCCAGGGTTGAGCGGATTATAGGGAGGCACGCGGATGACTTTGACTTCGCCATATTGTTTAAATCCTCTTTTTCTCAGCGCTTCCAGGAGCAGGTAGCCGATATTTTTGGGGGCGTTCTCCGGGACAACAATGCCCAGCGCCGGTGCTCCAGCCCTCGCGTAGTTGCTGAGTTGGTCAAGAAGGTCATCAAAGCGGATATTCCCCTCCATCTTGCTTTCGTACCACGTTCCATCAGTTGTCTCGAAATCAACCGGACCACTACCAGGATGACGTACCTCGATACCGGTGACGGTATTGGGTCCGAGTGCCTGGATGGCCCCCCACTCAGCGCCAACCGTTTGTAGCTGACCGAGCCAGGTATTCAGATTCGTCTGAGTCCAACTATAGGGATTCCCATCCTCAATCGCCTTGATAGCCCTATCAAGCAGAGCTTGCAGGCGAGTGATGCCAGAAACATTATACCCGGTCATCTGATCATGTAACCCTTGCATCTGCGCTTTGAGATGTAGCACCTGCAAGATAATCTCCAACTGCTGGACCGTCAGCTTCCTTGTGCCCAGCGTGTTGAGGATAGCCTGGATTTCCCCTGCGCTACACCCATATTTGCTGGTGAGATACTGTCTCAGCGTAACCCACTCGAGGTCGCTCAGGCTGCTCAGCCGGCGTCGCGGATCAACCGGCGGGCGACCTTTCGCAGCATTGAAGAGGAGCTGCACGGCATCCAACGTGATAGCCGCCTCGATCTTCGACGGCGGCCCTGGAAGCCGCGATCCCGGCGGGTCTGCCTGCTGCGCGAGGGTCTGCATCTCGGCGATCCATGCGTTGACACTCTCGGTGAGGTCATTGATCTGGTTCTGCTGATCCGCACTGGCCCAGACAAAAACGGTTGCCGCGCCGAGCATGATCAGAAGCTGGACAAGGGGTATTGTGGGAGGTGCTCCTAGTTCTTCTGGTGCTGCCGCCACCTCTCCTGTTGCCACAGCCGCTCCCGCTGCCGCCCACGCCGCGTTGTTCTGAAGCGCCCTCAACTTCGGCTCTATGTGATCCAGCGTCGTCGCGCTGTCGCGCAGCAGCTCATTGATGCGAGCGGACAGACCATTGCCAGCGTAAGGACTGAGCGCCTCTTCGGCGTTGAGATACGTCCCGATGTATTCAGCGACAGCGTCCGCGGTCTTGCCTTCAAATGAAGGACCACCCGGCGCAAAGAGCGCTCCAATGGCGTTCTGACAATCCCGCACGCTCTGGTCATGATTGGTCTCTAAAAGCTTGATCTGGGCTATGGGTAGGTGGTTGAGTGGCTGCACAAAGTATTGCTGGATCAATTGTTTGAGTTGATCGACATCCATATCTTTCTCTCCCTGTATTCATGCGAGATCATGGGGCCATGCCTCAGGGGACGAAGCCGTGTCCCTTCCCGGTCGTGATCAAGGGCGTTCCCGTGCCGAGGAAGCTATTTTTGATCTTTTGATCTGTCTCTTCGATCTGGTCCGCCAGGTCGAACAGGGCCTGGGCCAGGCTGAGTTGCAGATCGAACGAAGCCTGCAAGCGTTTCACATGGGGTTCAAGCACAGTGCGCAGGTAATAGTACACATCAGGCATTGGCCCACCCATCGTCGAGACATGTCCATTCGAGGCGGGGAAGTACGACGAATCGCCATTGAGATAGGTCTGAATGCTATGCCAGGCGTTAGTATGAGTATCCTGAGCAGGACTGACATTGAC
>JALYTT010000289.1 GCA_030854145.1 Chloroflexota bacterium | reverse complement strand
GCCGAGCAGGGACCGGTTGTGCTCAAAACACCGCCACTCTCTTTAACCAATTTTCCGGCTCGATGAAAAGATCGAGCCAAAACACTTGACAACGCAGACGGTATCTACGCGAGATGGAGTGTCTCACCCGGCAAATGACCTGTGTCGCGCCGGCGGGCATCAGATGGAGTGTCTCACCCGGCAAATGACCTGTGTCGGAGCAGTAGGGGCAATTGAAAGAGCGATATTGACAGACCTGGCGCGACGCGGTATCCTTTTCGCAAAAGATGCTGTTGTGTGCGCTAAGAAAGAGGATCTCAATGGGACTGTTACGACGTTCGGGAGATCAGGTGTTGCTCCTGCTGCTGTCAGTGGTGGGTGCGGGGATCGCTATTTACCTGACGACGGTTCACTATGCGCATGTGCCTCTTGTCTGTTCCACCACCGGCTTCATTGATTGCGCTCGTGTGGTCTCAAGCCCCTATTCTCTTGTGCCCGGTACGACTATCCCAATCACCGTCCCCGGTCTGGCATGGTGTGTGGTGAGCGCGGCCCTGGCGATTGCCGGCCTGCGTTTGCTCCCGGAGCATTACTGGGTCCGCGTCGCTGAATTCATCTGGTTCCTGCTGGGCATCTTCACCGCCCTCTACCTGGTCTATGTAGAACTGGTGCTGCTGCATTCCCTGTGTGCCTGGTGTACCGCGCTCCACGTGATCATTCTCATCATGTTCCTCGTCGCCCTCGTCCGCCTGCCCCGCCCAGAATCCGAGGCGGAACTGGAGTTCGCCGAGGAAGAGGCTCCCCGCGCGACAAAAACTACCAGGAATGCTCGCACGTAACTGGCGAAGATGAAGAAGAGGCGTCGTTAACTGAAAACTATGTCAAATCATACAATGATCGGTCATTGCTTGAAGGTCGTGCCGACAACCGCACGCGCCATGGGGAGTAGGTCGTAGTGTAAGAGGCCATTTGCAGGATCTGCTTGCAGAAGGGCACGCATTTCTGCCTCATCTTCAACCTGATAGATGCCAATCCCATACACACCATTTGGGTCCATAACCGGCCCAAACACGATGGCGATGCCCTGGGTCGCTTTATCCGACCAATAGGTGACGTGGCGTTGCATGATCGCGCGTTCGTCGTCCGTCATATCTAGATGAAAGCCTGGTCGGGGATTCTGGGTTTTCACGAAAAAATACACACTGTCCTCCATCAATCGTGTTCTGTAAACAAGAGCCATCGCATCAAGCTCTACTACAGTATACCCGGCTGGTTTATTCAAATCAACTTGGCTTCACTAAATGGCAGGGCTGTTTAAAAGTCGCTGGGCGTCCCGGTCCGCGTAGGGGCGATGGCTTGCCTCGCCTGCGTCGGCTGGACCGGGGCCACTGGTGAACAGAGGCAAGCAAGCTGATTCACCGGGAGTAGGCCCGATCCAGGTTTCCAGGCTGACCCTAATCGCATCAAGTAGGGCCGTAGCGTTTTTTTGCTTCTGGCTACGCGCCGCACTGCTTCCATCCGGATTTTAAGGCGTATGCATCGCACCAGTAGCGATTATTGTTGTTGAGACTCACTTTCGCACCAAACCAGGTTGTGTAGAGCAGGTGTACACCGTTGTGCTGGAGCTGAAAGGTATCCCCAGCGCGCGGATCAGCAGAATCAGGCTGAAATCCAGCGGGTGCCGGGCCACCAGTCCATTGGCGATAGCTGACTGACTGGATCGTTCCCTTGATGCTGCCAGCCGCGTTCTCTGTAAACGTTATTTGGGCATTGCCATTACACATCTGGACTGTAGTCGTAGACTGAGAGCACGGCCCAACATTCCACTGCTCAAGACCAGTGTGGTTAGCAGTGATAGAAAGCAGTGAGCCATGGACTTCCCACTTGCCGGCATACGACGTGAAGGCCGGTTGAGTGGTGGCTGTTGGTGGATGAGAAACTGGTTGAGTAGTGGCCGTTGGCGTGTGAGAAACCGGCTGAGTGGTGGCTGTTGGTGTTTGAGAAACCGGTTGAGTAGTGGCTGTTGGTGTTTGAGAAACCTGGGAAGTACATCCACAGAGCAGAACGAGGGCCAGAAGAGAGAGCAAGTAGCGTCTCTTCGCGAGAGCGCAAACGAAATTGAACATAGCATTTCTCCAATAAATCATTTTTTTGCTTATCTTGTACAGTTTACCTATAGTCGTTTTATTGAAGTCCATCTTCACGCGACCAGGCAAATCAGGGAGAGCAAGATGAGTCTTTCATGCCTCTCAGGATAGCAGAACACCGCCACCTGTGTGATGAGGTCTTCCATAGTTTCCCGGTGAAATACCTCACGTTTGCAAGAGAGGGTCTGATTTCTGTCAATGTAGAAATGAGGGCGCCCTGTTCCAAGGCCGACACATGATTTTGTATCAACGCATGCTGGCCTCGCCCCCCGGCAGCCACCACGGGCGAGGTCAGCCGTCGCCGCTATGGACACTTGCCTCGCCAACGAGCCGCGGGTTACTCCCAGCGGAACGTGAATATGGCGGCGAGCAGGATTAGCGCAGTCCAGATTGCCAGCACCAGCAGTGAGAAGCCGGGGAAGACGGTGCCATTGGACATGGAGGCCTGGAGGGCCTGCGTCAGAGCCGTGGCGGGCAGGAATTGGGACAGCGCGGCAATCGGAGCTGGCAGGTGGTTGAGGGGCAGGATACCGCCACTGATGAACAGGAAGACCATGTAGAGCGCGTTGGCGCCGGCCAGCGTGAATTCGGCGCGTAGCGCGCCAGCCATTGCCAGGCCCAGCGCGGCGAAGGCGATGGTCCCCAGGGCGATGACCAGCAGGGCCAGCAGCGGAGACCCGGCCGGCTGCCAGTGGTAGAACAGCATAGAGATGCCCACCAGGATGATCACCTGGAAGGCTTCCAGGACGAGGAGCGAGAGCACCTTAGCGCTGATCAGGCCGCTGCGAGGCAGGGGCGAACTTCCCAGCCGCTTGAGGACGCCGTAATAGCGCTCGTAGGCCGTGGCGATGCCCAGGTTGACCATGCCAGTGGCGATGATCGCCAGCGCCAGGATGCCCGGCAACAGAAAGTTCACCGCCGGGCCGCTGCTCACCGGGATAATGTTGACCGACTCGAAAAAGACCAGGAGTCCCACCGGGACGATCAGCGTAATGAGCACATTTTCGCCGCGCCGCGCCGTCAGCAGGAGTTCGGCGCGTGTCTGTACCAGCACCTGGCGCGCCAGCGGCGCCGCCTGGCTGGGGTTGTGTGTCTCTGTATCAATAGTGTGTGTTGTCATATATTCTCACAGGCCAACAGGGCGCAGGCGAGCGGCGCCCGTACATGAAAGCAGGCAGGGCGCAGGCGAGCGGCGCCCGTACATGAAAGCAAGGAACTTGTCATAATTCTCGCATCTCTGAGCCGGTCAGGCGCAGGAACAGGTCTTCGAGCGAGCCGTGGCCTACGCGTAGTTCGGAGAGCGTGACGTGCTGGTCGCGCAGCCAGGCGGTCAGCTCGGCCAGGAGCGCGGGGATCGCTTCGGACTCGATAAGATAGCTGCCGGGGCGCACCTCCTCGACCTTCGCGGCGGATGGTAGCGCGGCCAGTTGCGTGCAGTCCAGGCCGGCGGGGGCCACGAAGCGTACGATATTAGCGTTCTGGCCGCCGGTCAATCCGGCCGGCGTGTCGAGGGCCACCAGGCGGCCGTGATCGATGATCGCCACGCGGTCGGCCAGGCGCTCGGCTTCGTCCATCAGGTGGGTGGTGAGCAGGACGGTGGCGCCGTTACGTTTCAGATCGCGGATGATCTCCCACGTTGCCAGGCGCGCCTGCGGGTCCATGCCGGCGGTCGGCTCATCCAGGAAGACGAGCGTGGGGTTGCCCACCAGGGCGATTCCCAGGGCCAGGCGGCGTTTCTGGCCGCCGGAGAGCCTGCGGCAGCGCGTCTTCGCCGCCGAACTCAGCCCGACGCGTTCGAGCAGTGCATCCGCGTCCTGGGGCCGCCGGTAGTAACCGGCGAAGAGGTGCAGCACCTCACGCGCTGTAAGGCCGGGGTAGAGGCCATCCTGTTGCAGCATCACGCCGATCTGGGGCTTGAGTTGCCCAGCCTCGCGAATGGGATCGAGACCCAGCACGCGCACGCTTCCGGTATCCGGCTTGCGGTAGCCTTCGAGCGTCTCGACTGTCGTGGTCTTGCCCGCGCCGTTCGGACCAAGCAGGGCGAAGACCTCTCCCCGCCGCACGCTGAATGACAACTGGTCAACGACTCGCTGGGAGCCGTAGATTTTTGTAAATGTCTCAACGACAATGGCCGCGTCGCCCACTGACTGTGCCGGCGTCCGGGCCACCTGGGTCGTTGTCTGCGCGTCAGCAGACATAGAAATTGCTCCTTACCACAGAGTTAGCCTTGCTATGCAAAATAGTCTTTATATACAGTACAGCAGTTCCCCTTTTATGACAAGCCCACATCCGACCCCTCTGACATCCTCATCATAAAGCGCTGAGATCATAAGGTAACGAAATTCCTGCATTGGCACTTTCGAATTTAAGAGATTCGCGAATTTTAAATCTTTTTGGTTGTTTGATTCGTGAATCATTATAGTGGTTGGTAGAGGTTGCCTTCTCCAGAGAAAGTTGGGGGAGATGATCTCTTTTTATTCGTTTGTTCGCACTAGTTCATCAAAGGAGTGTTACGCAATGGTTGGTCTTCTTTGGGCAGTCGTCGTCATCCTGGTGGTTTTGTGGCTCATCGGCTTTTTTGTAGTGCATATTACTAGTTTATTCATTCACATCCTGATTGTGCTTGCGGTGATCGTGTTGCTGTACAACCTGTTTGTGGGAATGCGCCGGTCGCGAACTCTATAAATCGCATTGTCATAGCGCAAGCTTTATGTGATGAGGTCCCCTTAGGGGGCCTCATTTTGTTATCTTGAACTCAGTTTATCAGTGGAGTGAAGCTTCTTCCTCAGGACCGGGAACGTCCTCAATCAAGTCTGTGACAGGCACTCCCAGCGCTTTCGCTATCTTGTTGATAGTAATCGTGGACACCTCTCGATACGGGTCCCGGTAAATAGCCCTGATGGTGTTGTTAGCCACATCGGCGGCCCTGGCTAATTTCCCCTGGCTAAACCCCTTTGATAGTGCCACTTCCTTAACTTTCAATTTCAGCATAGCTCTCTCCGTAGCGTATTTGGGGTACCGTAGAGAGCTACTCGCTCGTGTCTATTATGTGAGGGAATCGCGCTGTTTAGCTGAAACAGGAAAAAAGGAGTATGGACCATGGATTTACAGAACAAGGTGGCTCTCGTTACGGGTGGTGGGACAGGGATCGGCAGGGCTACATGCATCGCACTGGCCGCGCGGGGTGCAACTGTCGCGGTGAACTATTCGCGCTCTAAAGCCGAGGCGGACGAAACGGCACAGACGATTAAAAACGCAGGTGGGCGCGCAATCGCCATACAGGCCGATGTCTCCCAGGACAGAGAAGTACGGGCAATGGTCGATGCAATCGAACGACAATTCGGGACTGTTGATGTGCTTGTCAATAATGCCAGTATCACCCGGCACATTCCTTTTGACGACCTGGAAGCGGCAACCGAGGAGGTATGGGATGAGCTGTATGCTGTGAATGTCAAAGGTATGTTTTACTGCGCGAGGGCCGTCGCTCCTTTGATGAAGAAAAAGCAGCAGGGGGCCATCGTCAATGTCGGCAGCATAGCAGGGATTTCAGGGGCAGGCTCCTCGCTTCCATACGCTGTCTCTAAAGCGGCAGTCCATGGTCTGACTAAATCCCTGGCCCGTGCTTTAGCGCCTGAAATCAGAGTATGCAGTGTGGCCCCCGGAGCCGTCGCGACCAGATGGTGGGCAGGCCAGGAAGAGAGAATGGAACGGTTAAGCCATAACCTGTTGTTGCAACGCATTTCAACGGTTGATGATATCGCCAAAATCATCTGCTCGGTGTTGGAACAAGAAGCTATGACTGGCCAGATTATTACCGTAGATAGCGGACAAACGCTATAATGGAGAGCTATGTGATATAACGTAGTATCGCATGGTAGTTTTTTACCTCTACCATCTCTCATATTTTCGATGAAAGAGGATGTGTATGACAACCAGTGCCTCTGCTCCACAGCGACTCTACCTGATGCGGGTCGCGAACATGCCCCCGGTCAATATTCCCGTTCCCTGTTATTTGATTCAGACCGGCGATGGCAAGAACATCTTGATTGATAGTGGCCTGCCGCCCGGAGTCACTCAGGGTCCGCCGGGGATGCCGGCACCCACCATAGAGAAGAATGTGATTGAGCAGCTCGCCATGATTGGTCTGCAACCGGCCGCTATCGATATGCTCATCTGTACCCATTTCGATGTCGATCATGCAGGGCATCATAATGCCTTTCCGAACGCAGAACTGATTGTGCAGCGCCAGCACTACGAGGTTGCCAGTGGCGGTCATGAGCGTTTCGCCAGGAGCCGTCCCCAGTGGGATGTGCCGGCATCACGCTACCGGCAGGTCGATGGCGATACCGAACTGCTCCCCGGACTTACCTTGATCGAGACCAGCGGTCATGTGCCGGGTCACCAGTCGGTTCTCGTGCGGCTCCCCAACACGGGGCCAGTGCTGCTGACGATCGACGCAGTCACTATCCAGGAGCATTTCACTCCTGATCGCCCAAAGGCTCGCTTCGACGCCGATGAGGAAGATACGCGCGCCAGCACGCGCAAGTTGCTTGACCTTGTCCAGCGGGAGCATGTGGCGCTCGTCATCTTCGGACACGATGGTCCGCAGTGGCAGACGCTGAAGAAGCTCCCCGAATTTTACGACTAACTTAAAGATCGCTTGCTGGGCGAATCCGTAGGGGTGATGGCTTGCCTATTCGTTGATATAAAATAGAGGAAGCGCGCGCGTGGTTGAAAAGGGCGCGTCGCTGGTGTAGTGCATTTAAATGGGTCGTCGGTGCTCTCTGGACATGTGTCACTGGCTCCGGAGAGTTTCCTCTGACATAGCAACCCTCTCTTATAAATTTAATGCCTGCATCTGTTAAAGTATTTTTGCCTGGTTGCTTGGTCGCACTATAACATTGTTTGATTGAATTGGGTAGACAGAAGTTCTTCCATTCGGGTTAAACGCTGGGAAGGGTTGTATTTGACGGCTTATTGTCCCAGATGCTACAGTAGTAGGAATTATTTATTATGTAGGGACGCGCCTGATCGCGTCTGCTCTCATAGGAGGCCTGGCACGGTGCCGGGCGTTTTTTTTAAGGAGGACATTGCCATCATGTCTCAGGCGCAACATCCGGGCGCTTTCGACCTCGACTTTGGCGAAAAATTTGCTCTTGAAGGGCTGACCTTTGATGATGTGTTGATCGTACCGGCCGCTTCGGCGGTGCTTCCCCGCGATGTCTCCACGCAGTCGCGTTTAACGCGTACTATTAGCATGAATATCCCCGTTATGAGCGCGGCCATGGACACTGTGACCGAGGCGCGGCTGGCGATTGCCATGGCGCGCGAGGGCGGGATAGGCATTATTCATCGCAATCTCTCCATTGAGGACCAGGCCCAGGAGGTGGACAAGGTGAAGCGTTCGGAGTCGGGCATGATTACCGACCCGATCACGCTGGGGCCGAGCGCCTCGTTGAGCGAGGCCCTGGATGCCATGCAGCGCTTCCATATCTCCGGCATCCCCGTGGTTGAGCATGGCCGGCTGGTGGGCATCCTGACGAACCGCGATATCCGTTTTGAGACGGATGTGGCGCGCCCGGTCTCGGAACTGATGACGCGTGACCACCTGATCACGGTGCCGGTTGGTACCACGCTAGAGCAGGCTCGCGACAGCCTGCATCGCTACAAGATCGAGAAGCTGCCGGTGGTGGATGAGCACGGTATGCTCAGGGGCCTCATCACCATGAAGGATATCCAGAAGAAGATCCTCTACCCCAACGCCTCCAAGGACGAATATGGGCGCCTGCGCGTGGGAGCGGCCGTAGGGGTTGGACCGGACAGCGACGAACGCAGCGCGGCTCTGGTCGAGGAGGGTGTGGATGTGCTGATCGTGGATACCTCGCATGCCCACTCGCGCATGGTGATCGAAAAGGTCGCGCAGCTCAAGGATCGCTTCGGCAGGCGCACGCAGCTCATGGCGGGCAACGTCGTCACGGCCGAGGCGACCGAGGCGTTGATCCAGGTGGGTGTGGACGCAGTCAAGGTGGGTATCGGCGCGGGTGCCATCTGCACAACGCGCATCATCGCGGGTATCGGTATGCCCCAGATCACCGCCATCTACGAATGCGCGCGTGTGGCGCGGGCGCATGGCGTGCCGGTAGTGGCCGATGGCGGCATCCAGTACTCTGGCGACATCGCCAAGGCCATCGCGGCGGGGGCTGACAGCGTTATGCTTGGCAGCTTGCTGGCGGGCGTCGATGAAAGTCCTGGCGAATTGATTATCTCGCATGGTGAGCGTTTCAAAGACTACCGGGGCATGGGCTCGATCGCGGCCATGAAGCAGCGCAGCTACAGCAAGGACCGCTACTTTCAGAACGACATCGCCGACGAGACGCGTCTGATCGCCGAGGGCATCGAGGCGCGCGTGTCATACAAAGGCATGCTGGGACCGGTGGTTCACCAGATGGTAGGCGGTCTGCGCCAGTCGATGGGCTACGCGGGCTGCGCCACCATTGAAGAGATGCAGAGCAAGACCCGCTTCGTACGCATCACTAACGCGGGCCTGCGCGAGAGCCATCCGCACGATGTGTTTGTCACCAAGGAGGCGCCGAATTACGGCACGAAGTTCAGGTAGGTAGAGCGTAGTGCTCTGACCCGGTTATGTTGGTGGGTGGGAACATGGCAGTGGGAACATGGCGCCCGCGTTGTCGGCGTTGGAACAGGGCGCAGGCCTGCGC
>JALYTT010000288.1 GCA_030854145.1 Chloroflexota bacterium | reverse complement strand
TCGCTGGCCAGGGGTCGAATGATGAGAGATGGTGTAGTCAACGCGATGCTCCTTTGTGATGATAGCGCCGTATGGGTGGGCCTCTTCACAGGATAGCACAGGGATGTGGATATATGCTAAATTCGCGCCGATTTCCCATGTTTCGGCTTAAAAATCGTCAACATTCACGCTATTTACCATCTTCCTCCCAACGCTTTCGGATCGGTCTGCACCCAGGCAGCGAACGCTTCAATCCCATTGATGACTGCTTCGGCGCGGATCGAATGGAACAGATCAAAATTATGTTCAGCACCTGGCAGTTCGGCGTAGACCACGGGGTTGTGTGAGATGCTCCGCAGGTTGTGGGCGAAATGACGCGCTTTCGCCACGGGCAGGGTCGTATCCCGGTCTCCGTGCAGCACGAAAAACGGAGGGGCGTCTTTGCGGGCATGCGGCAAGGGCGCTGGCTGCTGCAACTATGATCACGACCAGAAGGAGACCAGGCGCCAGTGGTGTCGGGCCAGTCGTAGTAGCCATACAGGGCAATGACGCCGCTCACCCTGGTATCAGCGTCCTCAAAACCAGGCTGAAGCCTGGGATCATCAAAGGTAAGTGCGGCCAGTGCAGCTAAATGTGCTCCTGCGGAACCACCAGCGATAAATAGCACGGCGGGATTCGCCCCATATGCCTGGCCGTGTGCTCGCACCCACGTAATGACTCTTTTGACATCGCTCAGTTGGTCAGGGAAAGTCACCGCTGGGCGTAATCGGTAGTTCGCGCTGATGCACACCCACCCATGACTCGCTAAACGATACAGCAAAGGAGGGGTTCTCATGCGCCCCTCCATTTGTCACGTGTGGAATGCATTATACATCGGGCTGGCGCAAGGTTCCAGCGCCCCATATTTCGGCCACGCGTCCGTTTTCGATCCGAAAAATCTCCATGATGAAAGGGAGGGGCTCTCCTGGAGGTGTTGGAACACCGTGAGCAGTGACCCGCAGAGCTACTTTGTCGCCCTCAGCAATCAGATCTTCGACGACGAAGCGTGTCTGAGGGAAGGTTGCAAAAGCGTTTGCCAAAGCCTTCTTGGCGCTCTCGGTGCCAACTTCTATGGCGTGCCTGATAATATGTGGATCAATCCCTTTGCGGCTCACAGAGCGGGAAAGAGGGGTTCCGAGGTAGACAGCAGATCCGCACGCCAAGATTCATGGCGAAACCATGTTATTTCAATGTCCTAAGAACCATAAAGAGGCGTGAGCATGATAAGAACAGAAATAGAAGGCCTGTTAAGCCTTCCTCTGAAGGCAATCTTATTTACGCTACACACTTTTACAACTGTAGGACTAACCGCCTGGGTTCAAACCGCAACAGCTTGCGGCGGGTTCTTTTCTGTCAGCGAGTAGCCCCATAGGCGTACACGTAAGACAGAGGGAGCAGGAAACGAGAGGCGTCTGCGTAGGAACGACGGCAAGTGAGAAAGCTCACACGCAATCTGTGCAGTGGTGCCTGGACATGAACAGTTCCTCCTTGTACGCTTGAAGTGTACCCTTCCACTTGCGTATCCTGCGAGAAGGAGAAATGCTATGACCTACACGCCGGCCGGGCAAGCACCGGATACGAGCATTCCCGATGCCATCGTGGGCCTTGCCGCGTGGTATTCGTTGGGACCTTTCATCAAGGCGTACCGGGCTCAAGAGCGCACCCGCGCCATGCTCGTTGGCTGTCCCATACTTATTCTGGGTCCTCCATTCCTCTGTGTGGGATTAGTCGCGCTGCTAAGCTTCTCGTATGGCATCGCGGCGCAGATGGGTCTCACAGGAGATGATAATGCTCCGCAGCTCATTGCAGTGGGGATTGCGTTTATTGCCCTGGCGGTGTTCGCCGTCAAAGCCGTGCCAGCCGCCTGGACGATCAATGCGAGTGGGACGGTCGTGTACCTGTACCAGAATGGCATGATTCACACCAAAGGCGCACGAACGACACCCTTGCCCTGGCAACACATTGCTACTGCACGGCTCCTGCGTGCGTACCGCTACAATCCCACAAAGTTGGTTATAAAGACGCTAGATCGGCGCACCATTACGCTTCACAGCATCAAGGATCTCAGAGAACTGGCTGGACGAGTCCAGCAAGCACTTGCGCCCATGCCGCTCCTATGACTTTTCAGTATAGAATAGAGAGAAGAATGCCGTGTTTCAAAGGCAGTGAGATGCTGGTGTCTCAACGATCCGCAAGCTACTGAAAGGGAACAACAGGGATGGCACAGAAACTGACCGAGGATATGCAGCGCGTGGTGCGGGAGCAGCGCCTGGGCTTCGTGGCGACGGTCTGCCCGGATGGAACGCCCAATCTCTCGCCCAAGGGCACGACGCTGATCTGGGATGACGAGCACCTGGTCTTTGCCGATATCTGCTCGCCGGGTACCGTCGAGAACCTGCGGCATAATCCTGTGATAGAGATCAACGTTGTTGATCCGATCATGCGCAAGGGCTATCGCTTCAAGGGGACAGCAACCATCTTCAGCGAGGGGGAGCGGTTCGAGGAGTTGCTGGCCTTCTACCGCAGCCGGGGGACGGCCAGCCCAATCCAATCGATAGTGCTGGTGAGGGTTGAGCGCGCCAGCCCCCTGATTTCACCGGCCTACGACAGCGGCGCCAGTGAAGATGAGATACGCGCGCGCTGGGAACAGCACCAGGAGTCGCTCAAGAAAGAGCGCGACGCGAAAAAATCTCCATTGTAGCGTTGTGACACGCTTCATTTGACCGCAGAGCGGCGCTTCCCCCACCCGCGTAGGGATTCGGGATTTCGTGTAGGGGCGCCGCTGGCCTGCGCCCGGTTCTACGCGGGAGGAGGTCCTCTCATCAACAGCTTATGTGTAGTGGCGCTCCTCGCGGGCGCCATATTCCTACATAATGTCTATCGCCTGCGTGTCAGAAAAGCCGTGATCACGCAGACCAGTCCGGCGATAAACAGCGGTAGCGCCAACGGGGCGCTTTGAGTCGCCAGCCAGAGCAGCGCGGCGAGTAGCTCCAGCAGCACACCGCCGGCGAATAGGAGCGAGAGACCGAGTGGTGAGCGCTCGAAGGGCGTACGGATCTCCTGGCGGCCATAGATGGGGGACACCGGAGCCGGCGTCGCCTCGGTATTTGCTGGCTCATCGAGGGTGATGTTAGTCTGAGGCGTGCGTTGCTCGCTGGCCGCGCGCAGGGAGGCATACAGGGCCTCAATCTTTGGCCTGCTGGAGCGAATATAGACTTTGCGCGACCCTTCGCTCACCAGTAACTCACGGAAGAGCGGCTCATGGCTCTTCTGGCGCAGGGAAACGACAGTGATGTCGGCGAGGTCGAGCGCTTCGAGAAAGATCCGCTGGCGCGGGAAGCGCGCGAACGCGTACCCCAGGAGGCGCTGGTTTGTCAGCACCACGTCACAGGGGACGCCGCGCTGTGCCTGCTCGCTGTCCCAGATCGCGGGCGTGGCACTAAGAGGTTCCTCCCCCGGCTGGAGATGTTCGCGGAGGGGCTTGAAGCGGGCCAGTATCTTCTCCGCCGCGCCGGGCCTGCTGGTGGACATCGTACCATGACCTTTCTGCGTACTTACCAGGGAACATTGTAACATAATCTGCTCTATGACATTTTCCTGATTAAAAAGAAAGAGCAGGAGAGGTAGGGGCGCCGTTTACAAGCCCGCAAAGCTTCACACAACACGTATTGCCTGCCAGGCGGGCTTGTAAACGGCGCCCCTACCTCTCCTGCAACACCTTCTCACCAGCCGGGGTGGTAGCTCTGTACAGGTGGTCCTACAATTATAGATGGATAGAAAACGCGAAATAACCTGAGCATAGACGTATGGGTCTCACATCCATACGCTCCTGAGGAACATGTATGTCAAACCTGTTAGCTGCACGTGTCCAGATGGGCACTTCACTGGCATTCCATATCATTTTTTCGGTGTTGGGGGTAGGCTTACCGCTGCTCCTGTGTATTGCCGAGGGGCTGGCGCTGCGGCGCAAGGACCCGGTCTGGATGGCGTTGACGCGTCGCTGGGCCAGGGCCGCAGCCATCCTCTTTGCCATTGGCGCCGTTTCTGGCACAATTATCTCCTTTGAGCTGGGCCTGCTGTGGCCGACCTATACCAAATTTTCTGGCGCCATCATCGGCCTGCCGTTTGTGCTTGAGGGCTTTGCCTTCTTTATGGAGGCCATCTTTCTGGGCCTCTACCTGTACGGGTGGGAGCGCCTGTCGCCGCGCGTCCACTGGCTCTGCTCGTTCCCGATCTGGATCAGCGGGCTGGCTTCGGCCTGGTTCATCGTTAGCGCCAACTCCTGGATGAATACCCCGGCCGGTTTTCAGATTCAGCACGGCCGGGTCACTGGGATCGATCCCGTGCAGGCTATCTTCAATCCCAGCACGCCCTACGAGACCGTGCATATGATCCTGGCCTGCTACGTCGCCACCGGTTTTGGCGTGGCGGCGGTCTACGCGGTGGCTATGCTGCGCGGCAAGCGTGATGAGTACCGGCGCAAGGGGCTGATGCTGGCCATGGGCATGGCGCTGATCGCCACGCCCCTCCAGATCGTCAGCGGCGACTTCAACGCGCGTTTCCTTGTTGACGCGCAGCCCGCCAAGCTGGCTGCCATGGAGGGCCTGTTCAAGACGGAGAACGGGGTCGCGCTGCGCATTGGCGGCCTGGCCGATCCACAGACGGGCCAGGTCTACTATGCTCTGGAGATCCCCAATGGCTTGAGCATCCTGGCGACCGGCGATCCGAACTCAACCATCAAGGGACTTGACGCCTTCCCGCGCTCGGACTGGCCGAATACTACGATTGTGCATTCATCGTTTGATGGCATGGTTGGCAGCGGCTTCTTTGTGTTGTTCATCGCGGCCGTCTTCTGGCTGCTCTACCTGCTACGCAAGCGTGCCGTGCCTGAGCAGCGCTTGCTGCTGTGGGGTATCGTGCTCTCAGGCCCGCTGGCCTTCCTGGCAGTAGAGCTTGGTTGGATGGTGACCGAGATCGGACGCCAGCCCTGGACCATTTATGGCTACCTGCGCACCAAAGACGCGGTGACGACGGCGCCGGGGCTGAATATCACCTTTCTGGTCTTCGTCTGCATCTATGTGATCCTGGCGGTCACCTTGATCTGGATGCTGCGGCGGGTAGCGCGCGCGCCTCTGCCGAAGCTGGAGTGGCCCGTACTCTCCAGCAGCAGTGAGAGTAGCGAAGCCAAAGAACAGGTAGGTGTGTGATGATCCTTGAGTATGCTATACTCACAGTCATGTGGTTAGCGCTGATCGCCTATGCCGTGCTTGGCGGGGCCGACTTTGGCGCCGGCATCTGGGATTTCCTGGCCTTTGGGAAGCGTGCGGAACGCAGGCGACGCCTGATCACGCAGGCTATCGGGCCGGTGTGGGAGGCCAATCATGTGTGGCTGATCTTCCTGCTGGTGGGCCTGTTCACGGCGTTCCCATTGGCGTTCTCGACGCTCTCTACGGCGCTCTTCTTGCCGTTTACCCTGATCCTGTTTGGCATTGTGCTGCGCGGGGCGGCGTTCATCTTTCGCACGTATGCCAGCGATATGCAGTGGTTCAGCGAAGTATGGAGCCGGGTATTCGGCCTGGCGAGTGCTGTCACGCCTTTCTTGTTGGGAGCGTCGGCGGCGGCGGTAGCCAGTGGCAGCATTCGCGTGCAGGCCAATGGCTTCGTGCAAACGGATCTGGGGTCGGCCTGGACGACACCCTTCGCGCTGACGATTGGCGCGATGGCGGTCTGTCTATGCGCGGTGCTGGCGGCGATCTACCTCACCGTCGAAGCCGAACGCGCCCATGATGACGAACTGGTAGAGGTCTTCCGCCTGCGCGCTATCGTTGCTGGCGCCATCACGGCGGTGCTGGGCGCGGCTGGCCTGCTACTTTCCCCCAGCGAAGCCCCACTGCTGTGGAATGGCATGCTGGCGCACGCGCTTCCGGTGGTGATCGCCACGATGCTGGTGGGCCTGGGGGCCGCCGTAGCGTTGTACCTGAGGCGCTATCGCTGGGCGCGTGCCTTGGTTATTGTCGAGACAGCGTTCCTGCTTGGGTCCTGGGGAGTATCGCAGCTCCCCTACATTATTCCGCCGGATGTCACCGTCAGCAACGCGGCCGCCTCCACGGCAATGTTGTGGCTGCTGTTGTTGTGTACAATCGTAGGGATGCTGCTGCTCATTCCTTCCCTCTGGTTCCTGTTCTCTGTTTTCAAAGGGAATCAGAAGGCGCGCTCTACGTAGAACGGGTGAGACGCCCCCTCCCGCGTAGGGACTCGGCTTGCCGCATCCGTATGCGGCCTCGCTTGCGCGGCCAGAGAGGAGGCCACACGGACGCGGCCAAGCCGGGTCCCTACGCGGGAGGGGATCGCTCAACATCCTGACGGAGCACTACGGTGAATTACAAGAAAGGTTGCAAAAGTGCAACAAAAAGAAGAGAGCGTTCCTAAGGTGGTGGAGGGCCGGGATGCCAGCGGTTCGGGCGTTTCACCTATGCCAGCCACCAGGCGCATCGGTTTGAGCAAGAGGGTCACGGACCACCTGGCGAACGAGCGTACGTTCCTTGCCTGGGTGCGTACGGCTCTAGCGGTCATGGCCTTCGGCTTCGTGGTCGAGCGCTTCGGGCTGGTTCTGCGCGAGCTGGGCCTGAAACTCCTGGACCAGGCGCCTAACCCCGCGCATTATTCTTCTATCATCGGCATCACACTTGTGCTGCTTGGTACAGTGATGATGTTCGTCTCCCTGCTCAATTTCCTGCATGTCCGGCGCGCCATCGATGAAGAGCATTTCCACCCATCCGCGCGTTATGCCATCATTCTCGCTATCATTACTACCTTGATAGGTATCATACTCGCCGGGTATCTCTTCTTCACAGCATAAGGCAGGCGTTCCTTGCGGTGCGTAGCTTTTTATAGATCCTTGACACGCATTTTATATTTATAATGACTAGTTTTTTAGCTGTGTAAAGAGCTATAAAGAAAGGCCATAAGGGCAAGAGTGGTTTGGAAACCGGGAACGAACCTACAGGCAACGCAGGAACGGTTCCTGCAGCGGGTGTGTACATAAAGGGAGGGATACTCATGATGTCAGAGTTACGGATACTGCCGATTCGCGCTGTAGACTGTTTGAAGCTGTGCTATAAGCTCCACGAAAGAGGAGAACGCATTACCACCAAAGCTGTGCGGGAACGCTTGCAATCGTTGGAGCCTACAGGCCAGCTCAGCGATGCTACCATCACGCAGTTGTTCAAATGGCTCGCGGAACGAGGCTACGTGTCTCATACTCCCTATCATGGCGTGGAATTGACCTCTGAAGGGGAGATGGCGGCAGCGGAACTGGTGCGTCATCACCGGTTGCTCGAACTCTTCCTGGTCCAGATCATGGGGTTTCCACTGGACCAGGTGGATGCTGAGGCTGAACAGCTTGAGCACGCGATCTCGGAGGCCTTCGAGGATCGCATGGATGATATGCTCAACCATCCGACCGAAGACCCGCACGGCGATCCTATTCCCAGTAAGACAGGCAGGGTGGAGGTGCGGCAGACGTATCCCCTCTCCCAGCTCCTGCCAGGGCAACAGGCCATTGTGCAGCGGGTCAACGATGATGACTCGGAGTTATTGCGCTACCTTGCCAGCCTGGGCCTTGTCCCCGGCGTCCTGGTTGGTATGGAGTCCACAGCCCCCTATGGAGACGTATATACCCTGCGCATCGGCACGATGACACAGACGGTCGGCGGCACCGTGGTGCAGCGCGTCTTCGTCCGAGCGGCGAACGGCGAGTAAAACACCACGTTTCATCCATGTATCGCAGTTGACATTGTCCCCTCGCATAGCATATACTCTCTCTATACCCCTACCAGGGGGGTATGGGTGAATTGTACTGGAAGATTGAAGGAATTTGCTATGACGATAGATACAGGTAGCTCGCTAGAGAGAGATGTCCCTGTGGCCCAGGAGCCGGAGAGCGCGGTGCTCAACCTGGAAGGCATGACCTGTGCCTCGTGCGCGATGCGCATTGAGAAGGGGCTGAAGAAGGTTCCCGGTGTGACGGATGCCAGCGTGAACCTCGCCACTGAGCGGGCGACCGTCGTGTATGATCCGCGGCAGACAGGGCTGGCACAGATGGTGCAGAAGGTAGAGGCGGTAGGGTACAAAGCCACCCCGCAGGCCGTGCCTGTTTCCCAGAGCGTGCTGCCAGCCGCAACACAGGATAGCGCGTTGGTAACAGGGGAAGCGTCCCGGCCGCCGGTGGCGCAGGAAGCCGATGAGCGTAGCACACGCAGACAGGCGGAGATTGTGCGCAAGCGCAGGCTCTTGATCCTGAGCATTGCGCTGACGCTGCCGGTCGTGCTGTTGAGCATGTTCTTTATGAACAGCTTCGCGGGCGAGAACTATGTGCTGCTGGCGCTTACTACGCCGGTGTGGGCGTTCGTGGGCTGGGAATTTCATCGCGGGGCCATCAACACGCTGCGTCATGGGGCTGTGGGCATGGACACGCTGGTCTCCATCGGCTCCACGGCGGCCTACCTGCTGAGCGTGGTAGCCACCTTCTTCCCAGGCGTTGTGGGTATGGCCACCTTTTATGATACCGCCGCCTTAATCATCACCCTGATCTTTCTGGGCCGGTACCTGGAGGCGCGAGCGAAGGGGCAGACCGGCGAGGCCATCAAGAGGCTTGCGGGCCTACAGCCGCGCACGGCTCACGTAATGCGTGGTGGCCAGGAGATCGAGCTGCCCATTGAGCAGGTGCAGGTCGATGCTGAGTTGATTGTGCGACCGGGCGAGAAGATCCCCGTTGATGGCACAGTGCTGGCGGGCCGCTCGGCCGTTGACGAAGCCATGATTACGGGG
>JALYTT010000287.1 GCA_030854145.1 Chloroflexota bacterium | reverse complement strand
GTCTGATCTCCCCCTATTTTGTATCAACCAATGGCGCCCGGTCTCAGCTCAGCGCCCGATGTCTTTGCGTACGAAGCGCACCGACGCCAGTACCAGTGCCGCGACGGCAACTGCCAGCACAGCCAGCGTATCCAGGAGCGGCAGGCCATGGAGCAGCGGTGTGCCATAGTAGTAGAAGGCGGAGAGCCGCAGCGTCGCATCCGACCAGTTCAACTCTGGTCCAATAAAGCTGATGAAGAACCAGATCACCAGCAAAAAGCTCAAGAGGCCGGTGTCTATCGCCGTGCGCAGCCAGCCAGAGAGCAGATAGCCGAGCGCCGCGATCAGGAGCCCCAACGGAATGAGCGAAAGCGTCGCGGCAACTAGATTGCCCCCGTCAAGCTTCAGGCCGGTGGCGACCGCAGCCAGCGCCGTAGCGACCAGGGTCAGCACACCTATGAGCACTGTGGCCGTGGTGAGCGCCCCAAAGCGCGCCAGCAGGACGCTCAGGCGCGACTGCGGCGTTGCCAGCACCAATTCCTGCAAGCCATCTTCTTCATCGGCAGACCAGCGATTGGCCTGGGTGACGGCAAAGGTCATCAGGAGCAGCGGTAGAAAGGCAAAGAGCGCGCTGAGCAAGGTGGCGTTGGTAGTGAGGTCGCCGCCGCCGACTTTCGTGAGAAAGTCTTTGAGGAGCGGTGAGCTTTGATAAAGGGTGGCCATCTTGACCTCAATTTGCCTGGCGATCACCACCATCCAGCCGGCGAACCCGGCGATGGCCAGCGTCCACCAGAACGTGGGAACCGCAATCATTCCCAGACTGCGCGTATAGACTGAGCGCAGCGACCAGGCATTGACCGGCAGTGCGCGTTCAGGCCGGGCCGCCCGCTCTGGCAGGCGCAGAAAGCTGGGCAGTGTTACCGTTCTGCCGATATCGCGCCGCACAAAGAAGACCAGCGCTGCGCCGCTTAGCACGACGTTCAGGGCCAGCAGGACGAGCAGCGCGCCGGGATTGGTGCCGTACCCTGGCACTATGGGTTTGCTCAGGTTATAGTAGTAGACCGGGGAAAGGCGGCTGAGCCATTCGGTATTGGGGATGACACGATGGAGCATATCCAGCACGATAAAGATCAGCAGCAGGCCCCCTGTCATACCAGAGGCTGTGCCGCGCTCCTGGGTGAACTGCGAGAGCAGCAAGGCGATAGATCCGAAGACGCCGCAGATGAGCGCCACATCCAGGCCAAAGAGCAAGGCATCACCCAGGCCAAAGTTTGCGCTGACGCTCTTGCCGCCCGCGAACGTCAATAGCCCGATGAGCAGGCCCATTCCCAGCAAGGCTGTCCACACGGCGGCCAGCTTTTCCAGCGCGACGCGCCCGCGCCCACGTGGCAGCGAGAGCAGGGCATCCAGGGAGCCACGCTCCTCTTCGCCACGCAGCAGGCGGCTGCATGCCAGGAGCGGCCAGATGGCAATCACCAGGATCGTCAAGCCGTATTTCCAGGTTGCGTAGCCGCCGGGAGTGTCTACCGCGACTGGGTCAGCAATCCAGGCGAACGAGGTGGACAGGCTGACGACCGAGGCCCGTGCCTCTGGCGTTGTCAGCAGTGAGGGAACGGCAGCCAGGACCACATACATGAGCAGGCCCATGCCCAGGCCCCAGCCCAGAATGGCAACGCGGTAATCGCGCAGGGTTTTGAGGTAGATGCTCTTAAACCACATGACTGGCCTCCTTGACGGCCAGGCCGTCGCCTTCGTAGTAGCGCATGAAGATGTCTTCCAGGCTGGGTTCGTGGCTGACTAGCGTGAGGACGGGATACTGGGCCGCCGCTTTGATCACCGCATCCGCCTGGCCCTGCACAGTCAGGCGCAGGGTGTAGCCATTGGCCAGCGTCTCCACCTGCTCCACGCCAGCAAGCCCTTTGAACGCTTCGCTGGGGACCGCATTGGCAAAGGTGATGGTGAGTTCGTGGCGTTTGATGTCCTTCAGTTCCTCTATGAGACCCACGCGCACGAGTTGGCCCTCGCGGATGATGGCGACGCGGTTGCAGGTTTGCTCCACCTCGGTCAGGATGTGCGAAGAGAGCAAGACAGTGCGCCCGTCGTCGCGCACCTCCTTGACCATACGGTCGAACTCCTGCTGGTTCAGTGGGTCCAGGCCGCTGGTTGGCTCATCCAGAATCAGCAGGCGCGGGCGGTGCATAAAAGCCTGAATGATACCGATCTTACGTTTGTTGCCACTGGAATACTGGCGGAACTTGCGGCCGGGGTCAACATCCAGCCGGACAATCAGTTGCTTCAGGTACGCCTGGTCGATGCCGCCGCGCAGGTGCCCGAAGTACTCCAGGATCTGCCCGCCGGTGAGTCTGGGGTCAAGCGCAAGCTCGCCCGGAAGATAGCCGATCAGCCGCTTGATCTCCACTGATTGCTGCCAGACATCCAGTCCGGCGATGCGCGCCGTACCCGCGTCGGCGCGCAGCAGCGCCATCAGCAGGCGAATGGTCGTGGTTTTGCCGGCGCCGTTGGGGCCAAGGAAGCCAAAGACTTGGCCCTCTTCCACCTGGAAGGATACATCAAGAATGCCACGCTTGCTGCCGTAGTGTTTGCTCAGGCTGTCTACTTCGATAATCGCTGTCATGTGACCATCCTTTCCTCTTTTGAGGATACCAGGCTCGTTATTCAGAAGTCTTCACTAGAAAAGATGGTGGTTGAACCCGCTGTTCTTCCTGCTTCGGAGAGGGCGGGACCAGCCACTGTGAGATCTCTTCGCGCGAAGCGCGCTGCAAGCAACCCGCCGGCGCTCCCAACATACGCTCCAGCGCATCAGTGCATGCCTCGACGATCCGTTCGAGGCGGGGCAGGTCGTCTGGCGAGTGTGCCTCCGAGAGAAGCAGCTCGACTGTAGCATACGCAAGGTCTTCAAGCAGTGAGATGACCATTCTCGCTGCTTGATCTGGATAGGGGGTCGTCAAGACCTTTTCCTCGGTCCCCTGACGGATGATGGCCTCCAACCAGGGAGCAAGTCGTTTGATGCGGGCTGTGTACAGTTTATGGCGGACGATGGCGTTCTCATCAGCATACCAGACGCGCAGGAACGCGAGCACCAGGGGCTTGTGCGCGAGTTTCCACTGGTCGAACGCGGCAAAGAAGCGCTGGAGTTTGTCGAGGGCGCCAGGTGTGGGATCATGGATGATAGGGAGCACGATCTGTTCGACCTGGTTCCCCATGCGTTCGACCAGCGCCAGGAGCAAGGCTGGTTTGGAGTCGAAGTAGTGATAGAACGCGCCGGAAGAAATCTGCAACTCGCCCAGAATATCGGCAATTGCCATCTTCTCATAGCCGATGGTCCCGATGGCTCGTTGGGCCGCGTCGAGAATGGCGTTACGCCTGGCTGCGTGGACTGCTTCGTTGACGGTGCGTGCCATGGTTCCCCTTTTTTCATTAATAAACAGAGACTCGGTTTATTGCTATAAGGAGTATAGCCCATGAACGAGTTGTTGTCAATGGGAACATGTCTCGGCATAAGCGTTGAATGCGGTCTGCGCTTATCGTCTGAAAAGATTCGGCACCAATCCATCCTGCTACAAACCTGTCTTTGTGAGAAATATCATTGACAAAAGCAACTATATAATAGATAATAGCAATTAAATAATTGCTTCTGTCAAGCGAAGGAGATAAACGTATGATGATTGAAGCCTCCGAAGAGAGTATAGCCGCTGTCCGGCAGTTCAATCGCTTTTTCACGCGGCAGATTGGCGTTCTGCGCGAGGGCCTCTTGCACAGTCCCTATGCTCTCACCGAGGCGCGCCTCTTATTTGAGCTAGGGCAAGGGAATCAGGTGACGGCTTCCAGGTTGGGTCGCGAGTTAGGCCTTGATGCTGGATACTTGAGTCGCATCCTGGTGCGTCTTGAACAACAAGGGCTGCTTGAGAGAGTTCGTTCCGAGGCCGATGGACGCCAGCTCCTCCTCAGCCTCACCGTAGAGGGCAGAGAGGCTTTTGCTCTCCTTGACCAGCGCTCACGTGAAGAGGTATCTGAAATGCTGGTTGATCTGAGTGCAGAGGATCAACAGCGTCTGTTGAAGGCCATGCAGACCATCGAAAGTATGCTCACCAACGGGTTCAAATTCTCTGCGCCTTTTGTTCTCCGCCCTCATGAGCCAGGAGATATGGGGTGGGTCACTCACCGGCATGGTGTGTTATATGCGCAAGAGTATGGCTGGAATGAACATTTCGAGGCGCTTGTCGCCCAGATCGTCTCGGATTTCATTACGAACTACCGCTCCGAAAGAGAACGTTGTTGGATTGCGGAAATGAACGGGGAAATCATCGGCTCGGTCTTTGTCGTGCGGAGCAGCGATACGGTCGCCAAACTCCGACTCCTGCTGGTTGAACCGAAGGCGCGTGGCCTGGGGCTGGGCACGCGTCTCGTCGAAGAGTGTGTTCGCTTCGCACGACGCCGCGGCTACCAGAAGCTGATGCTCTGGACCAACAGTGTCCTTGTGGAGGCCCGCCATATCTACGAGAAGACAGGGTTTCAACGCATTGCCGAGGAAGGGCATCATAGTTTTGGCCATGATCTCATCGGGGAAACATGGGAATTGGTTCTGTGAGAAAGGGCGCGATGGCGGCGCTTCAATAGCGCCACCACCGGCCGGAGGTGCTGAATCAGGTTTTGGGCTGCGGGTCGGTTTGTGATGTTTGTGACACTTGTGACGGCGCTCTTTGCAATGAGGCGAGTTGGATTTGCAGGTTGGTGACCTGGCGGTGGAAGTCGGCGTTCACGGCTTGCAGTTCGGCCACCTGGGTTTGCAGGCTGGTGACCTGGTTGTGTAAGGTCACGAGTTGTTGCTGTTCTGTGGCCAGTTGGGTCGCGGTCGTCGTGAGGCGCGGGTCCTGGCCGGAGCCGGAGTCGATGTGGAGCAGGTAGACCTCTCCGGAGCCGGGTGGGTTGTCGAGCGTGTGCTGTGGATCGTAGGCTAGCACGCCGCGCTCGAAGCGCTGGATAGCGACGCCCGGCCGGGGAGAGAGTTCGTTGGTCAGCGGCAGGCCCAGCAGGGTCAGGCCGTTGAGGCCCGCGCCGCCAATGGCGCGATAGAAGGCCAGGATGCCGCCGCGCAGGGTCAGGCTGTTGTGCTTACAGCGCCAGGTGCCATTGCCGGCGTTCTCGAAGTAGGCCGCCACGGCGGGCATGGTTAGATCGATCATAGCAGTGCCTCCATTCTGAAGAGATGCGAATAGCTCGTCCCAGGGATAGGGGCCGGGGCAGTAGCTGCGGTTGATGGGGTCCATCGAGAAGTGGCCGGTGATGCCGCCCTGGGTGTCGGCTTTGCGCTTGGGGATATTGTGGCGCTCGCAGATGTGGCGGATCAGCGTGAAGCTGGCATGCTTCTGAGCCTCGGTGAGGTGGTCCGAGTTATCGCGGTGGGGTTTGAGGTGTTCAATCGAGATCGTGACATAGTTGGGGTTGAGCGCGGGAGACCACCAGGGGTCGTGCCCGCGTGTGACGGGTCCGTTGCCCCAGGCGGCCTGTGATTCCCTGACACATTGGATGATGCGGCCATCCTGTCCGATAATGTAGTGGGTGCTGGCTTCGGCCTGCTGGAAGTAATGGGCTACGTCCTCGGCGCTGCTAAAGCCGGCAGTGCCATGCACGATGACCCATTTAGCGGTGTGTCCGTTGCGTCCTGGGAAGTGCTGGGTGGTGGGGATCCAGATGGCTCCAGGTTCATCCATAGTTTTCCTCGCTTGTTTCTCGCCTGGCTGTGCAGGCGTGGGGGAGTAGAGGGGTGGATAAGAAGGGGTGCAGGCGAGCGCGGCGTGGACGGGAGGCGCGGGCCAGCGACGCCTGTACATGTTGCATGCTCGCCTTGCATATATTACATCGGCAGATTTCGATGAAACTGAAGGGTGCAAGCGATTGATTTTTAGGTATCATAGATTTATTGTATCCTGAAGAGGGAACCATTAGCCAAGATGGATAAGAAGGCTTAGAAATTATTCTGCGCTAATCCAGCTTTCTAAGCCGCTTCAAACACGACAGCATTAATGTTCACGGCTCTTTGACACCACGTTTGACACCAAACGGCGTTTATTCTCCCCCAAAAAGGCCGTCTAGATCATTCATAATTTGTTGTAACAACAGCGGATCATCGGTATGGGTATATATGTTCAATGTGATTGCTGCGCTACTGTGACCGAGAAGCGCCTGCACGAGGCTTGGAGGATACTTGAGCACATTGATAAGAAAGGTTGCCACATTATGACGAAGGCTATGCATCGTGATAGGAGGCAAACCAGCTTCAGCCAACACCTTCCGGTACCGAGAAAGATTGTCTGACAGATACATGTATTCACCGTGCTTGTTGCAAAAGACGAGATTTTTATTTTTCCATCTCTCACCACAGCGCTTCCTCTGCTCCTCCTGGCGCTCTTTATGCTTGTGCAAAGCCCGAATAACCAGTTGCGGAAGCATAATAACACGCTCCCCGCTCTCTGTTTTGGGAGAACCGGAAATGAAGCCTTGCCCGCCGATAAAAGCGACGCTGCGGCGCACCTGAAGGATATTCGTTTCAAAGTCTATATCATCCCATTGCAAGGCAAGCATTTCACTATGACGCATTCCAGTTGTGACAGCCAGCTTGATAAATGCGTCCATGTTCTCATGCTTCCCTGCAACTTGAATCAAACGGTTTAACTGCTCTTTGGAGAGAATAGTAAGTTTGCGCTTCTGTGCTTGTGGAGGTGCCACTTTATCGCTTACATTCTGAGAAACGAGACCCCAACGAACAGCATTCCCTAAAGCAGTATGCAGCACTCTATGAATATTTCGCACACTCACTTTTTCTAATCCCTCGCTCTCTTTGTCGGTGTAAAATTTTTGCACTTGTCGGGGAGTCAATTTCTTGAGTTCAATTTCTCCTAACATTGGAATGATATGGTGATAGACAATACTCCGTTGCACAACATAGGTTCCAGGGCGTAGCTTCGGTTTTTGAACCTCTTCTAGCCACGTCGCCATATAATCTTTCACCTTCTGGCGTGGCCCCCTTGCCATCGTTCCTTGTCGAACGTCGGATTTCATCTGTTCCAGCAATTCATATGCTTCACTCTCCTTGCGAGCATAGCGCAATAGAGGCTTACCCGTTTCTGGATCAATGTATTTTGCGACATACCGGCCGTCCTTGCGCTGAAAGACGGAGCCAGAGCCGTGAACGCTCTTTTTTCTATGTCGTGGCATGATAGAATATCCTTTCCTGTCTTCAATTTGGGGGTCAAGACGCCCAAGAGAGGGCCTCGACTGACAGAGAGGTATGATGAGATGTCTCTTGTTGTTCTTCGCCGTCTTGGGATATCTCGCTATCGACGCTGGTCCTATCGTTACCCTGCAGGGCATGAAACAGTGAGCGCTGATGCTGCACACATGCCGGATTCATCCAGATGCATTCAGTGCGCGTCCATACCTCCGGTGATACCTCATGTTGCGCAGCATGAGCACGGACGGCAGATGAGCATCGCGTGTTGAGCTTGATGGATTCCCAGGAGGCAAGGGCTTCGGCTTCCTGATAGAGTGGATGGGCATAGCCAGAGAGGATCACCATTCCTTGTACTTGGAGGATGCATGAAAGGAGGCGCTCATGATCTTCCCTGCCCATCTCCTGGTGATAACATCGCCCCTTCCGCCTGGTCTCCGCCAGATATGGCGGGTCCAGGTAGAAACAGGTTACCGGGCTATCGTAGGTATGAATGACTGCCTCAAAATCTCGGTGATCGATCTCGACATGAGCCAGACGATCCGCATATGTGGTAAGGGAGGCAATTGTATTCACCCAGGCGCGTGCAGGATTGGACCCCGGAGCTTTGGTTGTACTCCATCCGGTATTGCGAATGGAACTGTTCATGCTCTGCATCACGCCCACATACCATTGACGCGCCTTCTCAACAGGGTCAGGTGCTTCTTCCCACTGTATGAGGCAGTCATAATACTCTTCACGTGCGTAGGGGGTAAGCGTGAGAAGTCGCTGTAGTTCTGCGGCCTGCTGCGGGTTGCGAAGGACACGAAAGAAATTGACGACGCCACTATCCAAATCATTAAAGACTTCTAGATCGCTTGGCTCTTTTGCAAAGAGCAACGCGCCAGAGCCTCCAAAGACTTCACAGTACACCTGATGCAAAGGAAGAAGTGAGACGAGGAAAGGGGCAAGTGCTCCCTTTCCTCCATACCATGAGAACGGTTTCTTCATGAACGCCTCCTTGTGCTATGACGCCTGTTCGCGTTGTTCAATCCATCGTTGCAGCGAGACCACAGACACCCGTTTGGCATCACCAAGCTGCACAAAGGGTAAGCTCTCAGTCTTGATGAGGTCATAGACTTTCGTGCGCCCTATCCCCAGACGCTGCGCTACTTCTGGGATACTGAGCAGTTGCACGATAGGCGGCATAGCCGTCGCTGTTGATTTTGTCTGACGTTTTCTCATGCGTTTCTTCTTTCACTCATTTGCTTTTTCGGGGATGTACAGAGAAAAGAGTCGAGCAAGAGAGCCGCTTTGCCTCTTGCTCGACGAGTTGCACTATGCCGATGCCTTCCGCCACTGAGCAACCGCCTGGGTAACGGCCGCAACATATGCCGTGACATTATTCCCGTCCGACGGAGGAGCATACAAAGGAAGAATGGCGCTCACCGTATGACGGTGCAACTGCTTGATGTAGTAGGAGTAGATCAGGTTGTACCAGTCGAGGTAGCCTCCAACCCATGAAGGGTAGGCCCGATATCCCGCGATGCACTGGTAGCCACGAGAACACCGGATATTGCCTAACGAACGTGTTTGCCGCGCAATGCCGAGCAAGCCAAAGCTGCTTTCATGCTTGAAGAA
>JALYTT010000286.1 GCA_030854145.1 Chloroflexota bacterium | reverse complement strand
GGCCAGGGGGGAGGCCTTCCAGGTCCAAGGGCCTGCTACACGGATGCGGCAAGCCGGATCCCTACGCGGCAGAGGACTCGCCTGTTCTGTGAAGCTTGCCATGCTCTACGGATTCCTTACCACAGCGGATTCATCACGAGTCCCGTCAGCAGTTTGGGATACAGGTAGGTGGACTTCTGCGGCATGCGGTCATCGGCCTGCGCCACATCGCATACCTGGCGGACCGGTGTGGCGTTGAGCAGGATTACCACCTGTGCCTGGCCCTGCGCGATGGCCTGAAGCGCTTCCTGGGTAGCGTGTGTATAGCGGGTGTGTGTTCCCGCCGTGATGTCGGCCGTGCTCAGCCCCAGCAACTCCTCCAGAACCAGCCGCTGGACTAGCGCCACATCGAGCGTGTTCCAGGCGCTCGAATGCTCGCTCTCGGCCATGCGCGCCGCGCCCTGCTCGTTCAGGCTCAACAGCCACACGCGCTCGGCCGTAGTAACGATGAACGCTGGCGCCCGCTCGCCTGCCTGCGCTAACTGCTGGAGTAGCGCCTCGTTGTTTTCTGTGGTATCCAGCTCGCGTACTGTGAAGTATCGCGCGAGGTGTTCCGCCGAGAGCGCTTGCAGGGCCTGTTTGTCGAGGTCGAATAGCAGGCGATGCGTCGGCAGGACCAGCAGCCCTGGATCATCCACGTCGATCAGCGTCATCATCACAAAGTTCGCGGCATCGCCAGGCTCCAGGTGCCGGCGCTGTTCCCGCACCTCCTCGCGATAGTTCAGCGCCGTCTCGTAGCGATGGTGCCCATCGGCGATATACAGTTGACGCTCGGCGAAGAAATCGTGGATCAGCGCGATCTGCTTTTCATCGGTAATTGGATGCAGGCGATGCTCTTCCTGCGCTTCGTCGATGACGTGGACCTCGGCCTGTGAGGCATATGCCGAGAGCAAGCGCCGCATGCGCCCCTGTGGATCGTCGTACAGGCTCATTACCGGGCTGAAATTGGTCGCGCAGGCCCGCATCAGCTTCAGGCGATCATCCTTCGGCTTGCTCAGCGTATGCTCGTGAGGCAGCACCACACGCTCGCTCCAGGCCGCCAGCCGCACGCGCGCGATCAGGCCGGTGCGCGTATAGCTGTTGCCGTCGTGCGCGAAGGTCTGTTGGTACAGGTAGTAGCCAGGCGTCGTATCCTGGCGCAGGATACCCTGCATGCGCCACTCGGCCAGCGTCTTTGCTGCGCGCGTGTAGCGGTTGTTCAGCGTAGTGTCGTCGGGAAAGATCTGTCCCAGCTCAAGTCGAATACTATTGTACGGGCTGCGCGCATAGTAACGCGCCTGCGCCTCCGCTGAAATCACATCGAATGGCGGCGTCACGACCTCCGCCAGGTCGCCAATCGCTTCAGGGACGTAGCGTATCCCCTGTAATGGTTGCACATCTGCCATAGCTATCTACTTCGCTTTCTTAAAAATAAAGAGGGCGCGCTGCGCCCGTGTATCCGTAGAAGTCGAGTGAGGAAATGTAATCCCGTTGCCTATTGTACCACAGCAGAGATTGTGCGCCTTCAAGGCTTGCCTCGCCCGCGTCGGCTAGATTATACTATTCTGGTACTTGCAGCCTGATTGTTGGCTTAAATTCGCCATGTTTAGCTCAAGCAATAGGGAAAGAAATGGACAAAACTACTCTGCTGAACACGATCCAGACGGAATATGCGCATTTCGGGTCGCTGGTTGCACCTTTAAATGAGGCCCAACTTTGTACTTCGCTCACCGCGGAAGGATGGTCCATCAAGGATATCATGGTCCATATCGCCGTGTGGGAACAAATCTGCGCCCGCTGGCTTGAAGAGTTTTTACGCGGCGTGACGCCCCAGCCAACAGAAAGGCTCGACCAGGGTTCGAATGAGCGCATCTATCAAGAGAACCGTGACCGCTCCCTGGCCGAGGTGCGAGACCTGTTTCAGCAGGCCCACCAGCAGTTCCTCCACCAGGTAAACCTGCTCTTTCAAACTTTCTCGGAGGAAGATATCAACGCTTCCCAGCGTTTTGCCTGGACAGAGTCCTGGCCCGGTGCTTCGCTGATTGCAGCCATCGCCGATAATTCCTATGAGCACTACTACGACCATGCGCAGCACGTTCGCCGCTTGCTCGATAGTTCCGCGATGGCGTAAATCTGGTATGCCACAATAGCGAGCAGATTTACTACAGTTGTTTCCCGCGTAGAAAGGTTTCTCATGTCGTTAGACCTAAACACTATTCCGGTTGTTCCTCAGGGTACATGTTCGTCTATTCTCTGGAGAGGCTCTCCTGGTCTCATTGGCTACGAGTCACTGGCTGCAAGAGACTCGCTGACAGGGATGCACTTCGATGATATGTATAGTTTGGAGTTGGTCTGCCAGGGTCTACAGGAAATTCATCTTGATGGGATCTGGCGGCCTGTTCCTCCATTGCATGTTATCTGGACCAGTCCCCATGTGGTTCATGCGCATCATCTCTTCACTGAACTTGAAACTATCTTTGTGCTCTTTCCAACAGAGATGGTAGAACAGGTGTGGAGAGAACTCTATAAAGACCGTCCATTGCAGGCTCCACATGCCATGATTATTCCTTGTCTTCCCCAACTACAGCACGCTCTCTCTCACCTTCTGCAAGAAGTTCGTAGCTGTCATCCGACGTCTCACTATATCATATCCCTTCTCCTGCATCTTGTCTTAGCGGAGTTTTTGCGAAGCGCCGCTCATCCAGCACTCCCTCTTCCGTCAGTTCATGCGCAATCTTCTAGAAGAGAAGATATGAGCGATGTGATGTGCAATGCGATTCGACTTTTAGAACAGGGTCATGACTGCTCTTCTCTTGCACTTGAAGGAATTGCGCAGACAGTTGGCTTGAGCTTTTTCCATTTCTCACGTCGCTTTAAACAAGAGATTGGCGTAACTCCTGGACACTACTTGCGTCAGCAACGCTTAAACCATGCCCTCCAGCTCCTTTTTAGTACGACGCTGACCCTAGAAGAAATCTCCTACCAGAGTGGGTTTGGTTCGAGCCGCCAATTGGCAGAGGCGTGCAAAGCAGCCTTCGGGCAGGTTCCCTCTCTGTTGCGGAAAACTGATGGTTTCTTCTTTCTCTTACCTCCACTCTCTGGTTCTCTGCCCTCTTACGATGGTTAACATTTCCCTCTCATCTGGTACAAAACCCTGCACAAGCTCCCGCTACAGGCGCGAGCTTCAAAGTGAGCTTGCCATCGCCGCCGCTCCAAAAGAGCAAAAATCCGCAAGAGAAGAGCAATAAAAGGCGCGCCATTTGCCTGTCGAAAGGGTATACTCTTCAGGACCGCTATCGTATTGAAAGCTTTTTTGATTGCTGCAATTCACAAGGATCGAGTTCGCAAACGGGTTAACAGCCACTTCCCTTATGCGAAGGGTCAACATATGAGCACACAATATAGCTTCTTTGAACAAGAGGAGTTTACAGGAGGTATGAGATGACAGACAAACAGCTATCCCTGGAGGACATCGCACGTTACCCACGCCCTGGTATGGATATACCAGGTTCCGTGGGTTTCACCCCCGACAGCCAGAAGGTCGTCTATTTGCTAGGTGCATCGGGCTCGCTGGCCCAGGAGTTGTGGACGTATGATCTGGCCAGTGGGGAACGCCGGCAGGTGACGGAAATGGTCAGCGACGCGGTGGATGCCACCAGGACACTTTCCCTCAGCGAGGAGTTGCGGCGCGAGCGCAGCCGGCAACGTGAGTTGGGCGTTGTCAGCTACCAATTTGTGCAGGCATCCGTGGGTGGGCCGCTGCTATTATTGGTTCCCTTCAATGGGCAACTCTTTCTCGCACGCGGCTCGGAAAGCCTTACACCACTGTTGGGTAGCGAAGGGGCGATCGACGCGCGTCTCAGCCCGGATGGGTCGCATGTGGCCTTCGTGCGCGCCGGTGAAATTCTGGTTATCGCGACCAATGGAACCGGGCAGCCACGAGCACTGACCAGTGACGCGCTGGATGGTGTGACGAACGGCCTGGCAGAATATATTGCCCAGGAAGAAATGGATCGCCTGGATGGCTATTGGTGGAGTCCCGACGGCACACGCCTGGCTTTCGTGCGCGCTGACAGCCGCCAAATTCCACCGTACTCCATCGTACATCAGGGAACGGAGCAAGCGGTAGTAGAGGAGCATCGCTACCCCTTCGCAGGCGCACGAAACGCCATGGTGCAGTTGGGCGTGGTGGCCGTGGACGGGTCGGAGGAGGTCACCTGGATGGACCTGGGTGCAGACGATGATCTCTACCTGGCACGCGTAACCTGGTGCCCCAATGGTGCGCTGACGGCACTGATCCAGTCACGCGATCAATGCACACAGAGATTGGTGGCCTTCGATCCCCTGAGCGGAGCGGCAACCACGCTGATTGAGGAGCAAGGCCATCCCTGGCTCAATCTCCACGACGACCTGCGCTTCCTCCGCTCAGGTGAATTTCTCTGGTCAAGCGAGCGAACCGGCTTTCGTCATCTTTCGCTCCATGGGCGCGATGGACGTGAGATACGGGTGCTGACTGAGGGACAGTGGATGGTAACCGGCCAGGTGACAGTTGATGAGGATCAGCGCCTCGTCTATTTCCAGGGCACCTACGATGGGCCGCTAGAGCGGCACCTGTATGCGGTTTCGCTCGCTGGCGGTCCCCTCCATCGTCTGACACGGGAGCCAGGCTGGCACGATGTGGTAATCTCACCCGACCGGCGCACTTTCGTCGATAGCTGGCATACTCCAGAGCGCCCGCCGTGCCTGACGCTACGCGGCCTGGCAGATGGGGAGACGCAAGGTCTGCTATTCGAGCGTGGGGGGATCACTCCTGCTTCGCTCGGACTCTGCGTGCCAGAGATCACCAGCTTCCGCACAAGCGACGGCGTCCTGCTCTACGCAGCGATCTATGCCTCGGAGCAGACGCGCTCTCTAGGCCAGCCACGTCCGCTGGTGGTGTCCGTCTATGGCGGTCCGTCTGTGCAGACCGTTACCAGCAACTGGCCCCTCACCGTCGACTTACGAGCGCAATATCTGGCTCAGCAGGGATTTGTGGTGCTGAAAGTCGACAATCGCGGTAGTGCATATCGCGGTCTGGCCTTTGAGGCCGCAATCGCACATGCCATGGGGCACACCGAGGTGAACGATCAGATAGAAGGTGTGCGCTTCCTGGCCGGCCGTCCTTATGTTGATAGCGAACGGGTGGGCATCTATGGTTGGAGCTATGGCGGCTATATGGTCTGCAGGGCGCTGCTCCGGGCACCGGAGGTATTCAAGGTTGGCATCGCTGGCGCTCCGGTCACCTTCCAGGCGGGCTACGATACCCACTATACTGAGCACTACATGGGATCCCCGATCACCAATGCGGCGGGCTACCTGGCCAGTTCAGTATTGCCTGATGCCGAGAAGCTGGTTGGCAAACTACTGCTGGTGCATGGGCTAATGGATGAGAATGTGCATGCCCGCCATACGCTGCGTCTGGTCGAAGCCCTGAACACGGCGGCGCGGGACTACGAGATGGTGCTGTTCCCAGAAGAGCGACACATGCCACGCAACCCCGCGAACCTTGAATATTTGGAGCGCCGGCTAGTGGGATTCCTGCGCCGTCACCTGGAGTAAGCCTGACTGAAAACCATACCATTTGCCCAGGGCTGTCGCAGTGCTCATGGCCGGAATAAGATACACTCTATGCTTGAGATGATAGCAAAAAGAACTGGTTGATCTCTATGGTAGATAATAAGAGAGATCCTCTCCCAGGGTCGCTCTGGATTCTGTTCGTGGGCGTTTTGGCAGCTTTGTAACGATCTTTCTGATCCTCTATATGACCAAGCAGGTTAGTCAATGGCAGCGGTAGTGGGGAGCGTGATGCCTGATCAGGGGGACCTTCCGATAAAGATGAGAAAGGAATGATGGAGTGCTGCATTGCCCAGGGTCCTCAATAGAATATTTTGCTCACTATCGGCACGAACATTGCGTGTTTTTGAGCAGTATATCACAGTTTACTCTGGAATTGTGCATGCCGGCTCCATATCCACCCCCCTTGAGGCGCGCCCATCCTCCTTTCTGGATATAGAAATAATGTTCTATTTATCGCTTGACATACATGAAACCTCGTGGTACCATAGGTTGTGTTAGAACAAATGTTTAAAACTAAATACGATTTCCGCTCTCCCCCTTTCTTCCTCAGATCTCCCTCGAAATAGGCGGTCGGGTGCTCTCCCTCTCTCCCCCTCCCGACCGCCGTTGGGGCCAGGCAGTGTTATTTTCTGCAAAACGCCTACCCACAAGTCCTATCCCTGAGGTTGTCAGATTGACGCACGTTGATATGCTATGTATCCTGTCTCTAGAGAGTATCATAAATACCTTCCGCTTTTGGGCCACAAGCTCTATGCCTATGGCTCGAAACATTCAAAAATATGGATAGAGAGATATTTAGCAATAGCAAGGGTGAAACCTTGTTCAGGAAAGATGTTATGCAGACACAACAAGTAGACCAGCTCATAGGGCAGATAGTGGGGGGGTATCGCGTCGAGCAACTGCTCAGTCGCGCGCGTTTGAGCGCCGTCTATCTTGCCCGGCAGTCGGTGCAGAACCAGCCTGTCGCTCTCACCACATTTATCATTCCTGAGCAGTTTTCGGTGCGGGCGCGCAACCGTTTTATCGCACGTTTCAATCAGGAGGCCACCGCGCTCACGGCGCTGAATCATCAGCATTTGCTGCCCATCTACAGTTATGGTGAACACCTTGGCTACCCCTACCTCGTCACACCCTATGTAACAGAAGGTTCCCTGGCCAATGTGCTGAAACGGCAGGGCCGCTGCGCACCGGCGTACACGCTGGAAGTTTTGGAGCAGGTTGCCGAGGTGCTAGATTATGTCCACGATAAAGGCGTTGTGCATCGTGCATTGAAGCCCTCTAATATCCTCCTGCGCGGTGATGAGCATAACCTGCAGGTGGCCGGCTTCGGGCTGGTACGCATCCTGGAACTGCGCGATGTGGGCAGGAGCGATCATCCATACGCGCACCTGCTCAGCCTGGGGGGTACCTTCCTGGGCGCACCCGAATATTTGGCGCCCGAAGTGGTCCAGGGCCAGCAGGTGGATGCGCGCACCGATGTCTACGCGCTTGGCATCATGATCTTTGAACTCTTAACCGGGAAGCCGCCTTTTACCGGGCCGGACTCGCTGGCGGTCGCGCAGCAACATGTCCAGCAGCCGCTGCCCTCGCTGCAGCAACTCTGTCCGGGTGCGCCAGCCGCCATTGAACAGGTGCTCGCCCAGGCCCTCGCGCGCGAGCCGGCCCAGCGTTTCCAGCACGCTGGCGACTTCGCGACCGCCTACGGACAGGCCGTGAGAGGTCGCAAGAAGGCCCCCGCCACCCAGGTAGTCCAGACGCGGGATTTCGATGTGGCGCCGTATGCCGACCTTGATGATGATGCGCTCGCCACATCGCCGGAGCAATGGCAGTTGAAGCCGCCCATTGTCACCGGTGGTCGCCTCCCTGCCGTGCCAGCAACTCCGGCGGCGCATATGCCCGCTCCCGGCGCGACGAAATACCTGGCTAGCGATGATGGCGCTCAGAATGCCTGGCAGTACCAGCCATTCCAGACGGCCGCTGTCACCGGGGGCCGCTTCGAGGCGGCCAGACCGACGAGCCAGCTCCCACGCGAAACGGATGAACTGACTTCAGCCCCCAGGTCGAGCGTGCCAAAAGCCTCTGCCCTGCCTTCATTGATGGCTGATGATCCCGACCTGGATTCGTTTGCCTGGTGGTCGGGTGCAGCCCCTATGCGCAATAGGGCCGAAAGGCCAGAGGCGCCGCCGGCCAGGGTCGCGGAACCAACGGAAAATCGCGAGAACAGGCGCCCCCTGGTGCTGCCACCCATGGAGCAGCATGGCTACTCTGCCGATGTGCCCCCGTCGCGGGTCATGCCTCCCATGCGCCGGCGCGACAATAAGAAGAAGCGGCGCCAGGTTGTGGCCCTGCTGGCGACCGGAAGCGTCGCCGTGCTGGCGACTGGCACATACGTGTTTGCCGGCAAGCGCGTAGAGCATATGCTGGGCACCCTGCTCCATCCACAGATGATGGCGCCCCAGGGCAACGTTCCGGCACCGCCAAATACAGGAAATACAGGCACCGGCGCTAACCCGCCTAAGGGCAAGCCGGCGCATGGAGGTAAGGTTGTCGGCTCGAAGAACCTGGCTGTGAACTCGTTCAGTGACTTTACCAACCCGGCGGATGGCAAGGATAGCCTGCTTATCCATCTCCCCAATGGCAAGTTCGCCGCTTATGAGCGCGCCTGCACCCATGAAGGCGTAACCGTGAACTACGATCTGAACACGCATATGCTGGTCTGCCCCGCCCACGGCTCGATCTTCGATCCCGCCAATAACGGCGCCGTTGTCCAGGGACCTGCGACCAGGCCAATCGCCCACGTGGCCATTCACGTCAACGCCGATGGCACTATTACGACCCCCTGATAGCGTGTTCACGCTGGGACGTAGGTGAAATGAAACGTAGGGGCGCTCTCCAGACGTAGGGGCGCTCTCCAGACGTAGGGGCGCGGTTTACAAGCCCGCCTGTTCGCCGACGAGATCATGATGCCATCGGCGAACAGGCGGGCTTGTAAACCTGTCTTTTACCCACATCTTTCTAGTGTGTCCCTATCAAATTATAGGTGATCTGCAAAACGGGTATTATATGATAAAGCGGTGTAAAGGGCATGGATTGCCTTCCCGCGATGCACCCTTTATACCGCTCGATCCGTTCCTATGGTTTTTTGCAGATCATAGACACCTCTCGAATTTTTTGGAGGGGCCTTTTCCTCCACTTAATAGTATGGCTAGAAAAAT
>JALYTT010000285.1 GCA_030854145.1 Chloroflexota bacterium | reverse complement strand
CGTATCGTAGCTGGCGGTGTGCTGGAAGGCGATAGCAGCCAGGCGGCGGCGCGTCTCCAGGCTGACGCTGCCTGTTGCGCGCCACTCCTCCATCACTGACGTGTAGTCCTGCGGGCGCACCAGCACGATCACATCCTGGAAGTTCTTGGCGGCGGCGCGCATCAGCGTAACACCGCCGATATCGATCTGCTCCTGCGCCTCGCTTAGCGTGACCCCCTCACAGGCAATCGTTTCGGTGAACGGGTAGAGGTTGACGGCAACGATATCGATGGGGGTGATCTGCTGCTCCTGTAGTTCTTCCATATGAGCGGCACTGTCACGACGCGCCAGAATACCACCATAAATAGCTGGATGCAGCGTCTTGACACGTCCATTAAGGATCTCAGGAAAATCAATTAACGCGCTGACCGGCTCCGCCCGGATATTCGCCGTGTTCAAGGCGTGCGCGGTGCCGCTGGTTGAGAAAATCGTCACATCATGTGCCTGTAATTCACGCGCCAGTTCCGTCAGCCCCTCACGGTTGGCGACACTGATGATTGCTCGCATAAAGTGTCCTTTCGGCTAAAAAATGCATCGTACAGAGTGTCGATGCTCGGATCTATGAATGAGGAGTCCTTGTACCAGTATATCTTACACCGCGTTCCGCCAAATGGAAAACGCTCACCTGATCTATAGATCAGCATTCTTAACCGGAGTGTGGTACTTTCCTGCTACCCCTGTGGTCAGGTTGTAAAAACTGCCCTACGCCTGTGGTAATATCGCAAACAGATTAGCCAATATGCATTATTTGATATAAGGACATGCCATCAAATTTCAGGTCGTTTCGCAGTGTGTCAGACTAAGACAATCAGGGTCGCCTCTCTAGAGGACGCCCCGTGTTCGCATCACTTGGAAGGGATAGAGGTACTCATGCGCAAGCAACCAAAGTTTTCAGGTATTCAGGGGGGAGGACGACGCGGGCACTTTTCACCGCTTGCTCTGGTAGGCATCCTGGTGCCGCTCGTTCTGGTTATGATAGTGGGGACGGCCTTCGTGCTGCCGCGCTTGCGATCGCAGGCGGCGAATGTCAACGGCGATTGCACGCTGATCGTGCCGGATCAGCCTCTGACGGTTCAGGGGCTGGCTACCCCCTATCAATTGCTGGCCACGGACCCCGCGAAAGGCCCCTGCAACGAGGCG
Organism: Chloroflexota bacterium; assembly: GCA_030854145.1. The sequence continues at coordinate 7,781 of JALYTT010000285.1, read as the reverse complement.
ACGGCCGGCCAGGCGGCTTTTGTGCAGGCGGCGGTCATCGATCCGGCCACGGGACACATCGCGGTCTATGATCCCCTGGTGATTGACCAGGGCACGAAGCCGCTGGCTGCGCCCGTCACTCCCATGCTACCAGCGGGAGGGATTGTGGGTATCTGGTTTGGCTTCAACGGCAGTAATTTGCTGCTGCAGGGAGCAGGCGTGCGCCAGGGCCGCTGCGTCAACGGTATCAAAGGCTCGATATTCGGGCAGGTCGCCTACTGTAACGCCCCGGCTTTCTTCGATAGCGCCAACCTGGCCATCCACTCCGGCAAGCTTGTACCTCCCGCTCTGGGGCGCGCGAAGGATGGGCTGCCCTGCCCCACGGTGCGCGACTTCAGTGTCGTGGATATGGACCAGAGCGATAATGTGACGACATCCTACCTTATGAACGCGAACGGGCAGACGGCGCAGATGAACGCGGCGAACATCGCGGCCGAGCAGGGCGCGCATACACAGGTCAACGGCAGCGATAACCGCCTGCTATCGATCGCGCTGGATGGCGCTCTCGGCTGTACACCCTGGATGGCGCCCGACCTGGCTGACCCAGGCCAGACGGTGACCGCACTGCCCCTCAACGAACTCCAGGCGGCGGCCCACCAGACAGATCCGGTAGCCATGGTACCCAATCACGATCCGATGGTGACCGTCAACGGCAATACTAACCTGACCAAGCTTAACGCTTATCGCCGGGGCGTCGATCAGCCACAGGTGCAGAACGCCAGCATGTCCAGCACGAGGACATACTGCAACGACCTCTTTACAATTAGCCCGACGCGTATGCTGCTTGATGCGCACTTGACCAGGGTTCGTCCATCGCCCGACGCGGCCGCCGCGAACTCACTCTTCACGTTCCTGGCGCAGCGCTTCGTGGCTACCTACGAGGCGAACGGCCTCAACTGTATGAAGCTCCTGAACATGCCCGACCCCGTTCAGGTGAAGACCGACGCCGCCGGCGTCGCCATCGCCGCTACGATCGACGGGACTGTGGTCAGCACGCCCCTCGATTGTAATGTAAACGGCACGCTGGTGCTCGGCTGCGCAGGCACCACCACGATCAACGGCCAGACATGCAGCCTCACGATGGACCGCAAGGCCCACCAGATCGTGATTACCTGCCCGGCCCAGCAAAATCAGCCGTAAATACACCGGCTATTCCACCACCAAATGCAGATGGGCCTCGGAAATTTCCGAGGCCCATCTCTCTTAATGCGTTGCTACGCCATGTGATTAGAAGCTACTTCAGGCTTCCGCGCCGTTGCTGGCAGGAACTCCTGCCCCCTCGACCGGCATGCTAAATACCAGCGAGGGGCGGTCGGGGAACTCCGGGAAGACGCCGACATTGCGCCGCTCGCGCGTGGCATGCCCGAACTTGACATAGCCATCAACCAGAGCGTACAGCGTGTGGTCGCGTCCCACGCCAACGGAGACGCCGGGCCTGATCTTGGTGCCGCGCTGGCGCACGATGATGCTGCCGGCACGCACCAGCTCGCCATCGTAGTGCTTGACGCCGAGCATCTTTGGCTTGCTGTCACGACCGTTGCGTGAACTGCCTACCCCTTTTTTATGAGCCATGCTTACTCCTCCTCCGCCGTACTATCCGTGTCACCACTGTCCTCAGTGTCCTCGATCTTCGAGGTACGGCGCCGACGAGTCGTCTTCTTTAGACTATCACTGTCAGTATCGCTATCGCTAGAGACCGTCTCTCCGGCCGTCTCCGCTCCCGGCGAAACCATCTCATCCTCGGCGGATGCCTGCTGCTCTTCCGGCGCTTTCCCGGTGATCAGGCTGATGCCGTCGGCCAGGACATCATCGATGCTCAGGTATGTCAGTTCCTGGCGATGGCCCCGGCGGTGGCGATAGCGCTTCTTTGATTTGTACTTGAAAACAATTTCTTTTTTTCCGCGACCGTGGCGCACGGCGGTGGCAACCACTGCAGCGTTGCTCACAAACGGCGTGCCAATCATCGCGCGGTCCGAGTCCGAGATCAGCAGCACCTCTTCAATGCGCACCTGCTCCCCCTCTTCGAAAGGCAGCCGGTTGACTTCGATCGTCTGGCCGACGGAAACTTTGTATTGTCTTCCACCACTTTTAATAACTGCGAACATTTCCCCTTCTTTCTTCCTTTCCCACCTCCGCATATACAGATACGAGATACGTGGAAGGCGTTGGTGGAGGCCTTCCTCACAGTTCCCGCACCTGCCTGTGAGCCAGCTCTCTTCAAGCCAACGATCACGCGGAGCGGATAGCCTCTATTTGCGTGAGGCATAGGGTACCGGTCTGATCCTTCTGTTGGGAGTGTGAATTACCCTTTTGGACACACGGTAGCCAGGACATGATAGCAGTCCTACGGGCGGTTTGTCAAGCCGCCGCCCCTACCCCTCATCCCGCCGCTTCTCCAGCCACTGCCTGATGGCAGCCTCTTTCCCCTGGTGTCCTGGTTCGTAGTAGCGGCGACCCCTCAGGCTGGCGGGGAGGTACTCTTGCAGTTGCAGCGCGGGAGGGCGTTCGGGGTCCTCGATGCGCATGTCTTTGTAGTAGTCGTGGGCATATTTATAGTCTTTACCGTAATCGAGGTCCTTCATCAAACGGGTGGGCGCATTGCGGATGTGCAGGGGCACGGGATCGTTGCGCGTCTGCTCTATGTCCTCCTGCACGCGGCCATACGCGACCTCCAGGGCATTGCTTTTGGGTGCGGTCGCCAGGTGGACAACGGCCTGGGCAAGCGCCAGGTTGCCCTCCGGCAGACCCACAAAATGCACAGCCTGCTGCGCCGCCACGCAGATCATCAGCGCTTGGGGGTCGGCCATACCCACATCTTCCGAGGCAATGCGCACCAGACGGCGCGCGATATAGAGCGGGTCCTCGCCGGCTTCGAGCATGCGCGCAAGCCAGTAGAGACCACCATCGGGGTCGGAGCCACGCACGGATTTGTGCAGCGCTGAGATCATATCGTAGTGCTGGTCGCCACCCTTGTCATAGAGCAGGGCGCGGTGCTGCATGACCTCTTCAACCAGCGGCAGAGTGATGTGCCGCGCCGCTTCGCCTGCTTGCATCGTGCCGCTGCCGCTCCCCTGGGCCGCCAGTTCCAGCACGTTGAGCGCGGTGCGGGCGTCACCATTGGCGAAGAGCGCCATCTGTTGCAGCGCGGCCTCGTCAACGGTGAGATGCATGTTACCGAGGCCGCGCTCCTTGTTCGCCAGCGCGCGCCGCAGGAGGGTGACGATATGCTCCTCGGTCAGCGCTTTGAGCGTGAAGACGCGAGAGCGCGACAGGAGGGCGCTATTCACCTCGAAGCTGGGGTTCTCTGTGGTGGCCCCGATCAGCGTCACCACGCCGCGCTCGACATGTGGCAGCACGGCGTCCTGCTGCGCCTTGTTGAAGCGGTGAATCTCGTCGATAAACATGATCGTCGGCTGCCCGCTGAACTGGCGGAGTTTGCGTGCCTCTTCGATAACCTTGCGCAGGTCGGCCACCCCTGCCGAGACGGCGCTGAGCCTGGCGAAGCGCGCGTGTGTCTGGCGCGCGATCACCTCCGCCACAGTTGTTTTGCCACTGCCCGGCGGACCCCACAGGATCATCGACGGGATGCGGTCGCCCTCGATGCTGCGCCGCAAGAGCCGCCCCGGCGCCAGCAGGTGCTCCTGCCCCAGGATCTCATCAAGCGTGCGCGGCCGCATGCGCGCCGCCAGCGGCTCATCCGCCGTTTGTCGCGACCCCGCCACCGGAACCTCGTCGGTGCCAAAGAGCGATGATTGATCTGCCATATATCCGCCTTTCCCACTCGTTCTACAGAGAGCGTCTCCCCCCAAAGATACCCCATGCAGGCCCTCAAGGGCAAATCCTGCTCCTACTGCGCAGCTATGCAAACATCTTCGTCAATTCATGTCTTGCGTAAAAGGAGAAAGATCCAATCTTGATCGCGATCGCTGGGACCAGGCTCATCCCTCTCGTTAGTAGTGCTTTTCTCAAGGACGGTAAAGCCGGCTGCAAGGCACAGGTCTCGTATCTCATCTTCCTGGAAATACGTGAAGAAACGCAGCCTTCCCTGAGTTGTACTATCCCCAATGTTCTCCTCTCCAAGATCTTTACCTTTCTTGACGATGATACAACAGGGCGCCCCAGCTTTGAGTACCCTGTTAAATTCTTTAAGCACATAAGGTATCTGGTGGCGCTCTAGATGCAAGACACTGGCGCAAGACCAAACGCCATCAACGGAGCCTTCGAGGAGCGGGATGCTTCGTATATCCGCCTGGATAAAACGGCAGGAAGGCGCAAAACGTTCAGCAATCTTGAGCAATTCTGCGGATAGGTCAGCCCCAATCACCGAAAAACCTCGTTCCACAAAAGCCTGGCAATCTCTCCCCCCTGCACAGCCAGCATCCAGAATCGTTCCTCGTGGCACAACGTTTCGACAAAAGGCCTCGAACTCTTTCTGAGGGCACTTATCCTGTGTTCTCTTTACATAATTCTGGGCAATGTGGTCGTACGTTTCGATGGTTTGCTTGAGGGTTTCTTCTTCCATGAATGGCACCTGCTAAGAAGACTATTATGGTCGCTTTACTCTTCTTGTGTAACAAAAATCATAAGTACTAGTAATTCAGTAAAAAAAAAGCACTCAGGAAACTGCACCTTATAATATAAATAAGGTGAGAGAGGTTATTTGATAGCACTATCTGCACCCATATAAATTATAGGATATTGAGAGCTAATAACACAAGATATGTCACAGAGATACAAATTGAAGTACGATACAGGAGTTTGTTCGCGTTCAAATACTGGCCTGGAGGAGAGGCAGGGACATATTTCTAGCGAACGCAAACGCCTGGAGATCGTTCGAGGCATTTTGAAAGAGCAGTCTTTGCCGGGGATGGGGTTGCCGGTAAAGCTTGCCCTTGACGTTGAAGATGCCGATGATTGTGCTGTCTACGATCTTCCTGGCAATCTTTCCTTGTTAGTCGGGATGGACTTTGTGCGGGGAACAGGATTTAAGCTCTTCCAGGAAAAGTACCTGAACTATTTCGATATAGGCTACTACCTGGTTGTGGCTAACCTGAGCGATATCGCGGCAATGGGAGGCACACCTATCGGCCTGACGACTGTCGTGCGCTATCCTGCTTCGCTGGAAGACGCCGATTTTATTCAGGTGATAGAGGGCATCAAGGAGGCGGCTTCATACTATCATACCCCCATCATCGGCGGTGACATTGGCGGCTACGAGGAGATGGTTTTAGCAGCCAGCGCTTTTGGCATAGCGGATCGCAACACATATTTAAAGCGCCGAGGCACTCTTGAGGGAGATGTGCTCTGCCTTACAGGCAGCATAGGACTGGCCAGCACCGCACTTGTCTATTTCACCAGGGCCAGATCAGGAGAGTTTAGCTTAGCAGAGGAAGAGGAGCAGTTGTTGCTCAACTCCTGGAGGCGCCCGGCCGCTCGCATAGCTGAAGGCCTGGCGCTGGCGCGGAGTGGCACCGTTCACGCGTGCCAGGATGTATCGGATGGCCTCAAGGCCACGATAGATCAACTCGGCCAGGCCAGCACTATTTCGTTTGAGATTTACGAAGCGCAACTCCCTGTTCATCTAGTCACAACGAAGGTGGCGTCTTTTTTGCAAGTTGATCCCCTCGCCGTTGCCCTTGGCGCATCTGTGGATTTTCAATTGCTCTTTACGGTGGCGCCCCAGGACCTCCCCGTAGTTGAAGCGGCATTGCAGGCGCTTAGTTGTCCCTGCCATGTCATAGGACGGGCTATTGCGGTTTCAGAAACATCCCGTTTGCTGCGGCGCGATGGTGGAGTATCCGCGATTCCTGGTACGGCCTGGGACCAGCAGGTGGAAGATGTGGCGACAGTCATTCTGGAAGGTAGATAGGAGTGGGTGGGTGAAAGATTGTTTTTTCTGTGATCCAGATAGAGATCGCTTGCTCTATGAATCTGAGCATTTTTATGTGTTCCTGGGTTTAGGACCAATCGTCGAAGGCTATACTCTTCTTGTGGCAAAGCAGCATATCCGCAGCATGCTCGATATGCCTTGCGAGATGCGCGCCGCGTATGAGGCAGAAAAGGGACGCCTCAAGGAATTAATCCTCGCTGCCTATGGTTCGCCTGCCATTGTCACCGAGCATGGCAGGGTGCAGGTCTGGATCGTGGAGGATGAGAAAGCGCACGATCTTTTGTGCTATCACGCTCATCAACTCTTTTTCCCTGTGGACGTAGACCTCAGCAGACTCTCGCATGAAGGACCCTTTGAGAAGGTATTTGAGGATGGCTCTCTCTTTGAGATGCCGGCCTCTCAATTACAAGAAGATGAAGAGTACTTGCTGTTTGAAAATAGCTCCGGCCGGGTGTTTGTCTATAAGGTGGCGAGAAAGTGTCCCAGGCAGTATATGCGCTACCTGGTGGCTCGCGCGCTCGGCAGGCCAGAACTTGCGAACTGGCAGCGGTATCCTGAATGGGAGAAAATTTGGGCGGCGCGGGAACAGTACCATCAATGCCTTAGCTCTCTTCCCTCTCGATCGCGCCCAATAGTTTGAGCGTCTTTCTCTGGTCGGGTGATAGCCCTGTGGCCCCGGTGATATTCATTTTTTCATATGGCCTTTCACTTTTCAGTGTATGCAGGCACCCGCCTGTTTGCGCATCCCAGAGCCTGATTGTGCCATCATAGCTCCCACTGGCAACTGTCCGGTTGTCCATCTTGAATGTGACACCATACACTAGCCCTGCGTGTCCCGTCAGGATCTTAAGGCAGTTGCCTGTCTTCGTATCCCAGATCCGCACGGTTGTGTCCTCGCTGCCACTGGCCAGGATGCTGCCATCAGGGCTAAAGGCCACGGCTCGGACGCGGTTGCTATGCCCTGTCAGCATTTTGAGGCAGCGATAAGTAGTGAGATCCCAGAGCCGAACCGTATTGTCCTCACTCGCGCTAACCAGCAGGCAACCATCAGGATGAAAAGCTACGGACCTTACCTGATCGCGATGGCCTTTCAGGGTTGCCAGGCGCTGATAGCTGCGGGCATCCCAGATACGCACGGTTGCATCCTCACTGCCGCTGGCCAGTCTGCTGCCATCAGGACTAAAGGCTACGGTTCGTACACGATTGCTATGGCCTTTCAGCGTCGTGAGGCATCGGTAGCTAGTGAGATCCCAGAGACGGACTATATTGTCCTCGCTGCCGCTGGCCAGCAAGCGACCATCAGGACTGAAAGCGACTGAATTTACCTGGTCGCTGTGCCCTGCCAGCGTTTTCAGGCATTCCCCTGTATTGACATCCCAGAGACGCACCGTACGATCAAGACTACCGCTGGCCAGCATAGTTCCAGTTCCATTGAATGCGACGGAGTAGACTACTCCGAGATGCTCTTGCAAGAGCCTGGGGAACGGCACATCTCTGAGATCTCTGAGATCCCAGAGACGGACTGCGTTGTCCTGGTAACCACTGGCGAGCAGGTTTCCGCCTGGACTGAAAGCCACAGAGTACACCCAGTTGCTATACCCTTGCAGAAGCTTGAGACAGTGGCCTGTATCTACTTGCCAGAAACGGATTGTTTCATCATCGCTGCCACTCAAAAGCCTGTTTCCTTCAGTATCGAAGATAACCGATCGCACACTATTCTCGTGTCCATCGAGCTGCCTGACCCTCTGGCCTGTCTGTACTTCCCACAGGAAGATGGCATTGTCATCACCGCCGCTAGCGAGCAGGCGACCATCGGGGCTAAAGGCCACTGATCTCACGCGGTGCTCATGCC
>JALYTT010000017.1 GCA_030854145.1 Chloroflexota bacterium | reverse complement strand
GTCACTACCAGGACGGCGAGGCAAGCCACGCCCTACGGACTGGCGGCGTTGCCGCAGAAGATTGCCATCAGGCTTGCGCGCGGGCGCGTGCCTTTGAGCGTACGGCCAGGACGATGGTGCCGGCGATGCTCAAGAAGATGAGCACGATGAGCATGATCTGAGGGGTACCCAATGGCAGGTTTGGCAGCCAACTGGGGAGCGTGGGGCCTGCCGCGTGATCAACGACGGCCAGCGGTGGCGTGCCGAAGTGGGCCAGGTGGATCACCCCGGTAGAGCTTACGCCCAGGTCGTAGGTCACGGTTGTGTCGGGAGCATCGAGCGTCAGGTAGGTGAGCCAGCTATTGCGCGGCACCCAGCCCATGTTGCGGTCGGTCGAAAGATCATGGAAGAGGGAATCATTCATCGTTTCCTGGAAGGCCAGTTGGAAGCCGGGCGCGCCAGGGATCTGGGTGCCGACCGCCGATTGTCCGACATGCGCGCCGACATCGCTGGTGTTGACCGGCATGTCGGTCAGCAGGTAGAGATCGGCCTGGACCTCCTGCCCATCGAGCGCCAGCACTTCGAGCGGCACCCAGATGTGTGGCGTCTTCATGGTAATCAGGAGCGGTGTGCCATCGCCTTGCAGTTGGTGTCGCGCGCGGGCGGCGGTGGTATCGAACTTCGCCGCCATAAAGATGGGGCTGCCCTGCGCGTAGGCCAGCAGATGGTCGCGGGTCTCGTTGTTGATGAAGAAGCCATTGCTCTTGACCCAGTTCAGCACCTCCTGCCCGCTGCCTTTGAGCACGACGATATTGAGGGCCTCGACCTTCACGCGCTGGAGCACCTGGGCGCCCGAAGCAGTGGAGGCGGCGGCGTTAGCGAACTGGTCCACCTGGGGGCGAGGATGGGTTTCAATCGCCAGGCGTTGCAGCGTCCAGGCTCCGCCTTCCTCAATCTTCATGGGGGCGGCTGGCAGGGGGACGATCCAACCCAAATTGGACACGTCGCCCTGGTAGGCGAAACTGGTCATGTAGTGCTCAATGCCATCGTGCCAGGCGACCAGGGTGGTGGCGCGCGCGAGCCGGATCGAGCCGTTGGGCGCCACCAGCCCGCCACAGGCGAGGGCCGATTGAGAGTGCAGAATAAAGAGTACAAGCGCGAGTATGGGGACGGCAAACTTTTTAAGCATCGTGGTTTTCTCCTGCTATGTTTTTTCAGAGTGTTACCAACGATGACGCTAGCATCTACGGAAAAGTTCCCTCATTGGACAGCAGGCAGAGCAATACTCCATTAAACAGGTTGCTCTACAGGCTCATTCGGAAGCTGTATATTGCGTTGAGGAGCGTGTTTGGCAATGCTCTACGGCAGTCCTATATGGCAAGAGAGCAAGATGAAAGAAGTTTTTCCGCTAGCTTCGTTCTATAGTGTTGATACTTGTAAACTGCAAGCAGCAACACTATAGAGAGGTCAAAAAAGATGAGAAAAGTTGTCGGATATTTATTAACGACACTTGATGGCGTCGTCGAAGAGCCGGGAGATTGGCTAGAGCACTTTGATGAAGATATGCAGGAAAACATGGTGGAAGTAATAAACGCGCAGGATGCCGTACTGCTGGGACGCGTGATGTATCAGGAATGGGCCACCTACTGGCCCACCGCTACCGACGAACCATTATTTGCCAGCTTCATTAACTCCACGCCCAAATACGTCGTCTCAACCACCTTGAGCAGTGTCGATGAATGGCAGCCCGCAACACTGCTCAAGGGGGATATCTCCCAGGAGATCGCTACGTTGAAGCAGCAACCTGGGAAGAATATTGGCGCACATGGAAGTATCACACTCGTCCGCTCCCTGCTCGAGCAGGATCTTCTGGATGAGCTAGTGCTTATAGTTTCCCCCGTCCTGGTAGGAGGGGGAAGGCGTCTCCTCAAAGAAGGGGATAGCCTCAAGAGATTGAAACTCAGCAGTTCAAAACCAACCAGAACCGGGGCTTTGATCCTCACATACCAATCTATGCAACCCTAGAAGCTCGAACTGGAAAGTTTCTCTACCGGCGGCGAGAAGGATACCTGCTGTATCAATTTGCTTACTATCTCCCCTTGCGAACTCATTGATGGCTTTGATCTGCAGAGACAAAGCTTGACCCAACGAAGTTGTCTATGCTATGGTGTGCTCACTCGCGAGAGAACCTGGCCAGAAAGATGACATATGCTTGCTTATAGAACTGAACTGCGCTTGCCGCACGGGATGCTGCGCCTGCCAACCTTTTTGCCGGATGCCACGCAGGGGGTTGTGCGCTCACTCGATAGCGTTGACCTGGAGCAGTGTGGTATCCAGGCGGCGGTGATGAATACCTTCCACCTGATGCTGCGCCCCGGCTCCTCCACGGTGACCGCTCTCGGAGGACTGCACTCGATGTGTGGCTGGCCGCGACCGATCATCACGGACTCCGGTGGCTTCCAGGCCTATTCATTGATCCGCCAGAATGCGCGCTACGGGACGATGCACGATAAGGGCATCACCTTTCAGCCCGATGGCTCAGACCGCAAGTTCCATCTCACGCCTGAGAAGAGCGTGCAGTTGCAGCTCAGCTACGATACCGATGTCGTGATCTGCCTGGACGACTGCACCCATGTAGATAGCTCGCTGGCGACGCAGCAGGTGTCCGTCGAGCGCACCATCGCCTGGGCGCGGCGCTGCAAGGATGAATTCCAACGGCTGCTGCGGCAAAAGAAGCTGGCGCCGGAGCGGCAGCCGCTGCTCTTTGCCGTGATCCAGGGCGGAGGGGTGCGTGACCTGCGCAAGCAATGCGCTGAATCCCTGCTGGAGATCGGCTTCGATGGCTTTGGCTTCGGTGGCTGGCCTCTGGACAGCGAGGGCCACCTGCTGACGGATATTCTGGCCTATACCAGAGAGCTGGTGCCGCCGGAGTTCCCCGTGCATGGCCTGGGCGTCGGCCATCCCGCGAACATCGCGGCCTGCGCGCGTATGGGCTACAATCTCTTTGATAGCGCCATGCCTACGCGCGATGCGCGCCACTCGCGCCTCTACCGCTTTACAGAGCCGCCGGCCACAAGCAGTCTGGAGGAGGCCTGGTTCTCATTTTTGTATGTCAACGACGATAAAGCCATCAAGAACGATGAACCAATCTCGCCTTTTTGCGACTGCCTCTGCTGCACGCGCTACTCCGTGGCGTACCTACACCATCTCTTCAAGATCGACGATAGCCTCTTCCTCCGGCTGGCGACGATCCACAACCTCAGATTCATGGTCCAGCTTATGGACCGCTTAGGAACATTGCTGTATGCTCGATCGGAACAACCCGAAGCTCGCTCAGTTGGTTGAGGCCGTCCATGCGAGCCGCAAATACAGGCACGTCAGCGAGGTGTTCATCAGCAGCATCGGCACGCGTGAGCTTGAGCGCGGCGAGAGCCTGAAAGAGGCCATCAAGGCCACGAAGAACAAGTTGCACCAGGTGGGAGCGGCCTTCCTTGATGATGAGATGCCTTATGCCTCCTGGTTGGAAGAACTCAGGTTGGCCGCTCGCTCTGGCGATCGCCAGACCTTGCGCGACGCCTGCGCGCGTATCATGCTCCACCAGTCGTCCACGCGGGAGCGCCTGCCGATCCTGGACCAGTTCTACCCAACTATCCTGGCCGACCTGCCGCCGGTCCATACGCTGCTTGACGTGGCGTGTGGGCTGAACCCGCTGGCAATTCCCTGGATGCCGCTTGCCGCACACGCCACGTACTACGCGTACGATATCTACCAGGATATGATGGATTTCCTGAACGCGTGTATGAGGATCTTTGAGGTAGAGGGCCAGGCGCAGGCGCGCGATGTGATCCAATCTCCCCCGCAGCAGAAAGTAGATCTGGCCTTGATCCTCAAGGCGCTACCATGCATCGAGCAGGTAGACAAATTTGCTGCCTTGCACCTCTTGAGCGAGATCAATGCCGATCACCTCCTGATCTCATTCCCGGCCCAGAGCCTTGGTGGCAGGCGGCGCGGCATGGCCGTCAACTACGAGGCCCGCTTCCGCGCGCTGCTCGCCGGCAAAGACTGGTCGATCAAGCGCTTCGAGTTTGCCAGCGAGCTGGCATTTTTGATTACGAAGTAGGCCTCTGCCACTCCTTTGAAGATGAACTTATTCAGCATCTTCTACCGGCACTCTCACCCGCGCGTAGATAGCGGAGACGGGGATCCGGATATCCAGGCTCTCCAACTCGATGGTATGCGCTGGCCCATAGCGCTGGTATGTCCACTTCTCTCCTGTGCGCCGGAAGACTTCAACAACCTGGCGCTGTGAGCCAATCAGCACATATTCTTGCACACTCGCGCTCTCCTGGTAGTAGGTGAACTTTTTGCCACGGTCATACAACTCTGTCGTGGGGGAAAGCACCTCTACAATCAGACGCGGCGAACGTACGATATCCCCTTTCTCCCGCCAATCGGCCACATCGCATGAAACGGTCACATCGGGGTACACGTAGCGCGCCTCGGAGAGTTGCACACGTATATCTGAGGAATAGACATGGCACGGTCCTTGCGCTCCTAATTGCTCATCCAACAACATAAACATGTTAGCTGCAATGCGCATATGCGCGACCGTCCCACCCGACATCGCCTGCGCATAGCCATCGATATATTCGTGTCGCTCGTCGCGTGTGCGATCAAGTTTTAGATAATCCTCAACATCTATTCTCTGGCGCCGTAGCTCCGCAACCATTGTGCGCCTCCTTTTTTCTTCCAACACAACTGCCCGCTTTGATGGAGCCGGTTTGCCTCTCACCAGTGTAACTCATTATATGACATATGTCATCTCTATCTCATGATTGTCTTCACTACTCAATGCATGCCAGCGCAGGTATACTTGGTAGAAGGCAGGTTGAGGGCTGTGATGCATGTTCACCTGGCTGCGTTGTAGAATGGGGCAGACAACTTTACAGGCCTGCAAGCGAAGTCAGGCACGAGAGTTGCGTTGTGTACCTGGATGAAAGACAGGAGAGCTGCCACGTATATGAGAGATCCACAGAAGGTGAGCCCATCAGGAAGCCGCTCTCCCTATCTCTTGTGGCTGGTGTGGATCATCTGGCTGCCTTTTTTTGTGCCTCCTATTGGATCGCTGATTCTGGCGCATCCTCCACTGCCACGCCTCATGTTTCTTCTGATGGGCGTTGCGCTCTTCGTCGGTCTCTACCTGTGGGCCACCTGGCGAAACGCTCAACGTCTTAGCGGCATATCATCGTCTCCAGGGCGCACCGGAGCCTCATCGTGGCTGTTGATTGCTGGCTTTCTCGCGTTGAGCGCGGTCCTGGCGCTATTGGTGCATGGGATGAGTCGTGGGAGCGAATTGCTAGAGCCGTTCATCTTTACGACTGCTTATGTGGCCGGTCGTTTGCCGACTGTGCGCGCAGGCCAGGTGGTCTTAGCGCTCACGTTGCTAACTGCTGCCGGTAGCTGGCTCCTGGGACTCAGTTGGCTTGTGTTTATGCCGGGGATCGTCTACATTGCCGTGGTTGGCGCTGTAGTGATCAGCATCACCCGTTTAGTCACCACGGGCCAGGAGTTGCGTGCAGCGCGCGAAGAGATCGCGCGCTTAGCTGTGATGACGGAGCGGCTGCGTATTGCGCGCGACTTGCATGATTTGCTGGGCCATAACCTCTCGCTCATTGCGCTCAAAAGTGAGCTGGCCAGACGCCTGATGGCTGTCGCGCCAGAACGCGCGGCCGTCGAGATTGGCGATGTCGAGAAGGTAGCGCGCACGACGCTGCAGGAGGTGCGCGAAGCCGTCGGGAGCTATCGCCAACCCACCCTTGCAAGTCAGTTGCATGGAGCGCAGGAGATCCTGGCCGCCGCCGGTATGGGCTACCGCTATGAAGGCGACGAGAGCATCATGGATACTCTGCCAACGGCGATCGAAGCGATCCTGGCGTGGACCGTGCGCGAAGGCGTGACCAATGTCATCCGACACAGTCATGCGCATCAATGCACGATCTGTGTGGCGCGAGCGAGGCAGGATGTCTGTGTTGAAGTCATCGACGATGGCGCCGGCAGTGTACCGTTGTCTGCTCTTCAGCCGAATGCTGCGGCTGGCAGCGGGGGAAATGGCCTGCGTGGGCTTGCCGAACGTGTAGCGGCGCTTGGTGGACACTGTGAAGCGGGTCCCGGCGCCGACGGTGGTTTCCGCCTCGCCGTCTCTGTACCACTCGTGCAGAGGAACCACGCTGTGGAGATGACCCGAACGGGGGTAACCCCGCCGGCTCCGCGAGGGCAAGTAGCCCCTGCCGGGCGTTCAGATAGCGCTGGAGAGAGAGATGGACAGCCATGATACGTGTATTGCTGGCGGAAGATCAGGCCATGGTGCGGGGCGCGCTCGTGGCCTTGCTGACCCTGGAGGGCGATATCGAGATCGTCGCCGAAGTGGGCCGTGGGGATGAGGTGGTAGCTGCGGCACTCGCGACCCAACCAGAGGTAGCCTTGCTGGACATCGAGATGCCCGGCTGCGATGGTATCACCGCTGCCGGCGCGCTGCACGCGCAGTTGCCGGCGTGTCGGGTGCTCATCCTGACGACATTCGGGCGCCCTGGCTACCTGCGCCACGCTATGGAGAACGGGGTCGTCGGTTTTCTGCTCAAGGATGCCCCCTCTGCCCAGCTTGCCACGGCTATCCGGCGCGTCGTCGCTGGTGAGCGCGTCGTTGATCCCACCCTGGCGATGGCCGCGCTCAGCGAGGGCCACAATCCCCTCAGCGAGCGCGAGCGTGAGGTGCTGGCGGCCGCCACAAGTGGCACAAGCATTGCTGAGATTGCCGCCTCACTCTTCCTCTCCGAAGGCACCATCCGCAACTACCTCTCGGTGGCCATCCAGAAGCTGGGCGCGCGCAACCGCATCGAGGCGGCGCACCTCGCTGAGCAGAAGGGCTGGCTCTAGTGGTCTGATCGATTTGACACATCTACGCTCTTAATGCTAGAATCATGATTAATACTCTAGAAAGCGAGAGAAACGATGTCCGCTGATCAAACTGACCATCATATGCCTATAGAACCAATCTTCACACCCCCAAGGAGATTTTTTATTGCTTCTACCATCCTTTCTTACGTCATTGTATTCGTTGCAGGCATGTTCTTTGCCTGGTTGCTGAATGATTCTGTTGACCTATTTTTTCATCAAACATCGGTGTCCTCCTCAGTTTTCTCCTCAGTTTCCTCACCCTCAGTTTCTGCGCAAAAGAGCTACCCTGCGTTCCTTGTGTCCACACCGCCCGCGATCCCAGAGGCCGGGCTTGCATATACGGCGCAAACTGTCTTTAACGATTTTCGCACGACGGATAGAGATGTGAGTGGTATCATCTATAGTTATGGGTGGCAATGTTGTGTCACATATCAACCTGAGGGAAAGCTCATTGGCTGGCAGGAGACCTATGGCGTGGAACTTGAAATCGCTACATTTGCCACCACTGCTGAGGTAAAAAAGGATGCCAGCGATCTGTTAAAAAATTCTGTCGGGTATGGGGTCTCTACCAGAAATTTATGCCTGTTCTTTTATGACAGTTCCATCTCAAAAGCGCAGCTTGCTGACTATTCTGCTGTCTTGTCGAGAGCGTGTTCATAGCTCTACAATATCAGAAAGTCCTCACGCTTGTGTCTGGTAGTAGATCTCGTAGAGCACAACCCCCGTCGCCACGGCCAGGTTCAGCGAGTCACTACGGCCCACCATTGGGATCTTCACTATCGAGTCACAGATGGCCTGCTGCTCGTCTGAGAGTCCCTGGCGTTCGCTGCCCATAAGCAAGATCATGGGGTGGGGATAGGAGACCTGGCGGTAGTCGTGGGTGGCGGCCCCGGAGGCACCGGTGACGGGGTAGTGATGTTGCTGTGTCCAGGTGGCGAACTCTGTGAAGCTGGCCTTCACGAGACGTTGCGAAAAAACCGCTCCCATGCTGGCGCGCAGGGCGGCAGGATCATACGGATCGGCGCAGTTGCCTAGCAGGATGAGGCCAGCGCTGCCAACGGCATCCCCGGTACGCATGATCGTGCCGATATTGCCGGGGTCCTGCGCGGCATCAAGAGCCACCCAGCAGCGCTCGTGCGCCAGTTTCACGTCTTCTAAAGGCTCCCAGCGTTGCTGGACCACAGCCCCGATGCCCTGGGGATTTTCTTTCAGTGAGAGGCTCTTGAACACCTCGGCCGTCACTTCAATGCAAGAAATGCCCTGCGCCTGCTGCTCTTGCACGATCTCGCGCGCGAAGTCACTCTTGAGTAGATGCGGCGCGACGACCAGTGTTTCGACTTCAGCATGCATTTGAGCCGCCTCTGCCACGATACGAATCCCTTCGATAAAGAAGAGACCGGTATGCTCGCGTCCGTGTCGATGGCGCAAGCTGCGGATCTGCTTGATGTGCGGGTTAGCGTGACTGGAAATAATCATGTCTGTGCTATGTTCTCTCAGGTAGTGGTCTGTTCTTCGCCAGTATAGCATGGGGAGGCAGAGGACGCAAATGAGCATACAGGGAAAAAAGGACTGCCTGTTGTTTAGCTGTATAGACCGGGTATGGTATACTTGCCGTGAGACATCATGAAAACTGTGAAAGACTGAGAGGGAAAGAGTGTGAACCAGGAACAGGGTTTGGTAGATTGGAGCCTGGACCATGCCCTTGAGGCTGTGCGGCATACCGAGGCCAACCTGGAGCACCTGCAAGAAATCCTCAGGTACATTACCGATATTGGCGGTTCGCTCCGCCTGCGCATGGATACTGATACCCTGCTGAGAGGGGTCTCGGAGGCGGCCTGCAAGGCGTTGCGCTTCCGCTATTCCGCGCTGTATCTCTCTGATGGAGCGGGGAATTTCTATGCCAGAGCCATCTCTGGTGTCAACAGCACACAGGGGGCATACCTGGCCGAGCATCCGATCCCCGAGGCTATCGTAAAAAAGCTCACCAGTGAAGAATATCGCATCAGCGACTCCTATCTGATCCCTTCTGGGGCGCCTGTGTGGGATGATTACACCTTCTCCTTCTTTGTGATTGTCGAAGATGAGAGCCTACCTCCGCCCTCGCCTTCGCCGCCCTCGTCGCCTCTGGATGTGCATTGGCACGCGGAAGACCTGTTGATTGTGCCGCTCTTCAGCGGCGATAATACCATGCTGGGTTTCTTGACCCCCGATGTGCCTGTGGATGGTTTGCGTCCAACCATTGAAACGGTGCCGCTCTTTGAGTTATTTGCCAACCAGGCGGCGGTGGTCATCGAGGGAACGCGCCTGTATGCAGAGATGCAGCGCACCAATGATGAGCGCGCGACCCTGATTGAGATTGGACAGGCGCTTTTCTCCCCCGACGTCCAGGGGGATATGCAGAAGACCTATCAAACGATCTACGAACAGATAGCGCGCATCATGCCTGTCGATGCCTTCTATATCGCGCATTATCGCCAGACCAACGAGGGCGAAATGCTGCTGCTGGACTACTTTATCGATAGTGGTGTTCGCTATTCGCCTACCGAGGTTGGTCCCATCCGGCCGCACACCCGTGACATCATTTTTCAAGAAGAGATAGGCCGCCTGTTCTCCACCAATGAGGAGTATCTGGAGGCCATCCATGTCGCTGCCGAAGAAGCAGATGCAGAGCTGCTAGGCAGCGAGCGGGCGTCGGAGTCGCTGATGTTTGTGCCTCTCCGTTACGGCACAAACGCCATTGGTATGCTCTCTGTCCAGAGCTACCAGCAGCATGCCTATACCTGGCGGCAGTTGAAGGTCCTCAAAGCGATTGCCGCCGAGGCTGGCGTTGCGATTATCAATGCGAGTTTATATGGCGAACTGCGCGAAGCCTTGAAGCAGGCGCAGGAGTCCGAACGGCTGAAAAACCACTTCCTGATGACAGCGTCGCACGAGCTGCGCACGCCTTTGACGGCGATCCAGGGCTATCTCGAACTGTTGGGTGACTTCAATGCCTCGCTGAATGAAGAGGCGAAAATGCGCTTTGTCAATAATGCGCGTCGCGCCTGCGAGGAGTTAGTGTTGCTGCTGGGCAATGTGATGGATGCCAGCCGGATAGACCAGGACCGGGTGCTGCTCAAGCTGGGGTCGGTACCGGTGATGCAGGCCGTCTTAATGATTCTGGAGATCCTCGAACCCATCCTTGTGCGCGAAGAGCGTTCCGTGCAGCTTCGCATTGCGGATGAACTCCATGTCTGGGTAGATGATCTGCGGCTGCGCCAGGTTTTACTGAATGTCGTTGGCAATGCTTTAAAGTACACGCCGGTTGGTTCAGACATAGAGATACGTACGACGCACGTGAGCTGGCATGATTTATGCCTGCTCATTCCATCCGGGGCGCAGCGGCCTGCCAGGTCTGCGAGCGGTTGTTTTGTGGTCATCGCCGTCCGCGATTGGGGACCAGGAGTGTTGCAGGAGGACCAGCCCTACCTCTTCACCAAATTTATGCGTCTGACAAATGCGATCAACAGCACACAGCGCGGGGCCGGGCTGGGCCTCTATCTTTGCCGGGAGTTAACGGAGGCCATGGGCGGCTCTATATGGATGGAGAGCCAGGGCATTCCCGGCGAAGGCTCGACGTTCTTTATCGCGTTGCCCTTGCATCGAGATAGAGAAGAAACAGAAATAGTTTAGAAATAATTTAGAAATAGAGGATATATGGATCTCGAAATCGGGCGCCGCACAGCAGTTGTCTCTCCACTTACCACCCCGGCCGGATACAGTCGCGCCGATGTGCATATGCATACGAATCTGGGCGATGGTTGGGCCAGTCCGGCGCAGGTGATAGACGAGTCGCGGCGGCGCAGCTTGCGTTTGATTGCGATCACCGATCATGACCATGTGGAGGGCGCCCGGCGCGTGGCGGACCTGCTGGCGGCGCAAGAAGCCAACCAGGAGCATCCGTTACAGATGATTACAGGCGTTGAGGTGAGTACGCGACAGGGCCACCTGCTGGGTCTCTTTGTAAAAAAGGCTCCCAAAGCGCTACGCTCGGTAGAGGAGTCAATCGAGGCTATTAAGGAGCAGGGCGGGTTGGTCGTTGTGCCGCACCCGCTTGGTCGTCTGGTACCCAGCCTGAGCCGCGCGAAAATCGATGACCTGCTCAACAGAGGTTTTGGCATTGATGGCATCGAGATGTATAATCCCTCGCCCGCCAACGCGTCGATGCGGCACGCTGTGCGCATGGCCAATCAACGCTGGCGGCTGGCCGAGACCGGTGGCAGCGATGCGCACTTCTGGCAGCACATTGGCGCCGCCTACACGCTCTTTCCCGGCTCAACTCCCGATGACCTGCGTCGCGCCATCCTTGAGCGCACCACCGCTTCTGGCGGGCAAGAACTGCCACCTGCGCGCCTCTCCCCTGGTACGTATGTGGCTCAGTGTGCCTGGAGCTGGTTTGTGGACCCGCCGCGCCGTGTGGCTCGCACGCTAAGAGAACGCTAATACTCTATCTGGCTACTCCCCCCTGGTGGTGATGACACCTCTTAGTGGTTTGCGGTATAATCCCTATAGCCGTGTTTCTCGTTGCCGAAACGAGAAGTCTCGTCCTATCAGGGACCGGGTGTGTCAGCGCTTCGGCGCTTTATGGGAACCAGGAGCAGGAGCATAGACACGTTCACACCACGGCTAAAGGGAAGGATTGTCATGAACTTATATGAACAACTCTTAGTAGTGCGAGATCGCCTCGATCAGATTGGCGCCCACGACGATAGCATAGAACTGGTGGAGAAACTCCTGAAGAAGTCCGAGGTGACTAAAAACGATCAGACATCGTTCAATCAGATCCAGGTATTGCGTCACATGCTGCGCCTACCGGAGGTCCACGATAACTACAGTATCTACAACGATTTGCAGGAGTTGATCGGTGAGCGCCATGAGACCGAGGTGACGGCGCGCGAAGATGCAGCTCCGGCGGCGTACGTGGATACTGAACGCCATCCAAAGCCAAAGGCCTATTATAAGGCGCAGAAGGCGGAGAAGAAAAAGAAGGGCTAGCTCTGGGAGAGGCTAGCCCTTTTGCTTACTAGCTTAGTAGGGGGGAGGCAACTGCCCCGGCCTTTGCTGGGTATCGGGGCCGCTGATCTGCAAGTGCTGTTTCAGTGCCTGCAACTGCGCCTCCACGTTTTGTTCCGAGGCGATCTTCTGTAGCTCGCGGTCAAGCGTATCGCCGGAACCGAGCAGGCCCTGATCGCTCAAGGCGCCCTGCTCGATCAGGGCCTCCATGGCATTGGCGCGCGCCTGCATCGTCAGCACCTTGTCCTGCGCACGCTGCATGGCCAGGTTCATCTCTGACATCTCCTGGGAGATGCCGGTAAGCGTCTCGTTGATCTTTACCTGCGCCTGAGCGGCGCCGTACTGCGCCTTGACCATCTCTTTCTGCGTGCGGAAGGCATCCACGCGCCCCGAGACTGTGCGCTCCATAGTGATGAGTTTCTCTTCCTGGGAACGTAACTGGGCGATCTGCTGCTCGTAGGTGTTGAGCTGAGCCAGCAGCGTCTCTTTGCGCTGTAAGGCCATGCGCGCCAGGTCTTCGCGCTTCGCCTGCAACGCCTGCAACGCTTGCTGATCGAGGCGGTTGAATTGCTGCTGAATCTGCGTCTGCTGCAACTCCAGGCGCTTTTCGTTGGTCACCACATCGGCGATTGAACGGCGCAGTTCTTGAAGTTGTTCCACTTGCTTGCTATACGAGTAGTCCAGGACCTGGCCCGGATCTTCGGCTTTGTCCAGCGCCGAGCTTGCGCGAATGCGAAAGAAGGTCGCGAGGCGTGATAACAGACCCATATGTGCCTCCTGCCTGGTTGTATCTTTTGTGTGAGATAGTTCTCTGTGCTACCAGTGTGAATGTGTCCTCATCATATCACAAACGTGAAGAAGACACAGATGTAAAATCTCAACGCGCAGACCGGAACACCAAAAATTCTATGCCTCCCACTCTTGACTTTCGTATTTCTATAGGCTATACTTCCCCCTGTCAGTAGTTGACAGGCGGGTTTGGTGTAGTGGTAACATGCAACTTTCCCAAAGTTGAGACCACGGGTTCGAGCCCCGTAACCCGCTCCAGAGAAGGCTTCCTATCTATGTGATAGGAGGCCTTCTCCGCTTTACGCTTTCTTCACAGCCTCCTTGTGCCGTAGCTGCTCTTGCATATGCCGCATATCGCCGGCCACGGTGCGCAGGCCGATAAGACAGAACAGGCCCGCTACCAGCAGGGCGAGAGGCGCCGTCACCAGCAGCGCGATCTTCAGCGAGTACCCCTGAGCGATCCAGCCAATAATCACGGGCGAGGCCGCGTCACCCAGCAGGTGAGCCAGCAGGAGCGAGAGGCCCAGCGCAGTGGCGCGTACTTCGGGCACGATGACATCCTGGATCACCGCGTTCAGCGGCCCCACGCAAAAATTGAGGGCGATGCCGGCCAGGAAGAGCGTGCCGACGAAGAGTGGTAGCGTGTTGAAGAGCAGGGCCAGAAAGGCCAGTGGTGCCCCGATGAGGAAGCCCAGCATCGCCACGAAGAGTCGCCCTTCAGGTCGAGCGCGCTGGGCGCGATCCGCCAGCCAGCCACCAAGAACCGTCCCGATCAGTCCGCTGCCCACCAGGACGGCTCCCGATGTGATGCCCGCCTGCGTAAGGGTGAGGTGGAAGCCGCGATTGAGGTAGCTTGGCAGCCAGACGGAGGTGCCGCCGATGGTGAAGAAGCTGAAGATCAGCGCGCCTACCAGCGTCACATAGGTCGGGACTTTCATGATGGCCCTGGCGGCGGGCCAGAAGTCTTTGCTCATGCTGCCATGCCCCTCTAACGCGCTCACTGCCTCCTCGGAACTCTCTTCTGCGGCATCAGATGCGCCGCGTTCAGGTTCGAGCATGCGCCAGGCCAGGAAGGCGGCGATCAGGCCAGGGATGCCAACCACGTAAAAGGCCCAGCGCCAACCAAGGCTGTCCGCGATCAGACCTCCCATCGTGAAGCCGATAGCCGCCCCGATCAAGGTGCCAGATGACCAGTAGGAGAGGACGCGGCCTCGATGCTCCTTGGAGAAATAGTCGCCCAGCAGCGAGAGCGAGGCCGGAGCGTAACCGGCCTCGCCGATGCCCAGGATGGCGCGCGTGCTGAACAACTGGATGAAGTTACGCGTGAAGCCGGAGAGCACTGTGGCGACACTCCAGATGCCGACGCATATGCTCACGATGTTCTTGCGCTTCGTGCGGTCCGCCCAGACGCCCAGCGGCAGCGTCGACAGCCCGTAGACCAGCAGGAATGCCGAGCTTAGCAGGCCTGCCTCGAAGGTGTTGATATGGAGATCTTTTTGTACTGCCGGCAAGATGGCCGGCAGTATATAGCGGTCGGCGTAGTTGAGTATATTGACGGCAAGCAGAATCGTGAACGCAAAGCGCGCCTGTTCTTTGCCAGGTCGCCCAGGACGTTTGCTTCTTACGGTCGGTGAAGGCGTAACAGTCTTCATGTCGTGATTTTCTCTTCCTTCCCAGAGTGGTCAGCTAGCTATCAGACGCGTGGACAGGCGGATAATTGGTAGCAACGTCCTCTGGACCTGAGAGCGTAGTGCGCTATCCACGCCACCTATTATAGCCGATACATGTTAAGGTATTGTACGTTCCAAAGGGTGAGCAGGTTGCGAAAAGGCTCAGATTTTAGCATTGTCTCATGTTCTGCAACCATGAGCAAGGGTTGTTCGTCTAAATGGTTGGACCGCAAGAAGAGGAATTTGCGCACGTGATGCTCCCCGGGGGCAGGAGCTGTTTGTGGTTGATGGTATTGCTGATTTTATGCGATAGAGATGCCCCGGAGTTCACTGTATTGCCCGTAAGAGGATAGTTGTGTTACACACGATTATACATGTCTTTTTTCATACCAGCCCGTTGCTGATCTATCTCATAGTGGCGCTGATTCTCCTGCTGGAGAGTTGCGGCGTCCCTATTGTGAATAATACGCTGCTGCTTTTCACGGGGGCGCTGGTCTCCATGGGATACCTCAATCTTGTGCCTCTGCTGGCTGCCGCGATTGTGGGGAGCATTGCCGGCGCCTGCCTGGCCTACAAGATCGGTGAGCGCGGCGGGCGGCGCGGCTTGCTGCGACTGGCGGCTCGTGTGCGCCTTGATGAGCAAAAAGTGCGGCTGGCCGAAAACTGGTTTCAGCGGTCGGGAGTGTGGATGATCTTTTTCTCGCGCGTGACCCCGTTTGTGCGCCCCTTTGCCTGCTTCCTGGGCGGGATCGCAGTGATGCCCTTCAAACGTTTCTTCACTGCGGCATTGAGCGGTTCGGTGCTCTGGTGCGTTCTGGCGGTGTCTGTGGGGATGCTGCTTGGACGGCACTGGGCCTGGGGCTTGCGCCTGATGCAGGCCTATACTATTCCGGTCTGCCTCGCGCTTCTGTTGCTGGCTATCGCCTACTTGCTGCTGAAAAGCGCGCTCAAGCGCCGTTTACGTGCGCGCTTGAGCGTTGGAGATGGCGCGGATAGCGACAAGCATAGCCGGGAGTTACTCGAAGTCTAACCTTGACTATCCTTGATGAAGCTGAATACGCACAAGGACGAACCGTTGTGCGGCCTGGTGTAGCGTCTCAGAATTGGGCTGCCCCTTGGCATCGAACGTCACGCCATACGCTCTCGCCGCACCGGGCAGGCGCTGCACGAATGTGCGCATCTCTTCTGCAATGGCCTCCTTATCCTCATGAAGCGCCAACGCGGTCCCCGTGAGGTTTTTCCCCTGCACGCGCACCGTCACAGGTGCAGGCTGGCGAAAGTTTTTCCACCAGTTGTGGTCCGTGAACAGCTTGATGGTATCATTCTCCCTGGTATATCCTACTGGTAGCGTGTACGACTTGCCACTTTTGTGCCCCGTAAAGGTCAGCAACATAAGTGACTTGCTTATCGGACCATGCAAAGGGGAACGCAGAATAAGCGCCGCAACCCGATTGAAGAATGCGGGCGGCCTGCGTGGTGGGCGTTCAGCGATATTGAGAGCCATATGATAATTCCTCCAAAAATGATAATTTCTCTTGTATGACCTGTAGGGCATACAAACGGTAAAGGTGCTGTTTACAAGCCTGTGTATGCAACCCATAGGGCAACCGCTTCGCGTACAATTCCCCTATCAAGGGTGAGGAGCCGGACTATCAACCGGGTTGCATCCTTGTGCTTCTCTCGTTATACTGATGTGGACATCTATCCAGATAGTTACAATAGCGGACAATTGTCCACCTGTCAAGAGCGCCTATGGATCAGAGAAACCATGTAACCAGGAAAGGCTAAACTACGTATGGGCGATGCGAACAATGGCAACGGCGAGCAGGTGAATGCGTTAGCGTTTCCGCCCATCCAGGCGCGCACGCCGGCGCTCGCCTCTGAGCGCCGCGATGCGGCGGAGCACCGGCAGCACATCCTCTCCGCCGCACGAGTGCTGTTCGCCGAGCAGGGCGTTGACGTGGTGAGTATGCACCAGGTTGCGCTTGCCGCCGGAGTCGGGCAAGGGACGCTGTATCGCCGGTACGCGCATAAGGGGATGCTTTGCATGGCATTGCTGGAAGAGAGCATCAGCAGTTTCCAGCAGGAAATGCTGAGCTATCTTGAACATATAGGGGAGTTGGTAGCGGCACTGGACCGGCTCAAGTATGTGCTGGTACACCTGCTGGCCTTCAATGAGCACAACGCGCCGCTCCTCGCCGCTATCACCGACTCTGCTTGTGGTCAGCGGCGCACCCAGCCGTATCACAGTCCCTTTTACCTGTGGTTGCGCCAGGTTGTAATGCTGTTGCTCCAGCAGGCAGTCACGCGCGCGGAGATACCGTCTCTGGACATTGAGTACGCGGCCGATGTTGTGCTGACGCCGCTGGCTATCGACCTGTATCTCTATCAACGTTATGAGCTTGGTTTTACCCAGGAAAGGATTGCCGAGGGGTTACAGCGCTTTCTCCTTCATGGTCTGTATGCTGAGCATAGTGGTAGGCGGTATGATAATGAATTTTAACAACCAAGAACGGTAATCATGACACGTCAATCGCCCTTCGTAGCGGTCTTCAATCATTGCCGATCTTGGTTGTTAAAATTCATTATCATACTCTGAACCCATATGGTAGTTCAAAAATTCTCAAGTGTCGTGTTTTTACAATACGTTGCGCTGCTCGCGTGCTATAAATATTCTTGTTGAGAGCTTGCAGTTTTCGCAAGCTTCTACATCCCCCTGGATAAGAGACTCTTGGAGAAGATATGACAAACACCTTCACCGCTCAAGCACAAATTACGAGCAATACCCCTATTGCTAGCGTATGGGATGCGCTCGTGAAGCCCGAGAAGATCAGGCAATACATGTTCGGCACGAATGTTGTCTCGGATTGGAAAGAAGGAAGCCCGATCGTTTGGAAAGGAGAGTGGAAAGGAAATCCATATGAGGACAAGGGCGTGATTTTGCAACTGAAGCCGGAACGTGTACTTCAATACAGCCATTTTAGCCCTCTTTCGGGTCAACCAGATGTGCCAGAAAATTACCACACCGTAACGATGGAGTTGTTCTCCGAGGGAACAGGCACAAGGCTCTTGTTATCTCAAGACAATAATGCGACGGAAGAAGATCGCGAGCATTCAGAAAAGACGTGGGAAATGATGCTCTCAAGCCTCAAGAAGTTTTTGGAACAATAGCATTGCGGCGTTGTGTAAGCAAACGGGCAGAATAGGCAACCCTGGACTGGTTGATTGGATGACGCGCGCCATCCAATCAACCAGTGTTTATAATTTCACCATCGTTAGCCCGAAGATATCGCCGGAGGCGCTGATCTCTTGCAGGGCCCAGTCGGGAATGGGTTCATCTACGGAGACGATCATCAGGGCTGTATCCGCTGTGCGATCCGGGCCGTGTGCGTGGGGTTTGCGCGTGATCGGTCCCACGTCCATGTGGCGGATATTGACGCTCGCCTTGCCCAGCACTGTGCCCACTCGTCCGATCATGCCCGGTTGGTCGAGGTTGCGGCAGAAGAGAATGTGACCTTCTGGGATGAACTCTGTCCAGTAGCGACCCACGCGCACAATGCGTGGTTCGTCATGCATCACGGTGCCACTGAGGATCTCCACGTGTTCATCGCCGGAGCCAGGCTTGCCGGCGAAGGAGGAGACGCGCCCATTGCCATCCAGCACGCGCAGGGTGACCAGGTTGGCGAACTCGCTGGGCGTCGGCGACTTCTGCTCAGTGATCTCCAGCCCCCATTGTTTGGCCAGCAGGTGCGCGTTGATCATATTCACATGCGCGTCGGAGATCGGCTCCAGCAGGCCCTTGATCAGCGCGGCCTGCAAGGGGCGCAGATCGTAGCTGGCGATGTCGCCGCTGTACGCAAGCTCGATCTTGTTGAGCGGCCCCGGCTGCAACTGTGTGTAGAGGCGGCCCAGTTTCTCCACCAGGGCCATGTAGGGTTGCAGGATCTTCAACGTTTCTGGGAGGATCAGGGGCGCGTTCACCGCCGCGCGTGGGAAGCCGCCATGCAGCACGGCCACGACCTGCTCGGCGACATCTGTCGCCACGCCTACCTGGGCCTCCTCGGTCGAGGCGCCCAGGTGCGGGGTCGCGATCACGCGTTCATGGGCCACGAGCTGCTTCAGGATGGGATCGTCGCGAATCGGCTCCTGGCTGAAGACATCGAGGGCGGCGCCCGCCAAGCGGTTTTCGTTGAGGGCATTGAGCAATGCTTCTTCATCGATCAGGCCACCGCGCGCGCAGTTAATCAGGCGCGCGCCTGGCTTGAGCAGGTTCAGTTCGCGTGTCCCGATCAGGCCGCGCGTCCCCGATGGTCCGCTGGTGAGGGAGGTATGCAGGGTCACAAAGTCGGCCTGTTGCAGCACCTCGTCCAGGCTCGCCATCGTTACGCCGAGCTTGCTGGCCTGTTCGGGAGACACATATGGATCATAGGCGACGACCCGCATCTCCAGTCCCTGAGCGCGCCGGGCCACCTCGGTGCCGACCTTGCCCAGGCCGATGACGCCGAGCACTTTGTTGCGCACCTCGATGCCCAGGAAGCGGCTCTTTTCCCATTTGCCGGCTTTGAGGCTGCTGCTGGCGGCGGGGATGTGCCGCGCCAGCGACGTGAGCATGGCGATGGTATGTTCGGCGGCTGCCACGATGTTGCCCGTGGGGGAGTTGACGACCATGATCCCCTGGCGTGTCGCGGCCTGGAGATCGATGTTGTCAACGCCCACGCCGGCGCGGCCCACGATCTTGAGCGCCGGCGCGGCTGCCAGGATATCACTGGTGACCTGCGTCTCGCTGCGCACAATCAGAGCCGTGTAGTCGCCAATGATCGCGCGCACCTGTTCCGGTTTGAGGCCCAGGCGCACATCGATCTCTGCCTCTGGCAACTGCTCGCGCAGGAGGTCAATCCCCTCCTGCGCGATGCGGTCGGCGATCAGAATCCGGGGAGCCTGCGTTGTCTTATGTTGTATTGCTACCTCGGTCATATCTTCCCCCTCTCAGCTATGCTTTGCCCTTGAAGCCGAACTCGCCGAGGCGTTGCTGCATCTTATCCATGGCCTCTACCAGGTCGGCCTCCTCGAAGAAGCCCAGGTGGCCCACACGGAAGATCTTGCCCTCCAGGTGCTCCTGGCCGCCGGCGAACACAATATGATCCTGCTCGCGCAGTGTTTTCAAGAGGGCTTTGGTGTCTATCCCTTCGGGTGTTCGCACGGCTGTCACCGTGTTCGACGCGTACTGGTGATCGACGAGCAATGGCAGGCCCATTTCTTTGGCGCGCCAGCGTACATACTCGGCGGTACGCTGGTGACGCGCAAAGATCGCCTCGCGTCCCTCCGCCAGCATCATTTCCAGCGACAGGTCGAGCGCGTAGAAGATTGAGACAGGGGGCGTCACCGGGTGCTGTCCGATTTCGAACTTCTTGAGGCTTTTGGCCCAGTCAAAGTAGAAACGCGGCAGTTGCGCCGTTTTATTGGCCTCCCAGGCGCGCGGACTCGCCGCGATCATCATCATGCCGGGTGGGGTCATCCAGCCCTTCTGCGAGCCTGTAAAGACCACATCGAGGTCCCACTGGTCCATCTCCAGCGGCACACAGCCAAGCGAGCTGACCGCGTCCACGACGATGAGCGCATCGGGATTGAGGCGCCGGATCAGCCCGGCGAGCGTCTGCACATCGTTGGTGACTCCGGTGGAGGTCTCGTTATGCGTGAGCAGCACGCCGCGATAGGGCGGCATACTCTTGAGGCGCTCCTCGACGACTGCGGGGTCGGCCGCCTGACCCCAGGGAAATTCGATGCGCGTCACCTGCAACCCGTAGGTCTCGGCGATCTTCGCGATGCGGTTGCCGAAGGAACCAATGGTGATCGAGACGACATGCTCGCCCGCCGAGAACAGGTTCACGATCGCGCTCTCCTGGCCGCCGGTGCCGGAGGCCGCGTAGGTTAGCACGGGCGCCGTAGTCTGGAAAAAATACTGCAAGCGCGCACTCACGCGGCGCATAATCGCGGCGAACTCCGGTCCCCGGTGATTGATCATCGGGCGTGCCATCTCGGCCAGCACCTCTTTGGGGACGGTGGTCGGGCCGGGGATACGCAGGTTTTGCTCAGGGATGGATGCGCGTGGCTCCACTTGCGGAACGGGGATAGCCTTTCGTTCTTGAATAGTCATCGAAAATCCTCTTCTTCCTATAAAACCAATGTCAACGGCCAATCTATCAGTCGCCTATTGCCCCGTTGCAATAATGCGCGGCGGATAATTCCTGTGTTATCCGCCGCGGCGCTCATTGATAACTCTACCGTCTCAGTATAGCCCCTGGCAGAATGGGATGTCAAACAAAATGCGGCATGTGGGCTTTTTGCGTCGTATTGTGTAATAAAACAGGCATAATTTCAGGAGCTATTAAGCTTTTCGCAACTGTGCCGATTTTATGCGCTACAATAGTGCAATTGCCCCATGTGTTTCGCTCCCTCAGAGCCTATAATGGGGTCAATGAGCAAACAGGCGCTAGAGCCTGGGAACAAGCCCTCTCCTGGTCTTATGTCCGCTCAAGGCTCAGCAATTATCTCTCTGGCATTTTTTCGTAGAAAAGGGTGATCCATATGGCCCACGAGCTAGCTTCTCGTAGCGGACAATTAACGTATCCCTCGTCCTATCCAGTTCGCATACCTCGTTTTCAGGCTGCACGCCGCTTTAGCCTGAGCGAGCGGAGGGCGCGCCACATTAGCGCGTGGTTGCTGCTCTACTGCCTGATACAAGGAGAACTGGGGCTGGCCTGGGATATCCAATGGCACTTCCTCGTTGGGCGCGACCGCTTCTGGACGCCGCCGCATACACTGATCTATATCGCTGTTGGATTGGGAGGGCTGGTTACCCTTGGCATAGTGCTGCTGGATACTTATCGCTACCGGCGTGGGTTTCCAGGGGTTGATGACACCTCAACGGTGCGTGTCTTGCGCATCTTCCACGCGCCACTTGGTTTTATCGTCACAGGATTCGGGCCGCTGGTGGCCTTGATCGCTGCGCCTCTGGATAATTACTGGCACCAGTTGTATGGTATCGATATTACCCTCTGGGCGCCCTTCCATCTGATGGGCGCTATTGGCGGCTTGCTAAGCCTTCTCGGTATCGCCTATGTTTTCGCTTCGCAAGCCGTGTGTGACCACCAGGTAGGTACTGGAATGCGGCGTTTCCTCTCGCTGACAGTCTCCGAATGGGGCTTCCTGGTCGTCATCTCCAGCCTGCTCGAAATAACTATGGCAGCTCTGACGCAGTTCACGCCGCTGGCGTTGGGTCCGGTGAATATTGTGACCTATCCATTGCCCCTGGCATGTGGCGGAGCCTTGTGTCTGGTCGGCGCGGTACGCTTTACCCGCAAGCCTGGCACAGCGACGCTCACCGCCATCCTACTCAGCATGCATGTAGTCGTCACGCAGATCCTCGTGCCCATGATTACACGCATAACGGTAGCTTACCTGGGTCTGGCCTATCACGCCGGACGTGTGCCGGCACTGAGCGTAACCGCGCTGCTCTTGCCGCTGGTCTTCGTGGTCTCGGCGCTGTTCATTGACGCACTTGCCAGGCTGCCAGAGCGTGCCGGACAGACATGTACACGTCGTATAGTATTGATGGGTGTGGTGACAGCATTAGCCGCCCTGGTTCTCCCCCCATGCATCGCCTGGAGCCTGGCTCAGGTGAGTCCCCTGACACGGGATATCAGTGCAGTCCTTGAACCCACTCGACTGGATATGCTTGTGAGCCTGCCTGTCGTGCTTGCACTCGCCTGGCTGGGAGCGGTCTACGGAACGAAGATAGGCAGTTTCTGGCAGAAGAATGCACGTTAGTATGGGCGGCCAGACTGCCAGTTACAGGGCATCTTGCCGCGCTTCCCCGGCCGGGATATTCAGGATGGTGTATTCTCTCTGGCGAATGTAGACCTCGACCAGGTGTGTTTTGTCGGGCAGCGTGATGCTGTGCCGTTCATCGCGCCCGCTGAGCGTCGCTTCCCGGTGTGTGCCTTCAGGAAAGGAGACCCGCAGAAACGCTCCCAGGTCTTCCACTCCACAGCCATGTTGCTTCAGAAACGTTGTAAAGAGCGCCTTGCGTTCCTCGCCGATGCGTGTCGTGACCACCAGCGGATGCCGTTCATCTTGCATCTTTGTCCTCCGCTGGCGTGCCGAAGACCTGGGCCACCATCTGGATGGCCCGTTCCTCTCCCACTAGTCTAACAAGCTGCCGATGATAGCAATCCATATTTTCCATCCGCTTCGTAATGTATTCATGCCTGGCGACCGCCGCCAGACCCTCCAACCCTCGTTGGGCTGCGATATACTCTGCCTCGATCTGGTGTCTGAGTTGTGCAACGGTGCTCATGTGCGTGTCCATACGATCTCCTCCTAGAATTTTGCATGGTTTTCATGCAATTCAGATGTTCAGCGTGTTATACTTGCAATCAATAGGAGCATTTTCTGTTTTGCAACACATGTAAGTTCTGCGTTGCTCTGATAGCAAGTGTATATGGGAGGAAGGCGGTTTACAGTAGCGTTTTCGTTACAGAAGAGAAACACTTCAATGTAGCGTTCTTCGGCTGTGTCATTTATGTGTCATTTGCTTGCACAAGCCTAATTTGGATTGCGCTAGACGAGTAGAGGAGGTAGAATTCTTATGAATGAGAGGTTAAAACAAGCCAGAGCTAGAAAGCGATGGACGCAGGAAGAGGCATCTGAACACATCGGCATTGCCCGAAAAACATATATTGAATGGGAACAGGGGAACCAACTCCCGCATATGTCCACTCTCGATCTGGCCTGTGAAGCCTTTCACGCGTCCCCGGAAGATCTGGGCTATTCCATTCGTTCAGGAAGAATCACTCTTCTCCCAGAGGAAGCGCAAGTGCCAACGTTGTCAGTGGAGCAAATAGCATCCCTGCTTGTCCTGCTAGGAGACAATAGCATGAAATTTGATGAATCGCGCAGAACCGTCCTTCAACTTCTTGGTCTTGCAGGGGCTACTCTCGCAACACAAAATGTCTTCGATCCTGAGCCGTGGGAACGCCTTTCATACGTAGGCTCCACGCCATCCAATATAAGTAGACAAACGCTAGAACAATTCGCAAAGATCAACGAGGCATGCTGGTATATTACCAACGGTACAGAAATTGCGGTCATCGGCAGAGTTCTGCCTGCTTATCTTCCTCAACTAAGCCAGGTCGCAAGAATCTCTTCAAAAAATCAGGATCTCGCTGCACATCTTACAGCGCAAGGTTATCTCCTGGACGGGCTGGTTGCGCTGGATCAGATGAATACGACAGCAATGGAGCGCTACAGCAAGCTCGCCGTACAGTATAGCCAGATTGCAAAGGACTATAATCTGGAGAATGCAGCTATAAAACAGCAGGCAACTATGTATCTTATCGCCAAAAATCCTGCAAAGGCGTTACAGACGTACCAGCGCTGCCTCCCATCTATCGACGAAGTAACACCATTACTCAGGAGCAGAGCATATCAAGGACTCGCCAGTGCCGCAGCTCGCTGTGGCCAAGAGGATGAGGCACAAAGATATATCGGGCTGGCCTACGACACCTTCCCTGACGATTTCGAGCATGATCCTGCTTTTCTGTATGCAGATAGTGGGCTTTCAGTTCTCTATATGTACGATGGAATCACCAGGCTCGATCTGGATCAGCCACACGCTGCGCTAGAAGCCTTCAATACTGTCGATGGACTGGCCCCAAAGATCTCGATAGGCGAAAGCACCCAATTAGAATTTATCAATCTTCAGGCGAAAGCGGCAACAGCAATGCGGGAGAGAGACGCAGCTATCATGTATATTGAAGCTGCCATAGAACAAGGAAAAACGCTCGATAGCCAATGGGGACGGAGTGAGGCATGGGAAGTGTATCAACAGATGAGACTGGTATGGCCCGGTGATACGAAAATCAAAGTGCTAGCTGAGTTGTTCAGACAATCATAAAAATATGTCTCCACAAACGGAAGATCAATGCATTGAATGGGCAAGCCATCGCCCTTACGCGGATATCCTCACGTGCCCGCGCGAATATGCTATTATGCAAGAAGTCGATTAGCATAAGAAGTTATCGCAGAAATCACAATGAAAAAGGGATAAGCGTATGCGCCGCACGAAAATCGTCTGCACCATAGGTCCGGCCACCAGTAGCGAAGAGCGTCTTGAACAACTGATGCGCGCGGGAATGAACGTTGCGCGCCTCAACTTCTCGCACGGCACCCAGGAAGAGCACGCCGTAGTTATCGAACGTATCCGCAGCATTTCCGCGCGCCTGGGCTGCGCGATTGCTATCTTGCAGGACTTGCAAGGCCCGAAAATCCGTACCGGCCCTCTGCAGGGGAGGCAACCCGTGAGACTGCTGGATGGCGCGAATTTCGTGATCACCTCGCGCGATGTTGAAGGCACGCAGGAGGCAGTTTCGACCACCTATAAACAGCTTCCCCAGGATGTCAAACCGGATGATCGTATCTTGCTGGATGACGGTATGATGGAGCTGCGCGTGCTTGATACGACCGAGACGGATGTCCGTTGCCAGGTAATGCACGGTGGCCTGCTCAAGGAACACAAAGGTATTAACCTGCCTGGGGTAGCCGTTAGCGCGCCCGCGCTGACGGAGAAGGATCGCGATGACCTGCGTTTTGGTATCATGCACGGCGTCGATTATGTCGCGCTCAGCTTTGTGCGTAAGCCAGAGGATGTGCTGGAGGCGCAGCAGCTCATCCAGCAGTACCAGACTGCGCGCAGTAGGGGGGGTAAACAGCCTCATGCCGTTACTCCACTGATCGTCAAATTGGAGAAGCCAGAGGCGATAGAGCGACTTGATGAAATTCTGGATGTGGCGGACGGTATCATGGTCGCGCGTGGCGACCTGGGGGTAGAAATGGCACCTGAGAAGGTGCCGCTGATCCAGAAGCGCGTGATTGCCAGATGTAACCAGTTAGGGCTACCCGTGATTACCGCGACGCAGATGCTGGAGTCAATGATCAACAATCCACGGCCTACCAGGGCAGAGGTGAGCGACGTTTCGAATTCCGTCCTTGATGGCACCGACGCCATTATGCTGAGCGCTGAAACGGCCTCTGGAGCCTATCCTATCGAAGCCGTACAGATGATGGTGCGCATCGCTTTAGAGACGGAGACCGGCGATAGAACCGCGCGCCAGCCGCAGTGCCAGCATCTTACGCAGGAGCACGCCGTCAGTCACGCTGCCCGCGCGCTCTCAGAAGAGGCCAGTATTAAGGCCATCGTGGTGTTTACGCGCTCTGGAAACTCGGCTCGCTTGATATCTAAGGATCGCCCCCGGCGCTCTATTCTGGCCTATACGCCGTCCGAACATGTGTATCGCCAGCTTGCGCTCTGGTGGGGAGTCTGGCCGCACTGTATCGAGTTGAGCCGCACAACGGAAGAGCTGCTGGAAACGGTAGAGCAGCGCTTGCTGGAGGATCAGCTCGTCCGCCGTGGCGAGCACGTAGTGATTATGGGGGGCATGCCGCTGGCAAGCCGGGCGCGCACAAACTTTGTGAAGCTCCATCATATCGGGGGATGATCCGCGTAGCGAAACGGGATGCTGCAAAAAAATCGTTGACAATTCTTTTGTTGCATGCTATTCTGGTCTGGCTACAATTCAAGAACACTGTTCTCATGTACACCACGTAAAGACGTGGTGTCCTTGCGCTAAAAGAAAACAGACCCCAGGAGTTGGGGAAAAGGTGAGAGAGAGAAACATGGCTGTTAAAATTCGTTTGAAGCGTGTGGGGAAGAAGAAGGCCCCTAGCTATCGTGTGGTCATAGCGGAGGCGCAGTCGCCGCGTGATGGGCGTATTATTGAGAACATTGGCTGGTACAACCCGCGTACGGAGCCTTCCGAGATCCATATCAACGAAGAGAAGGTTCTGCACTGGCTGAAGAATGGCGCGCAGCCCACGGATTCGGTGGCTTCTTTGTTGAGGCGTACCGGGGTGCTGGCGCGTTTTGAGCAGACAAAGGTGAAGCCCGCTGCTGCTGCCGGTACGAATGGTGCGGTACCGCTGTTTCCTGCTGAATAGCAACTGAGTAAGGTTACGAGCGAAATGCGTAAGTTGGTCGAGTATATTGCCCAGTCGCTGGTAGACGAGCCTGCCGCCGTCCAGGTGCGGGAAGTGCGCAATGATCGCAATGCCCTGGTGCTGGAGCTGCATGTCGCGCCAGATGACTACGGCAAGGTGATTGGTCGCCAGGGAAGAGTTGCCAAGGCTATGCGCTCCCTCTTGCGGGCCGCCGCTGCCCGTGAGGGGCGGCATACATCGCTAGAGATCCTGTAATTGTAAAGGGCTTTGGCAGCATGCAGAGCAATACAGAATGGGTGACTATTGGCAAAGTAGTGGCCCCTATTGGCGTGCGCGGTGAAACGAAGGTGTTCCTGTTGACGGATATCCCCAATCGCTTCGCAGAGCTTGAGCTGGTCTATCTTGGACCCGATCACATCCCTCAGCGCATCGAAAGTCTGCGCCCCTACAAAGGCACAATGGTGGTGCTGAAGTTCGAGGGCTTCAACGATATGAGCGCCGCTGACACTCTGCGCAATCGCGACGTCTGTATCCCCCTTGCCGAAATGGCAAAGCTCCCCCCTGATTCCTACTACCAGCATGATATTCTGGGTCTGCGCGTCTTCCTGATGAGCGGGGCCGAACTGGGAGAGATCGTCGAGATCTTGCCCACCGGTGGCAACGATGTGTACACCGTGAAGACGAGCGCCGGGCGGCAGGTACTCATTCCTGCCATCAAACAGGTCATCAAGCAGGTAGACCTCATCCGCCGCGCTATGTATATCGACCCCCTTCCGGGGCTGCTCGATGATGAAGATACCACGCCCACTGATGCTGGAGAAGAGTAGCGGCAGCTAAAGATAGCAGCACATTAAAGAACTGGTTGATAGATAGTTGCGTTGAGTCTAAAGACGCACTATAATAAAGCCTGGAGGTGGTGTACAGGCCTGTGATGGATGGTCGAGGCCGCTATGCTGCCATGTAGCAGCTTTCCGCGCGCTCTGCGGGAAGTGTATGAAGAATTGGACGGGAGTAGGCTTTCTCTGCGCCCGCTGATGTAGAAAGGTTCTGTACTTCCATGGAGCCACTCGATACAGATATGGATTATCAGCGTCGTCCTTCCAGCCGGCGCTCGCGACTCGGTATGTTATTTCTTTTCCCGATCATCGGCATCCTGATAGTAGTGGGCTTTGCCGCCGCCGGCTTCTTCCAGATCGATATCTCCGGCATGGTGAACTGGCTGATGGGTTTCATGCTCCTCCTGTTCGCCCTGCTAGTTATTTTCCTGTTCTGGGGTATGGCCCCTGGATCACGCAAATCGTAGTCGCTATGCGCCACACTGTTGGTAAGGTCTCGCAAACCCCGCGTTATTGTATTTGAGAGGGACGCCGTCTGCGTAGGGGCGCCGTTTACAAGCCCGTGTAGGCCTATGCGGGCTTGTAA
>JALYTT010000284.1 GCA_030854145.1 Chloroflexota bacterium | reverse complement strand
AGAAAGATAGAGCCTATTCTCTTTTTTCGTGTATCTGTGTTATAGTACTTTTAAACTCAGAAAGCGGGAGAGGTTGATTTATGGGCGATGTATTCCCTTTTTCTCTGGGGGAACTTCAGGGATATTTCAGTACAGCCATCTACAAGGACTCTTTTGTCATTCACGAGGGCGCGGCCCTCTGGCTCGGCAGTTCCGGCCCCGTCAAACAATTGGCAATTCTGACCCGCGCGGAGAACCCGTTGCTGGAGCACTTTGAGGGTGGGGCACAGGAGTTCAGGGCTGGCTATATACTCAAACGCTGTCCGGTCAGCCACGCCAACGCGTACGCGCTACGCAGCGCCCTCACCTGGCTCCAGCCCCGGCTGATCGGCCTGGAGACATCGGCGGGTTTTGGAGACCGCCTGGGATTGGCAACGCCCGGACATGTGCAGGCCCTGCGCCACGCGCAGCGTGAGGCACGGCTGCACATGATCACACCGATCTTCGCGCAGCAGTCCATACGCGAGATGCAGCGCACGGGCAGAAGTCCCGTCGATGTGCTCAACGATGCCACCTGGGGCGCCTTCCAGGCCGGGTGGCGCGGCACAGTGGGGGCCGATGCCGATCACCTCAAGTCCTTCGCGGACATCGATGCCTGCGTCGCCGCCGGCTATACCTTCTATACCATCGATCCCGGCGCCTACGTGGACAGCAAGAGCGCCTCCGACGATCCCGCGACTGTGCGTCAGAAGGTGGAGAGCCTGCCCTGGCAAGAACTGGAGAGTTCCCCGGCCGAGCTTCAGCGGCGCTATACCAGGCGTCAGCCCAACCTGCACACCCCCAGCATGCCTCTCAGCGAGCAAGATATCTGGCTGGCGGCCGCCAAGTATGGGAAAGCTGTGGCCCATATCGTTTCGATGTACCGCTACCTGGCTGCTAAGGATGTGCCCTTCGAGCTGGAGATCTCCGTCGACGAAACAGAGACCCCTACCTCGCACGCGGAGCATATCTACATCGCCAGCGAACTCAGGCGCCTGGGTGTGCAGTGGGTGAGCCTGGCGCCGCGCTACGTCGGGCGCTTTGAAAAGGGTGTCGAGTACATCGGCAACCTGCACGAACTGCAAGCCAACCTGAACGGACACGCGGCCATCGCGCGCGCCCTGGGACCCTACAAGCTGAGCCTGCACTCCGGCTCCGACAAGTTTAAGGTCTACCCGCTGATCGTTGCCGCCACCGGAGGGCTGGTTCACCTGAAGACTGCCGGCACCAGCTACGTTGAGGCCCTGCGGGTCATCGCACGCGTGCGCCCGGCCCTGTTCCGCGAGATCGTGGCCTGCGCCTGTGAACACTACGCCCACGATCGCGCCTCGTATCACGTCTCGGCCGAAGTCAGCCACGTGCCCACGCTCTCCAGCCTGCCAGATACATCTCTTGTAGGACTGCTGGATGACAACAA
The DNA here is from genome assembly GCA_030854145.1 of Chloroflexota bacterium. The sequence continues at coordinate 7,561 of JALYTT010000284.1, read as the reverse complement.
CGCGCGCCAGATACTCCACGTCACCTTCGGCTCGGTCCTGAGCAGTTTCGGGCCCGCAATCATCGCCAGGCTTCAGGCGCACGAGGACATGTATTATGAGACCCTGGAGCAACATTTTTACCGCCATCTCAAGCCATTTGGGGGCTAAGAAGCGCTTTTTGATTGTCACATTCTAACAGCAATAGAGATCTTATACTTTAGAGGCTTAAGATGGAGACACACACATTGTTCGATATACACGGCCAGACTGCCGTGATTACCGGTGGCAGCGGCGCACTGGGGAGCGCTATGGCGGCTTACCTGGCACACATGGGCGCGAAGGTCGTCATAGTCAGCCGGCACGCTGACGCGTCCAGCCCGGTCGTCGAGGCCATTCGCGCCGCTGGCGGTGATGCGCTGGGCATTGCTTGCGATGTGCTGGACCGCGCCGCCGTTGAACGGGCGGCCCAGGAGGCAGAGGCGACCTTTGGCCCTGTCGATATCCTGGTGAACGGCGCGGGCGGCAACCATCCCCGCGCTACAACAAGCGACGATGCCTCCTTCTTCGACCTCGATATCCAGGCCGTCAGCGCGGTCTTCGATGTGAATTTCCTGGGGGCCGTGCAGTGCTGCCAGGTATTCGGGCGCGGCATGGCGCAGCGTGGCAACGGCTGCATCGTGAACATCGCATCCATGAGCGCGCTGCGGCCCCTGACACGCGTCCCGGCCTACAGCGCGGCCAAGGGCGCGCTGGTCAACTTCACGCAATGGCTCGCCGTTCACATGGCGCAGGAGTACAACCCCGCGATACGCGTCAACGCCATTGCGCCCGGCTTTTTTCTGACCGAACAAAATCGCTTCTTGCTCACCGACGCCCAGAGTGGGGGCATGACGCCGCGCGGGCAAACGATCATAGCCCACACCCCTATGGCGCGCCTGGGAGAAGCCGAAGACCTGCTCGGCACGCTCCTGTGGCTGGTCAGCCCCGCCTCGGCCTTCGTGACGGGTATCGTCGTGCCGGTCGATGGCGGCTTCGCGGCCTTCGGTGGCGTCTAACAGATAGGAGAAACTAGCTAGCCCTTGACAAAGTACGCAAAGGTGTGTAGGATAGGTATATGTATACACCGAGCGAATTTGGCGAGAGAATTCATGTTTCCGTGAAGACGCTGCAACGATGGGATCGGCAAGGGGTGCTCAAAGCCCACCGAACCGCAACGAACCGGCGATACTACACACAAGAAGATCTCCTCTCGATCCTCCCCCAGGAAGCGGGGGCGAGACGGCGGATCATTGCCTATTGCCGAGTATCGAGCGTGGCGCAAAAACCGGACCTGGAAAACCAGCGAAGGATACTGGCCGAGTTTTGTGAAGCGAGCAGCTATGTGGTCGATGAATGGATCAGTGAAATTGGCGGAGGACTCAATTTCAAGCGAAAACAGTTTTTGCGACTGGTCGATGCCGTGATTGCTGGAGAAGTGTCAACACTTGTCATTGCTCACAAGGACCGTTTAGCTCGATTTGGATATAGTCTGCTCGTCCACCTCTGTGAAACGCATGAGTGCAAGCTCATTGTGATGAACACGCAACAGCTTTCCCCGGAACAAGAACTGGTTCAGGATCTGATCACCATCACCCATACCTTTAGCTCACGATTGTACGGATTACGAAACTACCGCAAGGCATTGAAAAAGGCTTTAGAGGATGATCAAAGCGCAGAGAATTCGCATGAATCCTACCCCTGAACAGGTGGACTATCTCAAGCGAGCTTGTGGCACCAGACGCTTTATCTACAACTGGGGGCGTGAACAGTGGGAAAAGCAGTATCAGGCGTACAAGCAGGAACAAGAAACGGTCCCCGAAGCAGAGCGCATGCTCAAATCACCGAACGCTCTGGCTCTCAAAAAACAGTTCCATGCCATGCGAGAGGAAGCCTATCCCTGGACATACCATGTCACGAAGTGTGTTGTGGAGGGAGCCTTTGATGACCTGGGAAAAGCCTACAGCAACTTCTTCGCAGGCCGAGCCGAGTATCCCAAGTACAAGAAAAAGGGAAAATCGCACGAATCGTTTTCTCTCTCCAATGATAAATTCACGGTTGGCAGCCACTGGATGTCGATCCCTGGCTTAGGGCGTTTCATCCTGGATGAGCGCACGATCGAAAAAGGGCGAGGCAAGCTCCTGCGCAAGCTGGGAACCGTCAATCTGGCTGAAAAGTTCCGTTTTGTGGAAGAGGGGAAAGCGACGGTTGCAATGAAAAAGCGCAATCAACGCAAACAGATGGTCTGCGAGAAGGTCAAGATTCTGGGGGCGACCGTGTCGTGTGAGGCCGGTCACTGGTATCTGAGCATTCAAGTGGAGATCACCCACCCTCTTTCCCCAACACCTTCTCCAGTGGTGGGGGTAGATGTGGGGTTGAAGCAAGCTGCCGTGGTCAGTGATGGACGAGTGCTTGAGAACCAAAAGCCGCTCGCGCTCCATCTCAAAAAACTCGGCAAGCTCCAACGCCAACTCAGTCGCAAACAGAAGACCAAAGACCCAGCAACGGGGAAAACCACGTTCAGCAAGAACTTTCAGAAGCAGCGTGTGAAAGTGGCTCGCAAACATCAGCAGATTGCCAACATCCGCCGGGATGCCCCGCAGAAGTTCACGACGGAACTTGCTCGGACGGTGGGAACCATTGGCATTGAAGACCTCAACATCTTGGGGATGATGGCGAACCGCAAGCTTTCACGGGCCGTTGCTGATGCGGCGATGGGACAACTCTTGCAGTTTTTGAAGACCAAGGTCGCGGCTTCTGGTGGAAATCTCTTCATCGCCTCACGCTGGTTTGCTTCCACCAAACGCTGTTCGTGCTGTGGGCAGGTCAAAAAGCGCATGCCGCTCAAACACCGCACATATACGTGTGTGGTATGCGGATTGGTCCTGGACCGCGACCTCAATGCCGCACGCAATCTCGCCTGGTTTGCGACAGACATGCTCGCCAACAGCATACAGAAAGTTGGCCGTCCTGGGTAGTGGCTACGACCGATGACGTAAAAGCGCCTGTGGAGCCAATGTGAGACCGAAACGAGGGGGCTGATCCAAAGGTCCTCGTGCCCTGGCAACTGGCTGAGAAGCAGGAACAACTGACCGCTCAGGTGTGTCTTGCACACGTTTGGGTATGAGAAAGGTAGCAGAAGAGAGCATGCTGATAGGACAGGGCACGCCCGACAAAATCCTCACTGAACACGATGTCCAGCAACTACTGCTGCGCACGCTCGACCCGCTGCCCCTGGATGGCAAGCGCGTCCTGGTGCTGATCCCCGATGGCACACGTACCGCGCCCATCCCGCTACTCTTCCGTCTCCTCTATGAACGCCTGGGATCACGAGTGGCACAACTGGACTTCCTGATCGCCCTGGGAACGCACCAGCCTATGGAGGAGGAGGCCATTGACCGGCTCGTGGGGGTCCCGGCGACGGAACGCGCGGAGCGCTATCCCAAAGTCCAGATCTTCAACCATCACTGGGACCAGCCCTCCTGGCTGCGGCACATCGGCACCATCCCGCGTGCTGAAGCCAGCCAGTTGACCGCTGGCCTGCTGGCGGAGGATGTACCCATTGTGCTCAACCGCCTGATCTTCGAGTACAACCACCTGATTATCTGCGGACCCGTCTTCCCACACGAGGTGGCCGGCTTCTCAGGCGGCGCGAAATATCTCTTCCCCGGCATTGCCGGGCCGGAGATCATTAACTTCACCCACTGGCTGGGCGCGCTCGTCACCAGCATGCACACCATCGGCGTGAAAGATACACCCATTCGCCGCGTGATCCACCGGGCGGCGGAGTGTGTGCCGCGCCCGCTGCTCTCGATCTGCCTGGTGTTGCAGGGTTCCGCACTGCACGGTCTCTACACCGGCACCTGCGTAGAGGCCTTCAACGCCGCCGCCGATCTCTCCGCCAGCCTCAATATCATCACCAAGCCACACACCTTCCAACGCGTCCTGGCCGCTCCGGCGGAGATCTACGACGACCTGTGGACGGCCGCCAAGGCCATGTACAAAACCGAGCCAGCAGTCGCCGATGGCGGCGAGGTGATTATCTACGCCCCCCACCTGACCGAGGTCTCCTACACCCACGGCCGCCTCATCGACGAGGTCGGCTACCATGTGCGCGACTACTTCCTCAAGCAGCCCACACGCTTCCAGGATATACCCGGAACCATCAAGGCCCACAGCACCCACGTCAAAGGCGGCGGCACCTACGATGCCGAAACCAACACCGAGACGCCGCGCATCCACGTGACCTTAGCGACCGGCATCCCCGAAGAGCGCTGCCGCCGCATCAACCTGGGCTACCTGGACCCGCGCAGCATCGACCCGCGCGCGTGGGAGGATCGCGAGGACGAGAGGTTGCTGTATGTGCCACACGCGGGAGAAAAGCTGTATCGCGTCCAGGTGGAATGCTAAGGTACACTCAATGCGTTTCCCCCATCAAGTGTGTCCGCATAAACTGCACAGTCGCTTTTCGCATCTTAGCGAACTATGGATTGCTGACGAAGCCAATCGCCGCAAGGATGCAGGGCTGGAAAAATACGAGATATTTATGATAGAGGATAATCTCAGGCAAGGATGAGTTATCTCAAATACGTTCGTTTCTTGAGAAAACCAGATACGCGACAAAAAGGGCGAGGAGCATGTAAGGGAGCGTCTTATGTCAGACAGATCTTTCGCACAGGGTCAGTTCCGCCCTCCGGGAGGGCCGGGAAAACTGATGCATACGGTGTCCTGGATGGACGGCAGTATCCTGTTCGAACATCGACACTGGAGTGGTGAGGAAGTGGAGCCTGGCCCCTCACGACGGACCCATCATCGGATTGTGCTGACCGAAAGCGGGGGAACGGCTCGAACACAGGTGCGTCTTGAGGGGAAAGCCGTGTATGATGGTCACGACCGACCTGGCACCCTCACGTTCATTCCCGCGCTCGTCGAGCGGGAGTGCCGCTATCGAAGCGCTGATCTCGTGTTTTCTGGGATCTGGGTCGCTCCGGCGCTTCAAGAGCGTCTTTCCGGGGGTGATGCGCTGTTGCCTGATCGCGCCATGGTCAATGGGAACGACGACGTGGTCAGCACGCTGCTGGCGTCCCTCAGCAAAGAGGTGGTAGCTGGCCGAACACCAGGGGCTGCCTACGTCGAGCACCTGGCGGCGCTCATGCTCCTTCGCCTTGCGGATCCGCGACCCGCAGCGTCACAGAGCGTCGGGCGTGGTTTTCTCCCTCGGAAGGCGCTCTCCTATGTGCAGGAGTATATCGAGGCCCATCTCGGCGCGGACATCTCGCTTGCTGATCTCGCCGGACTCCTCGCGCTCCCCATCGATACCTTTGCACGCCAGTTCCGCGCGACGACGGGCATCTCGCCCTATGCCTACGTGATCACAAGACGCGTCGAGCAAGCCTGCTCGTTGCTCTGCGAGACAGACCGGCCGATCAGCGAGATTGCTCTTGTCTTAGGCTTCTCTAGCCAGAGCCATTTCACGACCACGTTTCGGCGGACACAGGGAGTGACCCCACAGGCGTATCGGGCACAGTGGCACCCCGGATCTTGAAAGCCTGCCCCGGATCTTGAAAGACACCTGATCCCTGTGTCTGCTAGACTAAGAGATGGAGCCAAAGCACTCTCGCATGGATGCAGGATTGTAGAACAGGATAAAAGGAGGACCGACAATGACCACCCTTTTCGAACACGCTGGCGGCCTCGAGGCCCTTCACCGCTTGGAGGAGGCGTTCTATACGAGCGTACTCAAAGATCCTTTCCTTCAACCGCTCTTCGGCACAGGACAACCCCAGCATGTTGACCATTTAACCGCCTTTACCGCCGAATCCTTTGGAGGACCCGAGCGCTTTACCAGCGAACTCGGCTTTGACCATCTGATCGCCGTCCACCGTGGTCTCAAGATTACCGAAGCCCAGCGGCAACGCTTCGTCGAGTTGTACATGGCCGCTCTCGATACGGTAGGCATACCTGACGACGAGCCTTTCCGGGAGGCGGTTCGCGAGCATGTCGAGTTTGGCTCACGTGTGGCGATGCACAACTCGCATGCTGAGCGCGATGAAGACCTCTATCCGCTGCACGAAGTGCCTCGGTGGCATTGGGTAGGCGATCAGTAGACATCATCCTGAGAGTTGATACCGTTGGTGAATTCCAACAAGAGTCTCCATTTCTGTGGAGGCTCTTTCTTTTGCGCCGCTGATCCATCTCACAATCGGCCGTTTTCTGAGTCTCGAAATCGTCCGTTTAATGCGACACACTGTTCTGCTTTCCTGGCATCGTGGCGCACCACCTCCACAAGCACGCCACTTCCCCTTAACAAATCTCAAAAGCCATCTCATAATCAAATTCTCAAAAGGTCAAGCAGTTGACGGAAAACCTGAGACAAACAGAAGGGCTTACAAAGATCGGATATAGGCGTGTCTCCCAACAAGAACAATATGAGGCACTGCAAATTGATATGCGCAAAGAAGCGGTCTGTGATAAATAGTCATACTCCAGACTCATTTGAATCAATCCTTATACTATGGTTATACGAGGCAGCTTCATGGACGTTGCCTCGCTGCATGCCGCGCTCAGCCAGCTCTCAAGCTATCGAGGCGGCGCTTTCCGTAACGCGTGCTGGGAGGGGAAAGATGCTGGGCGGCCGAAAGATGTTTACTGCGACATACGCACTATCGGAAAGAAGGATTGTATGACACCCGAAATTATGCCAGCCACAACACACCCTGACGAGATAGCTCCTGCTCAGAAAGAGGACCTGGTTCCAGATACAACATCACGCAGATCATTTCTGCGCGGTCCGCTCATGGGCACGGTTGTCGCCGCGCCACTGGTTCTGCTGGCGGCCTGTGGCGGGTCAACCAACACCGGCAGCGGCTCTGGCAACACACCGGCAGCCGGCAGCACGAGCAGCGCGCCAACCCAAACGACAAGTACCTCGACATTATCGCTGCAATCTATCGCCGACAGTAAGACAGCCTTCATGGAGATCATGAACGATGAGACGGCGCACGTCGAGTTCTTGAAAGGCGCCCTCACCAAGGCCGGGGCTAAACCACGCCCGAAGCCAACCTTCAAGGGCTTGCAGCAGGCCGATATCAATGCCTTCGCCGGCCTCTCGCAAGTGCTAGAGAACACTGGCGTTGGCGCCTACCTGATGGCGGCTCCGGCGATCTCCAACAAGGCCTATCTGGCCGCCGCCGGCTCGATCCTGACCATTGAGGCGCGTCATGCCGGTTTCCTGGATGTGTTATTGAATAAGCCTATCAGTGCAAACGGGCCGTTCGATAAACCCATCTCCCAGTCCGACATCGTTAAGGCCGTCTCTCCATTTATCGTCAGCCTGAATGGTGGCAAAGATCCCTCCGCCACATTGGCGAACGACGTGGATATCTTGAACTTCGCCCTGCTGCTGGAGTATCTTGAGGCCGATTTCTACACGTTAAATGTGCCGAATCTCTTTAAATAGACGCTTCGGTTTCTGATATACGCTCGCGTGGGGAATAAGCGGCATAGGAGGTAGGGGCGCCGTTGACAAGCCCGCCTGTTCCCCGG
>JALYTT010000283.1 GCA_030854145.1 Chloroflexota bacterium | reverse complement strand
GGCGCGCAGCATGAAGGACGGCTTTTTCAGCGTGGGCGATATCGCCTATCGAGACGCGGAGGGCTATTACTATATCTGCGACCGCAAGATCGATATGATCATTTCGGGCGGGGCCAATATCTACCCGGCAGAGATCGAAGCCGTGCTGGTCGCCCACCCGGCGGTCGCGGATGCAGCGGTGATCGGCGTGCCGGACACACTCTGGGGTGAAACCGTGAAGGCCGTGGTCCAACTGCGCCCAGGGGCCAGCGCTACCGCTGACGAAATGATCACCTTCTGTGGCGAGCAATTGGCTGACTATAAGAAGCCACGCTCGGTCGACTTCGTAGCTGAGATGCCACGCAATCCGACGGGCAAGCTGCTCAAAACGCAGATCCGCGCGCCCTATTGGAAGGGGACAGGACGCAGCATTTAGCCCGTGTCCGTAGGGCGGGGCGTGCCTCGCCAGTCCGCCTCCACACGCTCCGCGTGACTGGCGAGGCACGCCCCATAGTGCTCTGTCAAGCTTCACTTGATGGATAAAATGGCGGCTGGGACATGGCGACCGCAAGGGTCGCCACTACACCTTGTCCGTCAAGTGGAGTTTGACAGAGCACTATGGGGACATCTTACCTCCTCAGCGCTGCTCCAGACTATCGAGCATAGGGCGGATGAAGCCAACGGCGACCGAGAGCCAGTCAAACGAGTTGGTCCAGCGCACCCATTCTTGCTGCGTGGGCCATCCAGGTCGGTAGCGTCGGATCATATCTTTGGGCATCACCACCGCCCACTTGCTTCCCTCGCCCAGGCCACCCGACGTGAGGCGCACGGAGATATTGAACATCGTCTCGTTCGGGAGATGAGTTTTCCAATCGGGCATGCTCCTCAACAGGGGATCGCGCCGCCAGATACTGAACAGCGCCGGGTCCTCGGGCGCGCCGCTGGTCGAGCGTTGCAGCGTCAACACCTGGCCCACAACCGCTGCCCGGTCCCATTCTGGGAAGCGCAGCCAGACCGCGTAGCGGTAGGCGTCAAGGCCCGTCCAGGCGATGAATGCGCGATAGCCATCGCGCTCAAGACGGCGCTCCGTGTCGCTCTGCCAGATGCGCACCATGGCATCGAGGCGGCGCTTCTTCTCTTCCACGCTCGCGCCGGCCAGCGGGCCGGTATCAGATGGATAGTGTGCCTCTTGCATCGAGAACTCCCCCCTCAAAATCGCTCCGCTCCAGCCAGAGCCGCAGGTCATCCGCCAGCGGCGCGACAAACGTAGACAGCTCGTTGTCGGGATAGCGCCGCAGCGTCAGGCTATAGGCATGGAGGAACTGCCGCTTCAATACCGCCTGTGGCGTCCCCTCCACGGCAGGTGGCGCGTAGGTCTGATCGCCCACAATAGCATAACCTAGAGCAGCCAGGTGAACCCGAATCTGGTGGATGCGCCCGGTAATCGGATGTACCTCCAGCAGGCGAAACGGTCCCGCTACGGCCAGGACGTTGACCTGGGTGGCGGCTTGCTGCCCAGCGGGTCCAACGATGCAGCGCCGGCGGTCGTCGGGGTCGCGCTGGATCGGACCATCCAGTAGCAACCGCTCGCCAGGAGAGGCCAGCAGAGAGACCGTATCCGGCGGGATAGTGTATTCGCCATTGTTGCTAAGCCACTTCACGCTGAAGGTTGTGCGCGGCCGTGTCCACGTGGGAGCGCCTGCGCAGACGACAGCCAGGTAGCGCTTGCTGATTGTGCGCTGCTCGAACTGCCGGATAATATGTCTGCGGGCACGCTCGGTACGGGCCAGCGCCACGATGCCGGAGGTATCCTTGTCCAGGCGATGCAGCAGGGTCGGGCGCGGGAGCAGCCCCTCTTCTTTCCATGCGCGGACCGTGCGTTTCTCGCGCAGCATCACGCGCACAGCAGCAGGAGCGCGCGCCCACCCCGGCTCATCGGGGAGAGTCGCAGGCTGCCAATCGTCGCCGCCCTGCTGTGCCAGGTAGGCCAGGAGCACATTCCACATGGTATCATCCGCGTGCTTATACGTGGGATGAATCACCATGCCAGCGGGCTTGTTGACGAGCAGCAGGTCATGATCCTGGTAAATGATCGACAGTGTAGCGGGTTCCATGCGGAGAGTATAGGCGCACTACCGCGCATCGTCAATAGGTACTCTTCTTCCCCCCTATGATAAAATGATAGTCACATGGTCTGGCAAGAAAGAGGAAGAGCATGCCATTTGTACAGTATCATACACAACCTGCATTGCGCAGCCCTATCGTCATCGCAGCGCTGGCGGGCTGGAATGACGCGGCCGACGCCGCCACAACCACCATAAAGTTCCTGATCGAACGTTGGAAGCCTGTTACATTGGCAGAGATTGACGGCGAGGAGTTTTTCGTCTTCACAGAGACGCGGCCAACTATTCGCATCACCGAAGGGGTGCAACGTACTATCACCTGGCCTACCAACCAGTTCCTGGGCTACCAGGCACCGGAGCTGGAACACGACATCATCCTATACCTTGGCTCCGAGCCACAACTGAAGTGGAGGACATTTTCGGGCTGCTTTCTCGAAATTTGCAAGCAGTTTCAGGTCTCCGAGGTGCTGCTGCTTGGTGCCCTGCTGGCCGATGTGCCACATTCGATGGAGGTGCCGATTACCGGGGCCGCCTCCAACGAGGAGCTACTGGAACGCCTGCACGAAATCGACATCCACAGCTCGCGCTACGAGGGGCCAACCGGGATGATCGGCATCCTGCAAGATGTCTGCCGCCAGAGTCATATTCCCGTGGCCAGTCTGTGGGCCGCCGCGCCCCACTACATCGCCGCGACGCCCAATGTGAAGGTCACAGCCGCGCTGCTGACCTACCTGAACACGTTCCTGTCCCTCGACCTCGACCTGAACACCATCCAGTCCGACTCGGTCCATTTTGAAGAGCAGATCACGGCCCTGGTCGCACGCGACCCTGACGCCAGCGCCTATGTCCACAAGCTGGAAGAGCAGGTGACCAATCTGCTGAACGAGGATGACGACGAGGACGATGAAGATAACGAGGCGATCATTGATAATCTAGATAAACCAGCAAGCTCAGGCCCACTGCCAAGCGCGGACGCCCTGATTCGCAGCGTTGAGGAATTACTACGCAACGAACGCGAGAACGGCAACCCACAATCGAATGACGAGCAGGAGAGCGAATGAGTAGGGCGCCCTATACCCTTGAAGAGGTCCTCAATCCTCGCTCGGTTGCTATCATAGGGGCATCGCGCGCGCACCACAAGTGGGGGCATGTCGCCGCCAAACAACTGATCGCCGGGGACTTCCCTGGCGATATCTATCTGGTCACTCCCTCGGTTCCCATGATCCTGGACCGCGCGACCTATCCAACCCTGTACGCCGTACCCGGCCCGGTTGACCTGGCGATTATCACCACCTCGTTCAGGCATGTCAGCCAGGCGGTTGACGACTGCATCGCGCACGGCGTGAAGGGCATTGTGATCATCACCGCCGGGTTCAGCGAGACCGGACCCGAAGGACGCCTGCTAGAACAGCGCCTGGTGGAGCGTTGCCGGGAGTACGGCATCCGCATCATTGGCAGCAACTGCATGGGCATCTACGTGCGCCGCTCGCACCTCAATGCGCTCGGCATGATCTTCCCCCTGCCTGAAGGCCCCATCGGGCTGGTGACGCAGAGCGGAAACCTTGGCATGTACTTCTTCGCGCAGGCGCAGCTCGATGGCCTGGGCTTCACCACGTTCCTGAGCATGGGCAACGCCGCCGATGTCGCGTTTCCCGAATACATGCAATTCCTGGCGGACGATCCCGAAACGCGGGTTATCGCGGGCTACGTCGAAGCCATCCAGGAGGAGAAACTGCGGCAGGTCACCAGGGACCTGCACAGCCGCGGGCACTACAAACCGGTAGTTATTTTGTTGAGTGGGGCGACCGAGGTAGGTGTGCGCGCGGCCCTGGCTCACACCGGCTCCCAGGCGGCGCTGCGACCCGACCACGATACCGGCCTGCTGGGCAGCGGCATCGTGCGCGTCCTGCGCTCAGACGAACTCTTCCCAGTCGCGCAGGCGCTGGCGATGCAGCCGCCAACTCCGCTAGGTGGGCGTCGCATCGCGATTGTGGGTGATGGCGGAGGCAGCGTTGTCACAACGGGCGACGCGGCGCTGCGAGCCGGGTTGCAGGTTCCCATTTTAAGTGCTGACACGCAGCGGGAGCTGCGCAAGCTGCTGCCCGACCGCGCGACCTCCACCAACCCCATTGATGTCGCCGGAGCCGCCGATGAAGACCCCCTCTCGTTCGCCTGGTTAACGGAGGTCTGCCTCAAGGACTCTGAAGTGGATGGCGTGATCGTCACCGGCCTCTTCGGGGGCTATCGCTGGCTGCTCTCAGAAGATTTTGGGCCGCGCGAAGAGGCCGCCGCGCGCGAACTGGGCCGGCTCGTGCGCCACTACCAGAAACCCGTGCTGGTGCAGACCGTCTACGCCCGCCACGATATCCCCGCGCTGCGCCTGCTGCGCGAAGAAGGCATTCCCTATTATGAGTCGGTTGAGATCACCTGCCGCGCGATGGCGGCGCTGGCGGAGGTGGGGCAATTTCTTGTATCATCGCTTTAGCGTCGTCCCTTGCAACTGGCGCGGGCGTTATCGCAATCTGCATCATCTGCTCTGCCAGGCGTAGCAGCGCTTCACGCAATTCTGGCGGATTATGAACGACAAACGGCAGGTTGAGTGCCATGAGATAGCGCGCCATAGCGGCTATATCTTCATACTGGCTCTGAAACAGAGCCCCCGCTGGCGTCTCCGAAAGCTGACCGTAGGACGCGGGAATCTTCTGCTGCACAGTATAGAACGCGGCTTGAAACTCTACTTCAACGTGATAACTGCCTGGTGCCCTGGTATACCGCTCTTGTATAAACGCCTGGCAATCAAAATCCTCCGCGCGCTCAAAGGGTTCCGCGAGCAGCTCTAGCTGCTGAATGCGCTCCAGGCGAAACGTGCGGTAGTCTTGACGCAGGCAGCAGTACCCAACCAGGTACCAGTGCCCGTCCCGTCCCACCACGCTATACGGCTCAACCTTGCGCTGCGTCACCTGGTCGTGATACGAACGATAGCCAATGGCAATCCTCTGCTGCTGCCCAATGGCTTCGCTGAGAGTGATCAGCATTGAGGCAGCGGGCCGTGCTTGCTGGTCAGGCGGGAGGAGCACCAGGTGCGAAGAAACGGCTTCCAGGCGTTCTCGCACCCGCAGCGGAAGCACGCGAGAGACTTTAGCCAGCGCCCCTTCGACGGCTGCCGGAGCCTGTCCAACCTCCAGCCATGTGCTTGCCAACAGGCCAAGCACGACCGCTGTGGCCTCCTCTTCGCTAAACATCAGTGGGGGCAGCTTGAAGCCAGGACGCAGTCGATACCCACCATAGCGACCAATGTTGGCCTCCACGGGAATGCCAACATCCTGGAGGTGCGTGATGTAGCGGCGCACGGTGCGCACATCCATCTCCAGGCGGGCAGCTAACTCTGGCCCACTGATGCCAGGCCTGGACTGGAGCAATTCAAGCACAGTCAGAACGCGACTGGTTGGATGATACATGCTACGCCTTTGCTTTCAGCAATCTGCATCTCTTTCACTATTGCCATTTTAATGAGGGCGGATTATGCCCTCATGAAGGATATACTTTCAGTCTGAAAGATGTCAAGAGACTCGCAGGGATTCGTCACTGGGCAGAGTGTGTCCTTGAGCATTGCCTGAAGACATAGCCCAATATGACGAAGAGCAGGGTCAGATAAGGGGACGGCGTGAGTCAGTATTACCCTGACAGGTCTATAGTATGTATGTGCCTCCCTCTAGTATTCGCCCCCCTTCTCAGATATGCTATGCTAGAAAGGCAGCATTCTGGGAAATGCAATGAGGGGATGCCATCATGGAACCGCCGCAGACCGGGCACGCCGATAGTATGCCTGATCGCAATCACACAACAACAAACGAACACCAGGCCCCGTCGATCTTCAGCGATGTGGATCTCTACCTGTTTGGACAGGGCAAGGAATATCGCATCTATGAAAAGATGGGAGCCCATCCACGCACGGTGGATGGTGTGCCGGGGGTTCACTTTGCGACCTGGGCGCCTCATGCGCAGGCCGTCTCGGTGGTCGGTGACTTCAATGCCTGGAACCGCGGCGCGCATCCTATGCACCTGCGACACGCGGAACTGGGGGTCTGGGAGTGCTTTATTCCAGGAGTCCAGGTTGGCGCGCTCTATAAGTATACGATCTGCTCACGTTTCAACAACTACGTGGTAGAGAAGACGGACCCGTATGGCTTCGCCGCCGAGCTGCGGCCACAGACCGCCAGCATCGTGGCGACGCTTCAGCAGCACCGCTGGCAGGACGAGGCCTGGATACATGAGCGTCCACAGCGCCAGCAGTTGAGCTCGCCTCTCTCCATCTATGAAGTTCACCTGGCCTCCTGGCGCCACGTTCCTGAGCGCCACCAGCCGGGCGCGGTCGAGGAAGATCGCTTTATGACCTACCGGGAACTGGCGCATGCCCTGGCGACCTATGTCCAGGATATGGGTTTTACGCATATCGAACTGCTGCCTATCACAGAATATCCCTACGACGGCTCCTGGGGCTACCAGGTCACGGGCTATTATGCCCCCACAAGCCGCTTTGGCACACCTGAAGATTTTCAATACTTTGTCGATTATATGCACCAGCAGGGTATCGGGGTCATCCTCGACTGGGTACCCTCGCACTTCCCCAGAGATGCTCACGGCCTGAGCTACTTTGATGGCACCCCCCTCTACGAGTACCCCGATCCTCGCAAGGGCGAGCATAAGGAATGGGGCACCCTGGTCTTCGACTATGGACGCAGCGAGGTGCGCAACTTTCTGGTCGCCAATGCCCTGTTCTGGCTGCGCGAGTATCATATCGATGGGCTGAGGGTAGATGCGGTGGCCGCGATGCTCTACCTCGATTACCTGCGCGACCCCGGAGAATGGCTTCCCAATCAGCATGGCGGCCACGAACACCTGGAAGCTGTAGAGTTCCTGCGCCAGGTGAACGAGGCGGTGTATGCGGAGCAGCCCGGTACATTGACTATCGCCGAAGAATCTACCTCCTGGCCCCTGGTCTCACGACCCACGTATGTTGGTGGGCTAGGCTTCAGTATGAAGTGGGACATGGGCTGGATGCACGATATGCTGGAATATATGCAGATGGACCCCATCCATCGCCGCTACCATCATAACGCAATTACCTTCTCGCTGATGTATGCCTACTCTGAGAACTTCGTCCTGCCACTCTCGCACGATGAGGTTGTGCATTTGAAAGGCTCGCTCATTCACAAGATGGCGGGCGATCTCTGGCAGCGCTTCGCCAACCTGCGCGTCTTCTATGGCTATATGTGGGGCCATCCAGGCAAGAAGTTGCTTTTTATGGGTGGCGAGTTTGGCCAGTGGCGCGAGTGGAATTTCCATGAGAGTCTGGACTGGCACCTGCTTGAGCCACCGAGCGACCCCCATCACACACAGTTACGCGACTTTGTACGCGATGTGAATAGGCTCTACCGGCACGAACCTGCATTGAGCGCGTTAGACTTTGAGCCAGACGGTTTCTCCTGGATCGACTGTCACGATTCGGATAACAGCGTCGTGTCCTTTCTACGCCGTACAACGCAGGAGGAGGATACACTTGTGTTTATCTGCAACTTTACCCCGGTCCCGCGCTACGGGTACCGGGTGGGAGTGCCGTATGCAGGTGAATACTATGAACTATTAAACAGCGATGCCGCTCGCTATGGTGGGAGCGGGCTGGAGAATACACAACCAATGCCCAGCGGAGACATGTACTGGCAGTCGTGTCCGCATTCCCTTCTCCTGACCCTGCCCCCCCTTGCAACAGTCATTTTGAAGCGACGCCACATCCACGTCCATGCTATAGAGGAAGGGAGTTCAGACAGTGAGCACCAGGGATAACAATAATCATGAAAAAAAGGCTCAACAGCCTGCAATAGCTCATAGCCAGAGCGCAGCCCGTAAAAACGGCAGAGCGCTCCGTTTCCACGCGTCGAAGGGGCAGTATGCTGTGACAGAGGACGAGCGTCTGCTCCACCGTCCAGCGCAACCACTGGTAAGCCCAACGGAGCCGGTCCCCCAGGAGCAGATCAAGGAGCAGGAACACGCCCTTGACCGCGCGATTCACTTCGACTTTACACGCACCGACCCCTGGCGCGTCTTTCGCATCATGAGCGAATTTGTGGAAGGCTTCGATGTCCTTTCGCATATCCCGCCCTCGGTCACCATTTTCGGCTCTGCTCGTGTCAAACCGGAGGACCCTGACTACCAGGCCGCGACCAGAACGGCCTACCTGCTGGCCAAGGCTGGATTTGGTGTGATCACTGGCGGCGGCCCCGGCATTATGGAGGCCGCCAACAAGGGGGCGCAGGAGGGCGACAATGCCTCTATCGGCTGCAATATCGAGTTGCCTTTCGAGCAGGGATCGAACCAGTACCTGGATATCTCGCTCGACTTCCGCTACTTCTTTGTGCGCAAAACCATGTTCATCAAGTACGCAGAGGCCTTTGTCATTTTCCCCGGCGGCTTTGGCACAATGGATGAGCTGTTCGAGGCCTTGACGTTGATCCAGACCAAAAAGGTCAGTCACTTCCCCATTATCCTCTATAACTCCAAGTACTGGGGCGGCCTGATTCAGTGGATTCGCGAGTCGATGATGGCCGGCGAGAAGGTTTTGCAGGCGGATGCAGACCTGCTGGTGCTCTCCGATGACCCCCAGGAAATCTGTAAGATCATCGTTGATGCCTACCGGGAAAACTACCAGCAGGAGCGTGAAGCGCCTGAACTGGATCGCGAGCAATTCCGGCAACAACGAGATCAGTTCCGGCAACAACGAGACCAGTCGATTCGGTAAACGAGATAGCGTACCTTCCGTAATATGTAATACTCTGTCAAGCTTCAATCAACGGGGAAAACGCCCCCTCCCGCGTAGGGATTCGGCTTGCCGCATCCGTG
>JALYTT010000705.1 GCA_030854145.1 Chloroflexota bacterium | reverse complement strand
GGCGAGGCAAGCCACGCGCTACGGGTTGGGACGCCCGGTTCTCCTTGCATACAAGACCGGCGTAATGGAGAAAGAGACACGCATCATGCCTGACACACACCACCCCCATACCGATCCCCGCCTCATGTTCGATGCAGGCGAGCTACATTACGATTTCGGCGACGATCACCCCTTCCAACAACGCCGCCTCTCCGCCCTACTGGACTTGCTCGAAAAAAGCGATCTCTGGCACAGCGGCGATGACCGGCATATGTTGCCTCCCCGCGCCGCCACCAGCGCAGAACTGGAACTCATTCATACTCACGACTACATCGCCGCCGTCCAACGCGTCAGTAATATAGGGATACCCCTGACGGATACCCTATCTCCCGCCAGTGGAGATGCCTTGCCTCACACTACCACGGATGCTTTGCCCCTTGATATCCAGGAAGAGGCGCTCAAATACGGCTTCGGCGACGGCGATACCCCCATCGTCCCCGGCATGCACCAGGCGGCTGCGCTGATCGCCGGGGGGACGCTGGTCGCCATGAGCGCCGTCATGGGTCTACCGGAGGGCGGCACATTCAAGGCTGAAGGCGAGCGGCCGCTGCATGTATTTCATCCCGCTGGTGGTCTGCATCACGCCTGGGCGGAGCGCGCCTCCGGCTTCTGCGTGTACAACGATGCCGCCGTGGCCATCGCCCATGTGTTGCGCGCGACCGAGGCCAAAGTGCTGTATATCGACTTCGACGGCCACCACGGCGACGGCGTGCAACGAGCCTTCTATGACGATCCGCGCGTGATGACGGTCTCCTTCCACGAAACCGGTCGCTACCTCTTCCCCGGCACCGGCGATACCCTGGAACTGGGCAAGGGGCTGGGGCGCGGCTATTCCGTGAATGTCCCGCTGGAACCCTATACCCAGGACGACTCCTTTAGCGAAGCCATCAACACCGTGCTGCCCCCTCTGGCGCTCTCGTTTGGACCTGATGTGATCATCAGCCAGCATGGCTGTGATACCCACGCCTGGGACCCACTGACGCACCTGGAATTGACACTCAAGAGCATCACGGCCCAGACGCGTCTGACGCACGAACTGGCACATAGCTACTGCCAGGGTCGCTGGGTCGCTCTCGGGGGCGGGGGCTATGACCTGTATCGCGTTGTGCCGCGCGCCTGGAGCATCGTGTGGGCCGAGATGACAGGCCAGCCGCTGCCCGAAGCGCTGCCGGAGGAATGGGTCACGCGCTGGCGCCCCTCCTGGCAATCTAACGAGGTGAGGGAGGACGCCGCTCAGCACCTGCTGGGGAAGGTGGCCTCCGGTCCAGCCTATTTCCCCGCGACCTTCCAGGATCGCGCGCCGGACTTTCCGCCCCAGGCGCGCCGCTGGGACATCAGCGAAACCAACCGCCGGACGGTGACGCAGGTGCGCCAACTGCTGCTGCCTCCCCCGCTGCGCCAGGCCTTTCCCCCACTGCGACGACCTCAATCGCCTATGGCCGATATGTTCGACCTGCTGCACCCCTCTGGTAGCGCGACCCCTTCGCGCAGCACAACCCTGGCGACAGCCAGGGGGCCACTGCTGCTGCGCGATTTCTGCCCGCTATCGCTGGTCGAGCGCCTGAAGCCGGACGCGGGCCTGCGCGCTTTCACGCGCCAGCCTGAACGAGAACACCTGCTCCTGCTCAGCATTGCCAAAAGCCCGGACTGCACACTCACCCTGGCTCATACCCCCGAGGGTGTGATTGTTGGCGAAGTGACGCTCGCGCCCGGTGAAGGCTGGTGGGAAGGGCTTGACAACGTATACGAAGTCACCATCGAGGTAAGCACGGCCTGGCGCAGCCTGGGGATCGCTCAACACATGCTGGCCTTTGCGCTGGAACTCAGCACGCTGGAAGATATGATCCTCTTCGCCATGGGCCTGTCGTGGCACTGGGACATGGAGGGTCTCGGCATCTCCACCCACCGCTACCGGGGCTTGATCGCGGCCCTCTTCGGCTCGCAGGGCTTCACAGAATACGACACCAGGGAACCCAATATCAACGAGGAGTTGGGCAACATCTTGCTGGTGCGCATCGGCAAAAACGTCGCTCAACGCGACGTGAAGCGCTTCCTCAATCACCTGTAATGGCCCATCATGCCGGTCGGAACGATGATATTGAAAATAAAGCCTGTAATATGAATTCCCCACGCTTTTTCTGTCCCTCGTGCATAGCATTACAGGCGAGAAAAAGCTATACTCTATAAAGAAGAGTGGTTCTCCTCACCCGAACATCATGTAGGACAAAAAGCGAGAAAGGTCGTATTACCACTATGGAGACAATTTTGACGATGCTAACCTTGCTGGGATTAGGGGCAGCTCTTTTCTTAGGGATAGTATTCTTCAAAAAGAGCAGGAATACATCAATAGGACAGCTCGGGCATCCAATCCCACGAGGACCACGTTATCGCGATGGAGCTGCAACGTACAGCCAGTATCGGGGAGTGCGTTACAATATGCAGATTGAAGATCCGCATAATCCCTATAGTCCGCGCCATCAACGCCGACATTCCCCCAGGCAGCATAAGCACGCGAAACCGTGGGAGAAGTAACGTCATCTTTGTCTCCAGGACTATCTTGCCTTTTCGTGTATGGGTACCGCTGGCCTGCGCCCAATAAACGTCAAGGTACATCTC
>JALYTT010000282.1 GCA_030854145.1 Chloroflexota bacterium | reverse complement strand
TGCACTCCATACTGGACTATCATGAAGCGAGGGGGGAGCACAACAATGGGCGGTGATAAAGAAAAATCTGTCGTATAAAAAAAGGGGGTCCCTGATGTCCATTCCCATCCTACCTGGTGCCGAGCCGATCTCCATCGCCGATGGTCCCAATGGCGCAGTGCTCTTGTTGCACGGCTATATGGGTACAGTGCAAACAGTCCGAGATTGGGCTATGGCCTTCGCAGAGGCTGGTTTCGCCGTCGAAGCACCGTTGCTCCCTGGTCACGGTACATCGTCTGAGGATATGGCCGATACACAATGGTCTGACTACGTTCGCTGTGCGGATACCTATTACAGGAAACTCGTGGAGCGTCACCAGCGCGTCTTTGTGGGGGGGTTGTGCCTGGGAGGTCCTATTGCTGCATGGGTTACCGCGCATCACCCGGAAACAACATCTGGTTTGATAGTCATCAACGGCAATTTCAAGCTGCCTAAGCAATGGAAGGCTGATTCCATGAGGGGGCTACTCGATACGAACCGGCGATTTTTCCCCTGGTTTCGCGGTAAAACTGTGGAAGACCCGAATGCTCCTCCTTTGATCGGCTACGAAATGTCTCCTATTGCGCCAATGCTCTCATTGAAGCCAGCGCTGATCGAACTCTATCCGCACCTCAGCGAGATCCATTGCCCCGTTCTCGTGTTCACGAGCCTGCTCGACACGGTGCTTGCTCCAGATGGAGAGAAACCCTGGTTTGAGGAAGTGTCAGGGCCTGTCGAGCACATCCTACTTGAGCGTAGCAGACACGTCGCTACTCTCGACTATGACAAGAGAATACTCGAAGCACGCTCTGTCGCATTTGCCCTGGCGATCACGCAAAGCGAGCGCGATTCATCCCCGAAGGAAGCTGCCTAGAGGGTAAAAGCGCAGTCGCGTGACTCCACGCTTTCCGTGATCGAAGCTCAGCGCCGTCTGATGCAAGAGCTGTTTTTCGTAGGTCTCCATAGGATAGAAAGAGAGATTATATTTGATGGTATCTACATCACACAATCCTCCTGCTATTGAGGTTCGTAATCTTGTCAAGCGCTATCCTAAGGCTAGAGCCAATGCTGTAGACAATGTCTCCTTTACCGTCCAGCGCGGCGAGATTTTTGGGTTGTTGGGGCCAAATGGCGCGGGGAAGACAACCACAATTGGTATCTTAACTACCAGCGTTATTCCCACCAGTGGCGCCTCCCGTATTATGGATATCGATGTTAGTCGTGACCCCATCGGCGTCAAGCAGCGCATCTCTGTTGTTCCTCAGAAGAGTAATCTCGATCTAAAGTTGAATGCCCGTGAGATCCTGACCTTTCATGCCAGCTATCATGGAGTGCCAAGGGCGGAACGCAATGCTTGCGCCGATGTACTGCTGGCGGAGTTTGGCCTGACGGAGCGCGCCAAAGAGAAGATAGGTCGCTACTCAGGAGGCATGGCCCAGCGGATCATGATTGCCCGGGCATTGATGCATACGCCAGAGGTGCTGTTTCTTGACGAACCTACCAATAATCTTGATCCCCAGGCGCGGCTCTTCCTGTGGGAGCGCATCCGTGCGCTGCAAGAACGCGGCATAACCATTCTGCTCACCACCCATGATATGGAAGAGGCGAGTCGTCTATGTGACCGGATCGCCATTATGGATCATGGGCATATCCTGGTCTGCGATACAGCCGCTGAATTAGAGAAACTGATACCCGGCGGGACAACGCTCGAATTGCGCGTCACTGTCCCCCAACGCACCCTGGTAGCAGCTATAGGACAGGGCGGCGCATCTATCAGTTCACCAACGGCCACGTCCGAGCTGCAACACGTTCTTGGCTCGCTCTCTGGAGTCACTAGGGTAGAAGAGATGCATCTGCCAAAGGAAGTAGAGGGTCAGACGGATATATCCGCGTTTCGCCTCTATGCAGAAGATGCATCAGCACTTATTGCGCGGGCGGTCGCAGTCATTACCGAAAGAGACATTGAGCTCCGTGACTTGCATCTTGCCCGTCCTAGCCTGGAGGATGTATTCATCCACCTGACAGGAAGGAACTTACGCTCATGAAGGCTATTGCAGCATCTCCTCTTGATGCAGAACCGGTGGTCAGTCCAGTCTCACGTTCGAAGAGGCGGGTCTTCGTCATACTCACGGCTTTTTGGCACACATTGCGCCGGGACATTATGGTCACGGCCCGTGAGTTTGTACCATTTTTAATCCAGGTGATGGTGCAGCCATTCTCTCTCCTCGTCGTTTTTGGCAGGGTCTTGCCAGGCGCCGGGACATTGCAGCAATTGTATCCGGCGGAGTTTTTCCCGGGAGTAGTAGCGCTGACCATTTTCGTGGCTGGTCTTCAGGGGATTACGCTTTCACTTATGTTTGACTTGAGCTACAATCGTGAGATTGATGATCGCCTGCTCGCCCCACTTCCTGTGAGCCTGGTCGCCGTGGAAAAGGTCGTTTTTGCCACCATGCGCGCTCTGGTTGCAGGCGCGCTCACCTTTCCCCTGGCATATTGGATTCTAGGGAGCGGATATCAGGTACGGACTGATGCTCTGCTGCCTCTCATCGGTATTATGCTTCTCTACGCCCTGTCCAGTGCTGCACTTGGGCTGGTGATAGGCTCAGCGCTTCCAGCGGATAAAAACTACCTGGTCTTCACGTTGATTATGAGCGCAACCTTGTACACAGGGTGTGTGTTTTTCGCCTGGAGTGATATGAGCTCGATCAGGGCGCTTCAGGTCCTTACGCTCTTCAATCCATTGACCTATGCCTCTGAAGGGCTACGCTATGTCATGGTTCCGCCTATTCATGGGCAAGCCTACTCGACCCTACCCATCGGCTGGGTGTTGCTGGGGCTGAGTGGTTCTTTCGTCATCTTTCTGGCCCTCGGCATACGCATTTTTCACAAAAGAGTCATCTCGTAGAAAAACGCTGTCTCGTTACGCAACGAGTGCGAAACATGGCTATCCTATCGCAATAGAGTGTTCTTAGCAGTCTGAAGGAGGAAAGCAGTGCATGGAAAAAAAATCCTGGTTACAGGCGGCTCGCGAGGAATCGGCAGGGCCACGGTACTCGCCCTGGCACGCTCGGGTGCGCATGTGGCCTTTACCTACAGCAGTAATCACACGGCGGCCGCGGAGGTCCTCTCTGAAGCCTCCGGCTCAGAAGGACGCGTGATTGCCGTGCAGGCATGCGTGCAGGATTATGAGCGGGCCAAACAGGTGGTCAAAGACGTACAGGAGGAACTTGGTGACCTGGATGGCCTGGTGCTCAACGCGGGCATTACTCGTGACGGCATACTCGCCATGATGCCAGAAGAGAACTGGGACGATGTGATGGCGACCAATCTCAAGGGCATATTTAATTATGCCCGCGCCGCAATCTATAGCATGATTCGGCAGCGTGCAGGACGGGTTGTCTGTGTGAGTTCTGTAAGTGGAGGGCGGATCGGCGTTGCGGGACAGACCAACTACGGCGCCTCAAAAGCGGCGCAGATAGGGTTCGTCAAATCACTCGCAAAAGAGGTCGCTTCATACGGGATCACGGTGAATGCCGTGGCACCAGGGTTCATTGAGACGGATATCTGGCAGTCGATTCCAGAGGCCAAACATGCAAGTTTGCTGAAGAGCATTCCTCAAGGACGGCTTGGACGGCCAGAGGAGGTGGCGGCGGTAATTCGTTTTCTCCTCTCCGAGGATGCCAGCTATATTACCGGTAATGTTGTCGAAATCGACGGCGGACTGAGCGCTTAGTGAAAAAGTGAGCTAGAGATACACGATGTATGGATAAGCGTGTTCTGAAAGAGAATGAGAGAAGAGAAGGTTATGACAGAAGTAGAATTGCGCCGTGAACTGAAAGTACTGATCGCAGAGATTATCGAAGTTGATGATTTCAATGATGACGATAACTTTGTGAGTCAATTGGACGTGGACTCGATGTTGGCGCTAGAGATCGTCGCACGCATCGAAAGGCGCTACCATATTCGCATTCCTGAGGAATGTTTTGCGCAGTTGTTAACACTCAACGCCGTTGTGCAGATTGTTGAGGAGATCATGCAGCCTGTGAAGAGCTAGAGTGCCTGGCGCACCATCAACAGAGGTTTGCCGGGGGAAGGAACGCAATGGAAGTCCGTACGGGAGTTCTAGAGGCATGCTCTGGCTTGCTCCCTTTCCCCAAAAGTCGTTTGCCAGGTACTAACAGGAGAAGAGCGTATGGCGCAACGTATTGTGATCACTGGTTTAGGAGTGCTCTCGCCGATTGGCAACGGATACCTCGACTTCTGGCAAGAGCTTATTGCTGGAACAGTAGGAACAGGGCCAATTCAGGCTTTTGACACGAGCATCTTCGATGCACATATTGGCGGTGAAGTGCATAATTTCGATGCGGCGCAGTACTTCCAGGTGCTCGACCCTACGATGTGCCCCCGTACAACCCAACTGGCGGTTGCCGCTGCCAGGATGGCTGTAGATGACGCCGGCGTATTGCAGGCAGGCTATCTGGCGGAACGCATCGGCATCTGTATGGGAACCACCATGGGCAATGTGTCGGTGGTAGAAGACGAGAACGACAGGCGTATTCAGCGCGGTCCGCCCCTGGAGGCGAGTCTCGTCTCGCACTTTGTTGACACCTATATTACCGCGGCCATTGCGCAAGAGCTGGCTGTGGAAGGTCCTTGCCAGGTTATACCGACCGCCTGTGCAGCAGGGAACTATGCGATTGGCTGGGGGATGGATATGATCCGCGATGGGCTGGTCGATGTGGCGATTGTGGGGGGCGCTGATGCGCTTTCGCGCGGGTGCTTTGCCGTTTTTCATCGTCTGGGAGGGATGGCGCATGAGGTGTGCCAGCCCTTTGATCGCAACCGCACAGGGATGCTGGTGAGTGAGGGGGCAGGTGTGCTTGTTTTAGAGGATTATGACAAAGCGGTCGGACGGGGCGCGAAGATCTATGCTGAGTTGTTGGGCTATGGTCTGGCCTGTGACGCCCATCACCCCACCGCGCCGCACCCGGATGGCATCGGCGCGCAGGCTGCAATGCGTCGAGCATTACAGGAAGCCGATCTGGATCTGGATGCGATTTCGTATATCAGCGCCCATGGTACCGGTACGCGTGCGAATGATGCCTCGGAGTCGCTGGCGGTACGCAAAGTGTTTGGGGCAAGGACCGATCAATTGCCCGTCAGCTCGATCAAATCGATGCTAGGACATACCATGGGAGCGGCGAGCGCAATAGAGGCTGTTGCCTGTGCGTTAACCATCTCCTCTGGTGTCATTCCACCAACGGTCAATTATCGCGAGAGTGATCCCGCATGCTTGCAGGAGGTTGTCGCTAATCAAGCGCGTATATGCCCGGTCGAAGTTGCAATGAGTAACTCGTTCGCCTTTGGAGGAAATATCTCCACGATTGTGATGAAGAGAAAATAGCTATGGCAAACTATGACGGACCAATAGTGATTACAGGCATGGGAGCGGTGGGTCCCTTTGGGCTGGGGGTAGAAGCGTTCTGGTCAGCCTTAGAGCAGGGAGAACGCCGGGGGATGGTATTAGAGCCGGGAGAACCTGGCGAGCAGACTGGGTGGAGTTTGAAAATGGGGGAGTGGCAGCCCGCTGACCTCCTTGGCAAGCGCGGCCTCCAATATCTGCGTCCCAGCGCACAATTCTTGATAGGGGCATCGCTGCTGGCTCTGCAAAAGGCTGGCCTGGTGGCCGGGGAAACAGAGCCAGACGAGCTGGGCATCACTGTCGGCTGTAATCTGGTGGGAGTACAGAGTGTGACCGACTACGACTATACGGCGATAACAGAAGGACCCCACAGTACGAGTCCGATGGAGGCACCGAATACGCTCGCGAACGCCCCTGCCTCGTATCTCGCTATTCGTTTGAAAGCCCGCGCGCTCAATACGACGATTGCTTCAGGGCAGTGCGCTGGCCTGGATGCACTTGGGTACGCTGCGAAAGTCGTGCGCGATGGTCGTGCGCGGCAGGTCGTCGCTGGTGGTGTGGAGGAGTTAAGTCCGACGGCACTCTGGATCTATCGCAACTCAAAGGTGCTGTCCAGCGGGTGTATAGAAGATGCGGGCCGTCCGTTCGCTATGGAGAGTACTGGCTGGCTGCCCAGTGAGGGAGCCGCGGTTGTGATGTTGGAGCGTCAAGCGGATGCCCTGGCTCGCGGTGTGCGCCCGCTTGCTGAACTGGCGGGATGGTCAAGCGCTTTCGCGCCCTTACAGACCCTTGAAAGGCGTTCAAGCGTCTTGAGAAGAGTAGCGCAACAGGCTTTAGATGCGGCTGGCTTGTCGCCAGAAAGCATTGATGTGGTCGTCGCGGGGGCCAGTGGACTGAGGGCGCAGGACCAGGCTGAAGCATTGGCGCTGTACGACCTGCTGGCCAATAATACGCACGTGGCCGTGACCGCGATTAAGGGGACACTTGGAGAAACATATGGCGCGAGCGGCCTCTTCCAGGCACTGGCTGCCGTGTGTATGATCGATGGCGGCATTGTTCCTCCCACTGTGGGGAGAGCGCATCAGCATTTTGTGACACCACCGGTCAATGGGTTGTGTACAGAAGCGCGCGCCTGGTCTGGAAGTAAGCGAGGGACGACTTTACTCCTGGCCCAGGACCTTTTTGGGTCAACGAGTGCTGTTGTGCTGCGGGGATGCCAAAGATGAGAGGAGAGAAAGCGATGAGCATTGTGATGGGGTTTGATGAGGTATGTCGACTGCTGCCACAAGGTTACCCTTTCATCATGGTGGATGTGGTCGAGGAACTGGAGCAGGGGAAACGCATCGTGTGCCGCAAAAACGTCACTGGCAATGAATGGATGTTTCCTGGACACTTTCCTGAGAAAGCCATTTTCCCGGGGGTATTGTTGATCGAGGGTATGGCGCAGGCGGCTATTCTACTGTTGCGGGCTGACGATTCGCTGGCGGTACCGGAGGGTGCCACGTATATGTTAGCCAGCGTGAAAGCCCGATTTTTGAAGCCGGTAGTTCCAGGAGATCAGCTTCGCTACGTGTGTGAGGTGATCAAGCTAGCCAGCATGGGGGGAGTGATGGAAGCGGAGGCCTTTGTAGATGGAGAGGTTGTGGTAAAGGCTGATCTGACTTTTGCTATCCAATATCAGAAGGCATAATAACCGGTAGCACTGTACGCTGAACTGCAGCAGCGACAAAAAGCCACTGGTGAGGTCCGGCGCCAGAGAATACGTATGCCAGGCGCATACGTTTGAATGGAAATAGAGGAAGACAAACCATGAGCGAACTAAAGAACACAGCCTCAGTTGTAGTTGACCAGTATGATGTGGCCATTCTGGGTGGAGGTTTGGCAGGTTTGACCCTTGCTCTTGAGATCAAAAAGGCCCGTCCCGCAAGCAGGATTCTCGTTATCGAAAAGCAGAAACACCCCGTACCGGAAGCGGCCTACAAGGTGGGAGAGTCAACCGTAGAGATTGCTGGACACTATCTGCGGGATATCCTCGGCCTGGAAGACTATCTCCGAGTACACCAGCTCAGAAAATTTGGCTTGCGCTTCTTTTTTAGTACAGAGCATAACCTGGATATTACCCATCGCGTGGAACTTGGCCTGGCTGCCCCACACTTTCTCCCTACATATCAGTTAGACCGTGGCCGCTTTGAGAATGCGCTTGGCTGCGAAATCCAACAGCAGGGTATCACCTTTCTAGATGCGTGCAAAGTGGAGCAAATTGCGCTGCAGCGCGACGCTCATACTCTGCATTTGCGCCAGGAGGAAAGAGAGTTCGACGTTCTGACCCATTGGGTGGTAGATGCGAGTGGCCGTAGTTCTCTGCTGAAACGCCAGCTTGGGCTCGCCAAATCCGTGGCGCATAATGCCAATGCCGCCTGGTTTCGTGTCGGTCAGAAAATAGATATCAATGAATGGTCAAATAGCGCTGAGTGGCATGCCCGCATCACTGACGGAGAGCGTTATTTGAGCACCAATCATCTATGTGGCAAGGGATACTGGGTCTGGCTTATTCCTCTGGCCTCAGGATCGACCAGCGTTGGCATCGTGACTGATGCCGCCATCCACCCTTTTAATACCATCAATCGTTTTGATCGAGCGCTTGCATGGTTACATACCTATGAGCCACAATGTGCCAGTATCATAGAACGCCATAGCGCAGACATCCAGGATTTTCGGGTCATGAAGCAGTACTCCTATAGCTGTCAGCAGGTCTACTCAAGCGATCGCTGGTGTCTTACAGGGGAGGCTGGCGTTTTTACCGATCCCTTCTATTCGCCAGGTTCCGATTTTATTGCCATAAGCAACGGCCTCATCACTCACTTGATCACGAAAGACCTGGACGGTGAAGATATCCGTGGATGGGCGCTGGCTTATAACCATATCTATCTCAGCATCGCTAATGCATGGTTCAATATCTATGAACAGCAATATAGCCTGCTGGGAAATGCCCAGGTGATGGTTGCAAAGTACATCTGGGATACGGCGGCCTATTGGGGTGGCCTGGCCCTGCTCTACTTCCACGACAAAATTCGCGCCCTTGCGCATGATCGGACGCTCTCTGTCAATTTACACCGCTTGACCCTGCTTAGCACCCGCATTCAGGCTTTCTTCCGCGAATGGGCGGCTATCGACCAGACAGCGGCATGCGATATGTTTGTCGACCACTACAATCCGCTCGCTTTTATGAAAAAATTCCATGCGGGCATGTCAGCAAGTTTAACTGATGCTGAGTTTGATGCTCAGTTTATAGCGAACGTCGAGTTTCTTGAGAGGCTAGCAGGCCAGATGGTCAGTAAAGTGATTGAAGAGTACCCTACCTCCACTGTCGATGAAGCTGTGCTGAGCCAGATCCAGGCCTGGCAAGCGGATCCACTCCTCTCAAAAGCCATCACTATCCACCAGCAGGCGGACAAATCTGACCCGATCACTAATAGCTGGATCAACCTGGCGCATCGGAGCAGGGATCGAGAGCAGATTAGCAGCTAAAAGGAGCTGACCGCCTTCCCCCGTCCGCGTAGGGATGCGACCTGCCGCATCCTTGTGGCAGGT
>JALYTT010000281.1 GCA_030854145.1 Chloroflexota bacterium | reverse complement strand
GGCCAGCGGCGCCCTGTTCCCACCACGCGCGCGCTCTTTTCGTGTAGGGGCGCCGCTGGCCTGCGCCCCGCCCTACGGATGATTGTGTTTTGCGGTATAATGTGAAAGTTGTGTAACGGAAACGTGTTTTGTTTTCGATTCTGTGAGCGGACGCGATACGGTGATATGTGAATGTGATGGGAAGGTGGTGGGAGGACACGTTACATCGGGTTCCTGCGGAATACAAGGGATTGTGAGCGATGACGGCTGGAGCCACGACCTACCATCAACAGATTAGCTACTGCGGCAAACAGCGCTGCCGCAAGTGCCGCGAGGGCGTGGGGCATGGTCCTTACTGGTATGCCTACCGCACGGAAAACGGGCGCACTACACGCACCTATATTGGCAAGAATCCCCCTCCTGAGGCGCTGATTACGGCGGACGGCGCGGAAGAGTACACCCCGGCGCAGGTGCCTGGTGAACTCGCCCTGCGTGTCTATACACTGCTGGGGAAGTTCCGCGTTGAACGCCGGAACGAGCGCGCCTGGCAGGAGGTCGGCGATGCGGCGTGGAAGCGCCAGCATGTGCGCTCCCTCTTCGTACGCCTGCTGATCAGCCCCGGACGCATGCTTGGCCGCGAGCAGCTTATGGACGCGCTCTGGCCCGAATTGGATGTCGAGACGGCGGCCAGCCGCCTGGATCGCACGGTGCATAGCCTGCGCCAGATCCTGGAGCCGCACCTGAGCCGCCTGGCGGACTCGCACCTGCTGCGCACCGAACGCGAGAGCCTGATCCTGGCCGATCAGTCGTATATCTGGCTCGATGCCGACGCCTTCGAGCAACTGCTCACCAAGGCCCACGCCACCTCCGACCCCGCCGAGCGCGAGAAATTTCTTGAGGAGGGCGGGACGCTCTACGGCGATATCCTGCTGCGCGAGGAGGGAGACGCCGATTGGGTGACGGCGCGGCGCGAGCGCCTGCATCGCAGTTGGCTCGGCTCGCTGCTCGAACTGGCAGACCTGCGTATCGCGCGCAGCGCCTTCGCCAGCGTCATCGAGCCTCTCGACCGCCTGCTGGCCCTCGACTCCACCAACGAGGCCGCCGTGCAGCGCCTGATGATCTCGCTCACCCACCTGGACCGCCGCGCCGAAGCCATGCGCGCCTACCAGCGCTTCGCGAACGAGCTTCAACGCAGGTACAAGATCCCCCCCCTCGAAGAGACGCGCAGCCTGTACGAAGCCACCCAGCAGGGCACGGTCGAGATCACCTCTGTCCTGCAATTGCGCTCGCAGGTGACGCAGATGGACGAGAGCAGCGAGCGCCTCAATCGTCCCGCGCTGGGATACATCGGACGTAGCCACCAGGGTCCGCTGATCGGGCGCGAGAGCGAACTGGCGACGCTCCAGCATCTGCTAGAAGCGAGCGAGCAGCACACGCGCGCGCAGGCAGCGGGTCGCAAGCGCACAGTGGCGCCCACACCCGACGCTCACTGGCAGCAGTGCGTGATGCTGGTAGGCGAGGCCGGCATCGGCAAGACGCGCCTGGCCGAGGAGCTGGCACGCGTGGCGCAGAGGCACGGCTGGGTCGTGGCCTGGAGCCGCGTCTATGCCCAGGAGAGCAGCGTGCCCTACCGGCAGTGGACCGAGGTGCTGCGCAACGCCATGAGCCGGGGACTGTGGCAACGGCAGGACCTCAAGCATAGTGGGCGCACCCTCCAGCCACTGAGCATGCTGCTGCCCGAACTCCAGCCCCTGCTCCCCCCGGATGCCGCCTTTCCGCCGCCGCTCTCGCCCGGAGACGAGCAGAGGCGCCTGTGGGAGGCCACGCTGGAGCTGCTCACCATGATCAGCGAGCGCACACCCCTGGTGATCGTGCTGGACGACCTGCACTGGGCCGACGCCAGCAGTTGCGAGATGCTGGCCTTCCTGGCACGCCGTCTCCACCGCCAGCCGATCATGATTATGGGCACCTATCGCGACACCGAGCTGCCGGCCCAGCATCCCCTGCGCACGCTCTTCAGCGACCTGCAACGCGAGCAGGTATCGTTGAGCATGCAGATTCAGCCGCTCACCAGCGAGCAGATCGCCTCCCTGGTGTCGCACCTGCCGCAGCCAGTGGTGCAGCACATCCAGACGCGGGCGGCCGGCAACCCCTTCTTCGCCGAAGAACTGGCGCGCGGCCTGGAAGCCGGCCCCACCCCAAATGGCCACGGCCTCCCCGCGCCCACGCCGACCGGGACAGAGCCGGGCGACAGCACGCAGCAGCCCCTGCCGGACACCATCGCCGCCGTGCTCAACCTGCGCATGAGCCGCCTCAGCAGTGCCTGCCAGCGCCTGCTGGGCAACGCCGTCGTGCTGGGTGGCTCCTTCGACTTCAATGTGCTCCTGCAGATGGAGAGTAGCGGGGGCGGCGCCAGCGAAGATACCGTGCTCGACCTGCTCGAAGAGGCCCTCAAAGAGGGTGTGCTGACAGAAGAGGGCACCGGCACGCGCATCACCTACCACTTCTGGCACCCGCTACTCGTCAGCCACCTCTACGACCGCCTCTCCGCCGCCCGCCGCGCCAACCTGCACCGCCGCGCCGCCGCCATCCTGCTGCGCGCCAACCAGGGTCACGAGGAAGAGAGCGCCGACACCATCACTCACCACCTCGTCGAAGGCGGCTCCGACCCCCAGCAGATCGCCCACTACGCCGAACTCGCCGGCGACCGCGCCTACACCCTCTCCGCCTACCCCGAAGCCGAACGCTACTATCGCATAGCCGTATCCCACCTGGAAGAGTCCCAGAAGCTAAGTGCCGGAGGGACAAGCGAAGATGAGCGGCAACGGCTGGCGTATTTGTTGGAGCGATTAGCAGAATGTACCGAGATACAAGGAAACTTCGAAGAGGCGCGCGGCTTCTATGAACGCACCCTGGAAGAACGAAGCCATCAACAGAACTTCGCCTCGCAAGATGAGTCACAATATGAGGCCCAGATTCGAGCTATGATCTGGTGCAGCATTGGGTGGACGTGGTACGACACCAGCAATTCAGCACAAGCTCAACAATGCTGTGAACGTGGAGAGCAGATTTTACGCGAAGCAAACATAGAGGCCGGTCCAGCATGGGCAAATATCCGTTATCAAGAGAGCTACATCTGGTGGCAAAAGGGTGACTATGATAAGGCCGAAAAAGCTGCAAACGAGGCCCTAACTCTTTTTGAACGAGCACTGGAGCACCAAACGGAGCCGGGAGGGAGCACCCCTCGACTGACACGTACAAGACGTACACTTGCTGGTGATCCGGTAGATCTTGGGCGTACTCATAGATTACTAGGTACTCTGGCCAATCATACTGGTCATCGTATTGATGCGCTTACACACTTAAACATGGCATTAGCACTTTTTGAGCAATATGAGCATCAGCGCGAGATCGCTCATGTGTCTTGTAACATAGGCGATGTATATTTAAGAAAAGCTGAACATTCACTGGCGCAGGCATCATTTCGCCATTCCCTGCATATCGCAGAAAAATTGGGTGATGTTCCGCTCGTAGCTGTCATCTATAGTAATATGGGTGTGTTAGCAGCACGAGCGGGTGAACTTGTAGATGCAGAAAACTGGTATAAGCAAAGCCTCTTGTTAGCTGAACGTTTCAATGATCAAGTGTATATAAGTGTCTGGAATGCGGTACTAGCAATTGTACTTCAAGACCAGGGAAGGCAATCTGAGGCAGAAAAATGTATACACCGCGCATTAACTATCGGACGAGCTATTAACAATGGCCCATGTATTGGCTTTGCGCTTGTAGCTCTGGGAAACATTCGGATTGCTCAAGCAATAACAAGTCCTAAGGATAGTGTTAAAACCAGTCGTTATTATCTTATCCGGGCTAAAACGAGCTTACAGCGCGCTCTTGCTATTGAAGGATTAGAAGCAGAAACCAGAACAGAGGGTCAACTAGTTTTAGCACAGGTTTTCTTATTATTGGGTGATCTCGAGGCAGCTTCGCAGCAAGTGAACGGTATATTAGAAGAAGCGCGTCAACACGAACTTACCTGGGAACCAGCTCGAGCGAAGCGCATATTAGGAAATATCCTGGTGGCGAAGGACCAACAAGAACAAGCAGAGCAGCACTTGAATGAAGCTCTCCATATATTCCGTACTTGTGGGATGCGCCTGGAGGAGGCACGTACTTTGCAAGATTACGGAGTGACTCTACTACAAAATCAGAACGTAGCAAGAAAAAGCCATCAACAAGGGTTAAGTTATTTGCGCGAAGCTGCCCAGATCTTCAAAGAATGCAACGCCAGACTTGACCTTGAGCTGGTTGAACGCATCCTCGCGGCACATAGCAGTAAAGTAAGATAGGATTATACAGGGGGCCATATCCCCATTCATCACAGATGGCTATAGTTTGTATGCGTTATGCTATAGTTTTGTAAGTCACATGTTTGTTTTACAGTGCATAATTTGTTTGCTCCCTCCTCCTTGTCTCCCCAACAAAATCACCGCATGAAAACACGCCATGTTCAACATAAGTAGAATTTGGACATACATCCATAATCTACGCGATGTTCGCATATACATTGGTGGTGTGATGACACTCGGAAATGGTAGAAAAGAGCCGGTTTAGGGCTGATTATTTACTAAAATAGTAATATAAAGATCGCTCCACAGAGGACGGTCACAGGGTTTCACCCCTTTCGCACAACATACACAGCGAGGAGAAACCCGGACGCGGATATCCTAACTACAGCGTAGGAGGTGACGAGTAGCGAAGGATGTACAGCCCACATCATTAGATAGTCCTGGTATCCCGTCTTACTAGCGCAGCGAGCAGGCGGCACAGTGGGTGCAGCCAACTCGCAAACTCTCAACACACCACATCGAAAAGGAGCCTGCATCATGAGTATCGCACAGTACAAACAGAGAGCGGTAGCGCTGATCTCCCTGCTGGTCTTATTGGTCGTCCTCTTCTTTGGCCTTGCCATGTTCACACTTAGTAATGGCAGCCATACTCTACCTCTATCGCCCGCAACCCATCATGTCAATGGTGGTGGCATTGCACCTGACTTTTCATCACACTACGGACACTAAGCCGCCACAGACACCAGCTCATAGTACCTCTGCCGGTAGTTGAGGTTGGAAGTAGTCGTGGAAGAAGTTTTGTAGGTACACTGCTGTGCTACTGGATATCGATTAGAAAGGAAATGTGCAAATGTCACATTATGACTAGATAGATGCGAGCGAGATGCGCGCAACACCGGCGAGAACGGGGCGCGCAGAGTATGGAGGATGGCGGGTCGGGCGAGCAGGGCGCAGGCGTTGTCGGCGGGCAAGGGGAGCCGAAGAGGAGCCGAAGGGGCGCCCGTACACGAAATGGGAGCTTGCAAGGGGCGCCCGTACATCATCGAGAGATGGTGTACGGGCGCCCCTTGGGTTAGCTGCGAGGCGTAGATAGCTGGATCGGCGTAGAAACCGGACACCCACCAAGGATGCCCCTACATTCATCCCGTTCTCACATCCCCATCTCTTACGGATAAGTATATTTCGTATGCAATCATACTTATCTTTGTGTAATATATGTATATTTTACAGTACATAATTTGTTTTCTGCCTCCTCTTTGTTCCCATAAAAAATCGCCTCGTTAAAACACGCCATGTTCAACATAAGTAGAATTTGCACATAGACCCATAATCTATGCGATGTTCACATATACATTAGCGGTATGAACACATTCGAAAATGATGAAAAAGAGCCGGTTTAGGGCTGATTATTTTTTAAAATAGTAACACGAAGACTGCTCCACAGAGGACAGTCATGGAGTTCACTCCCACCAGACAGAATATACGGCGAGGAGAGACTCGCATTCGGACGACAATGTAGGAAGTAACAAGTAGCGAAAATCTGTAGCCCGCTATGTGTGTTCTGATAGATTGACTACCGGACAACAAGTTGATAGTACATCAGATACAGCAACTCATAAACCCTTAACACACTACATCGGAAAGGATGGGAACACATGCACCCATTATTGCCTCTATTGCAGATCCTGGTAGGTCTGCTCAGTCTGCCTACAAGTATTATTAACGGTCTTCGGCTACTACGGTGGCTAAGGTTGAGACGAGCTCGGAGATAATACCTGTGGGTTGTGAGAAGATCAACATTGAGCGCGGGTTCCAGCGCATAGCAGGATACCCGCGCATTGTAACAAGATGGTTGATTTCGCAATGGAACCGGACACCCTTGGCGGATGCTCGGTTCCATAGTCGATTCGATAGCCAGATGCCCTGACCCGCGTCTTCTACCTATAAATAAATCCATCCTTCGAATGATACCGCGCGGTATCCCAGTCCAGCACGTCGACCAGTTCGGATTTGAACGCGGCGAGATTGCGCTCGGAAATCATTTCGTCGGGCATCTCGCTGTGATCGAGCATATTTTAGAAGCGAACGGCCTTTGGGTCGTGACGAAAGAAGTAGTCGAAACAGCACGCGAAAATCTGGTAATTGTGCTGAATTGATGTATAGTTTTACCTTTTATATCGATTTATATCAATATATTTCAAATTATACTTGCAAATATCTTTTTCTATGGTATACTATCCGTATGAGAGAGAGACGCGTGATGCGCTTCTTTCTCCACAGAAACAGCTTCGGTCCTTCCCTGCTTCTGTCGTGACATGTAAGGCCACGTGACATCCCCCCTGTCGATGAGAAAAGAAGCGAGAGATGCGGCACTGGTGATCTGCTCTGTCAGCACCTGCCATCCATCCCTTCCTTCTAGCGAAAAGGAGGTCTCTGTGGTTCATGAGGCAACTCATTCACGTATGTGGAGTGGCCTTCCCAGTGGATAAATCCTCCCCATAAAGCCTCCTGTACACGTATGGTGTCACTAGGGGCAGGGGAACGGATATGAGAGGGACCACATGGTATCTCCTCTCTCCATAGACATCTTCCCGCTGCTTTGCCCCTGGTGACCATACGGCGTGCAGAGCCTCACTCCAGGCAGGCCGCCCCTCTGAGCGTCTGACCATCTTCGGGAGCAGGCTGCATCTCGACGCGAGAACCGTCTGAGAACGGATGCAGCCACGCCTGAAGGCGCCAACCTCCGCGAAGCGGCAACGGGACACAGAGGATAGACCTACCACGTTCAGAACTGTCTGAGCGATATGGATGAGGAGCTGAGTTGTAGCAACAGGAAGTGGAGAGACAGTAGAGGATGCTATGGTCCTTGCGCTCTTTACGTGAACGCACTCGCATAGCTGAGACCCCAGTCGTGCTAGAGTAGCTGCGCAGCCTATCACGCACAGAGTGTGAGAGCCATGGCATTCTGACAGAGACAATCCCGCCTGACAATCCCTCTCTCTGGCTCTTTGGAGAGAGGAAAGACGTGCGCCTATCCCCTCAAAGGAAGGAATATATCCATGCAGAGGAAACCACTAATTCTGATGCAGCGCCTGGCTCGTCAGTCAGAGAAAAAGGTAGACATGATGAATGTTGATCTCCAGCACGTTCCTCCGCAGACCGGGAAACGCATGAGCATCAAAGAGTATCTGTCGCTTGAGGAACGCTTCCCCATGAGGAAGTATGAATACCATCATGGGACGGTCCGCTTGCTGTCGGGTGGTTCGCATACGACGATTACCAGCAATATCTTCATGGGGCTGTGCGTGCAGTTCCGCAGCGGGCCTTGCACCGTCTACACCTCCGATATGCGCGTCCAGGTGGCGGAGGGCACGTGCTACCTGCCTGATGTCCTGGTGACGTGTAATGTGGATGATCGCCGCAGAGGCGTGACATTGGTACGCTCTCCACGCCTGGTCATTGAGGTGCTTTCTCCCTCGACAGAGAAAACCGACCGCACTGAGAAGCTCAAAATGTATCAGGCGTGCCCAACAATCGCCGAAATCGTCCTGGTCAGCCAGTTCTCTCCCTATGTGGAGCTCTGGCGCCGCGATGAAGAGACCCCAGGCACCTGGCGCTATGCCCACTACGAAATTGGTGAAAAGGTCGAATTCACCAGCGTCGATGTGTGTCTCTCGATGGAGGAGATCTATGAAGGCACCATGTTGGATGAAGCCTTTGTTGACGCATAAGAGGATGGATCAGGTTTCAAGGGCCACTCGCCGTTCCACGCCTCATTGGGGCCAAAGATGCGGTAGCTGCAAATCCGCCGGCTCAGAAGGCGGTGGCAGAGCAGTTATGAGTCCACATGAGAGTATTACGATGTGGGCAGGAAACGAGTGCTTCGATCTTGCTCTGTTCCCTGCTTGAAAGAAGAAGAGAGACATATGTGCTTTCCAGATGATGAGCACGATGACCTGCTCACAACAATTGAGGCCCTTCTCACGACCCTTCTCGCCTCCCTGCGTGATGTCAATCAGCAACTCAATACGCTTGATGGACACCTGTTTTCTTTGCAGAGGGACAACCCTGAACCCCTTCCCTTTCAGGGACAACAGCATACATGGGAACCCGTCCGCAGCGAGCTTACCCTGCTGAGAGGGTCGCTCGAACTCGCGCTGTTGACTACCCAACAACAACGTTCCCGGCTCTTACTTCTATCAGAGGCAATGCCTATGGCGAGTAATAACGTATTTTAGAACGTGTTATCTACAGCAACGCATGATAAAGAAATCATCTCGCTGAATTAACAAATCTACAGCATTGATACAAAACCATGATCGAACCACTCCAGGCGAAGGAAATATGGGCGAGATGGCAACAGAGTCACAGAGCGCGCATTGTGATATTATACATATTATCTGGTATAATGCATTTCCCTGGCAAGCGTCACCTGGGATGCGGCGCGTGGTTGGAGCAGGGCGCCCGCAGTGTCGGCGGGCAGGGGGAGCGATGTGTTGTTCGCCTGACCGAATATGTAGGGGCGTTCCCTTGCGGGCGCCCTGTTCCAATCACGCGCGTGTTCTCGACTCGACGCGCGCCCTGCCCCAACCACGCCATCATCCTCGCCTGACCGAATATGTAGGGGCGTTCCCTTGCGGGCGCCCAATAAGCGTCAAGGTAAGGGCAAGAATCGATGGGCCGTCTCCGCGAATCCGTAGGGCGTGGCT
>JALYTT010000704.1 GCA_030854145.1 Chloroflexota bacterium | reverse complement strand
AATGCGGAAGAAGAGCAGCAGCACGCCCACCACCATCAAGGCGCTGCTGAGCAGGTTAATCACGAACTCCGAGAAAAAGTTGGAGAGCAGATCGACATCCCCATCGATGCGCTCGATGAGTTCGCCGGCCGTATGCGCCTTGTGAAACCCCATGTCCAGCGAGAGACAGTGCGCCACGAGATCGGTACGCAACTGGTTGGTCGCCGTCCAGGCAACATACTCACTGAAATAGGTGGTGGCAATGGTAATCCCCTGGTTCAGCAGCGCAATCCCGATGAAGGCTATGCCCGCCAGCACCAGAGGCAGCGTGGTTCCCCCGCCAAGGGCTGTATCAATGAAATACGCGAGGATCTGCGGGTTGAGCAACTGCAAACCAATGCTGCCACACAGCAACGTTGCCAGCAGCAGCGCTCTGGCCCACTGCGGCCTGAGGTACGCGGCAAGTAATGTGATGTAACGCTTGAGCGGAAGGCGCATGGAAGGTTCCTTATGTTTCCTGCGTGAAGTGAAAACCACACTGATAGCAGTAACGATGGCTTGCAGGAGGGCGGTTTCCGCAGGAGGGACACACCTGCATGAGTTTCTCTATTGAGATTCGTTCTCCAGCGATCTTATCGATATGCTCCCGGTAGAGAGCAACACATTCGTTACAAATACAAACCCCGCCTGGCCCGGCGATGAGTTGCTGGCCCTGATCTTGACTTTTCCCACAGAAGGAACACTGAGTGCATATGCTGCGCTCCAGGTTAATGTTGTTCCACATTGACTTTGCCCTCCTCTTCAGACGCCCACCCTTCGTAGTGCTCTGTCAAGCTTCATTCGCCGGCTTGGAACATGGCGCCCGCGAGGGGCGCCACTACACATAAACCGTTGATTGAAGTTTGACAGAGCACTACGAAGGATGGGTAACGTGTAAATAGCCTTGTTTGTTAAAAATCTGCTATTGATTTCACACCGGCAACACTTTATACTTCTCTTCAGAACCTCAACTCACAAGGAGACAGGCAATTTCATGGGCGGCACTGGTTCAAGGTAAGAAAGCAGATCCCCTTCTAGTAGAATAGAGCATCAAGGGGCATTCTGCATATTCACTGGCGGAGTCATGCCAGGGAATCTGTGCTGCTGCATGTCGTGTCTCCAGACACATTAGTCCATGAAGATTATAACATAGGCCAGAGCCTGTTTTGTCGCATGGCACCTTGCTCCATCCTGCATCCACATGTTCCATAGCTGGCTAGCAACTTCGTCCAGTGTATATCAGGAGACCCATGACGCTGCCTCGCATGTCACACACTATGCAAGCAAAAAAGGAGAACACTCATGGTACACACTGGATTGCACAACAAAATCGTCCTCATCACCGGCGCCAATCACGGGATTGGAGCGGCCACGGCGAGAGCCTTTGCCGCCGAGGGCGCGGCGGTGCTCATCAACTACCTACGCATGCCACCGATGGGCCGCTATGCTGGGGGCGAGGCTGAACTGGATCAGTACGATACAATGCGGGCGAAGAGCGCCGATGAGGTCGTGCAGGCCATTCGCGCGCTGGGCGGACGCGCCGAGGCTGTGGAGGCCGATCTGGCGGACGTGACGACGATTCCCCTGCTCTTTGATCGCGCCGAGGCCCTGTTTGGTCCCGTGGATGTGCTGGTCAATAATGCCGATCACTGCGAGCAAAGCACCTTTATCCCCGTCAGCCAGATCGGGCCTGAGGTTGTCGCGCCGGATGGCTACCCCACGTACACGGTCACGGCGGAGGAGCACGACCGGCATTTCGCCGTGAATAGTCGCGCGCTGGCGCTGATGATGGCGGAATTCGCGCGTCGGCGCATCGAGCGCGGCATCCATTGGGGGCGCATCATCACTATGAGCACGGATGGCGCGCCCGGCTTCACCGGCACCATCTCTTACGGAGCCAGCAAGTACGCGGCAGAGTCCTATACGCGCGCCGCCGCCCTGGAGCTAGGCAAGTATGGCATCACTGCGAATATCGTCTCGCCCGGTCCGACCCAGACAGGCTGGATTCGCCCGGAACTGGAGGAGGCCATCATCAATGGGACGCCGCTGGGACGCGTGGGCCAGCCCGAAGATATCGCTGACGTGATCGTCTTCCTGGCCTCCGAGCAGGCGCGCTGGGTGACGGCCCAGATGATCTCCGTGAGCGGCGGGTGCAGAATCTTTTAGCGCGCCCCGATCCGCGTATGGTCCCAGCTTCGGCGGGTAAGAAGTGCCGAAGCTGGGACCCCATGGGCATGCATGCACGCCAAATAGTAGCTCATCAACCGAAGAGATAGGACTCGATTTCGCCAGCAAACCAACGCGAAAAATCGGGGTACGCGTCACGTGCCTGTCTGGTCTCATGATCCCAGAAGATGATGGGATAGTCCCCATCGGGCTCCGGCCTGTTGCGATCAAAGCACCAGGTCTCATAGGTGTACCCAAAGGGAACCAGGGTGGTCTCGTCAGAGAGGAACGTGTGCTCCCCATTTTCCCAATCTCGGATGCGCTCGTAGTCGTAGACGCCCTGAAAGCTCCGCCAACTCGCCGCAATTTCCTGGTGCTGATCGCACTGGTACAGCCCCCTAACTGGTGAAAAAGGGGGAACCCCTTGAAAAAGGAAACGGTCCTTGGCATGATGTCTGTATGCAAAACACAACAACAAA
>JALYTT010000280.1 GCA_030854145.1 Chloroflexota bacterium | reverse complement strand
CGCGGGCGGCTCCGTGCTGTAACAGGCAGTCGGTAAACCCACCGGTTGAGGCGCCGACATCCAGAGCTACCAGTCCCTCCGGTCTCAACTGAAAGGTGTCCAGGGCCTTTTCGAGCTTCAGTCCACCTCGGCTGGCGTACTTCAGTTCGGGCGTTGGCCCGGCGACGTACAGGTCGGCGTCGTGCGGCACGAGCATGCCAGGTTTTTCCATCCGACGCTCTCCAGCAGATGTCCGTATATAGATCTGGCCCGCCATGACGAGCGCCTGCGCCCGTTCGCGGCTCGGAGCCAGTCCGCGCCTGACCAGCGCGCTATCTAGCCGTTCTTTGTTCGCTGCCATCTGTCTCTATGCCTGATAATAGATCAAGGCCCCCGCGCCGACGAGTCCAACATTAGCTCCGAGTTCCGCCAGGGCAATATGCACAGCGTCACGTGGCACCTTCATGGCACGCTCGTGAACAATATGCAGGGCGGGATCGAGGAGCTGCGCGCCCATCTGCGTGACACCGCCGCCCAGGATAATCACCTCGGGGTTGAAGATGTGAATGATATTGACCAGTCCCACGCCCAATCCTTCCGCCGCCCTGGCGATGATCTCGCGCGCCAGCGGAATGCCGGCCCTGGCTGCCTCGCTCACGGTGCGCGCGGTGACGACGTGTATATCCTCCTGCGCGGTGTGATCGCCGGTGATGAGGGCGAGCTGCCGCGTGGCTTCGGTGTGCAAGGAGCGCGCGAAGGCCAGCAATTCGTCCCCGTGCCCGGCGACGATGGCCTCGTTCGCGCGCCGCGCGATGGCCGTGCCGGAGGCGATACGTTCCAGGCAGCCAATATTGCCGCAGTTGCAGCGCTCGCCATGCCAATCGACGGTTATATGTCCTAGCTCCCCTGCTGTCCCGCTCGCGCCCTCCAGGATCTTGTCATTGAGGATGACGCCCCCACCGATACCTGTGCTGATCGTCATGTAGACCATATTCTTCGCGCCCCGCCCTGCTCCAAACATATGCTCGCCTAAAGCCGCGCAATGGGCGTCGTTTTCGACAAAAACGCGCGTTTTGAAATGTTCCAGCAGCATAGCGCGCACTGGCACGCGTGTCCATCCGGGTAGGTTGGGCGGCGAATAGATGACGCCGGTATGGTGGTCCAGCGGACCCGGCGCGCCCAGACCGATGCCCGCAATCTGGGCGAGCGTCGTCCCGGCCTCGCTGACCGCCTGGTGAATGGCGTCATAGATGCGCGACATAATCCGTTCGGGTGTGGGATCTTCTCCCGTGAGCAGTCCGACCCGCGAAAGCAGCGTCGCGCCGCGCATGACCGCTACGCGCAGTTGCGTTCCGCCCAGATCGACTCCTACGACCGGGGGAAGCGTATCGGGTTCAATCGGGTGTGCAGCGGCTCCTCCAGTCACACGCGCTTCAGACATAGATGTGGCTCCCAGATGGCATGAATTTTCCTCCGACCTGTAGGGGTGGCTCGTTTGATACCTTTGATGATACTCTATTTGAGGATGAGGCACAAGTCACGCGTGCCCCCTACGCGATACGGAGGATGGTGGATGGGAGGAGCGAAGTAAATTCCTCCATGAAGAAACGTGTAACGGCATGAGATAGTATATACTTAGATGCATATGCATGTTCTATGGGAAAGGTCGTCCTGTTATGGATACCACATCGCTACGTCAAGACCGCGCCGCGCGCTTTCGGACCGGTTTTATCGCTGGCCTGGCAGCGGGGGCCGCCGCTTCAGGCGTGATGCTGCTGTTGAATGTTGTCTTCGGCTCGATCTCGCTGCCTGAAGCTTTTGGCTCGGAGTTGACCGCGCTCATGCCGGCGGCGATGTTTGACTTCCTGCACCAGCTTATCGGTGGAGACGCGAAACACTACCTGTTTTATGGTATCCTCGTGGGGCAATGCCTGGTGTTCGCGCTGAGTGGCGGGCTGTATAATCTTGTGATGGAGCGAGCGCGGGCCATGTTTGGTCTGCCAGCCACGGAACAGGTCGAACCGGGGCAGGAGCAAGCGGGCAGCTCACGGGTCCTGGTTCCAGCTTTGCATATGTATGATGGTCTGCTGCTGGCGAGCGCCCTCTGGCTGCTGGCGGGATTGGTGCTGCTGCCGCTAACAGGAGCGGGCATCTTTGGCGCACAACTGAGCGCCGGGCCTATCGATGGGCTGCTGAGCCTGGGTGTTGTGGGCCTGGTCTTTGGGCTGCTCTTCGTGCTCGTTCAGAACCAGCTTACGCAAGGGACCCAGAGCGGGAGTGAGACCCGGCCAGAAGCTGAAGCGAGCAGGCGTGAGGCGCGCCGCACGCTGCTGAAGCGCGGCGTGCTCGTGGTGGGCGCGGGGCTACTGGGTGTGGCGGGGTGGCACTTTATCACCGACGGATTGAGCGCGCCCGTGCTCTCTGTCACCCGCCTTGTGAAGCAGTATAAGAACAAGATCGTCCCGCCGCCGGTGCCGAACTATGGCGAGATCACGCCGGCCCCGTATCTCTCGCCCGAGGTGACCCCGAACGATCAGTACTATGTCGTCTCCAAGAATCTCTTCTCTGACCCATCAGTGGATAGCAACAACTGGCGCCTGACGGTATCCGGCGAGGTGAGTCAGCCCTTTACACTCACCTATAAGCAGTTGCTGGCGCTGCCTATGCAGAAGCAGTATGAGTCGATGATGTGCGTCAGTAATGAGGTGGGCGGCGAGTATATGAGCAACGCCCTGTGGGAGGGTGTACGCCTGGCGGACCTGTTGCAGAGCGCCGGCGTGAAGCCGGGCGCGACCAAGGTGGTCTTTCGCGCCGTGGATGACTATAGCGATAGCATCCATCTGACCAAGGCTCTGGAGCCGACAACTTTGCTGGCGGTGCATATGAATGGCGCCACCTTGCCGGGGGGGCATGGTTTTCCCGCCCGTATGCTTGTGCCGGGGATCTATGGTATGAAGCATTGTAAATGGATCACCCAGATCGAGGTCATCAATTATGACTACCAGGGCTACTGGCAGCAGCGCGGCTGGAGCGACGCCGCGCCTGTGCGCCTGACGGCGCGCATTGATACGCCCCTGACCGGCACGGCTGTGCGCGCCGGAAAGGTCACGTTTATCGCCGGCGTGGCCTTCTCAGGCAATCGCGGTATCAGCGAGGTTGATGTGAGCACCGATGGTGGCCAGAACTGGCAGCGCGCGACCCTGAAGAAGCCGCTATCAGGTCTGACATGGGTGCTCTGGGAGTTTCCATGGCAGGTGCCTGCCAAAGCCGGCAGCTATAACGTGGCGGTGCGTGCGATCGATCTGGAAGGCAACGTGCAGGACCCCAATGTGGCCCCTCCTGCGCCCGATGGGTCATCTGGTTATCATAGTATTGCTATGACTGTCTTATAAAGGCGTAGGCTGGCAAGACAGCACCCTATGAGAAAGAGGTACCAGAAAAAAGCACCTCGACAGGAAAATGTCCGATTCTGTGGCTTTCATTGATTGTAGTTAATGAAGGTATGCCGATACCAATACAAAGAGGCGATGTGGACTGAGGTGCGACTCTATTCCAAGTAAGGCCAGTATGGTGATGGATGTCCAGGTGGTAGAGCGTCTACGAGCAAGGGATACACAGGCCTTTCGTTCCCTGATCGAGCGGCTACAGCAGCCGGTAACTGGGTATTTATACCGCCTTGTGGGGGATCGCGAGGTGGCACTTGACCTCGCCCAGGATACTTTTTTGCAGGTGTATAAAGAAATAGGAAGGACATCCGGGCAGGAACTGGCCCTGGATGCCTGGATATACCGCATTGCTACAAACTATGGCCTGCGCTACCTCAATCGCAAACGTTTGCAGGTATTCGTGGGGTTGGACGAGCCAGAGACACACGATGAGAGTCTCAAGGTTGCCGGACCGGAGGACCAGGCGGAGACGCGTATTCTTGTCCAGCAAGCGCTGGCAATGCTGAAGCCCAGGGATGCCGCTATTCTACAGCTTCACTATGGTAATGGCTTCACATACGAGGAGATTGGGCAGGTATTTGCTATCTCGGCGGATGCGGTCCGTAAACGCGTAGCGCGTGGTGTGGAGAAGTTCCGCGCGATGTATGGCAATGCCCAGCCGCCCGCAAAATAGTATGGAGGAGCGCTATTAGGTAAATGGTCCTGTTTTCAGGCGGGTGAAATAATATAATGTAACAAAAATGACTACTCTAGCGATATAGATAATAGCGATATAGATAAAATAACATAAATGTGGGAAAGATGTGCCAGGCAGAGGCAGGCGAGACGAGATCTGGTACATTGGTCTGGCGAGCACGAAGGAAGGAAGCAAGAAGATGGCAGCGACGGTGAGGCAATGTGCGTGGTGTTTACGGCTCACGAACCACCTGGGAGAGCAGCTATCTGCAACGCCTATGCCCAAGCTCTATGAAGCGACGCATGGCATGTGCCAGGTGTGCGGGGTCCTCTGGCTGGAACAGGCCTCAGGTGCGGGGGCCGACGGTATGTCTTTGCTGGATTCGCTGTGGGCTCCTGCAAGGGTACGGGAGCGTTCTCCAGCATATCTGGAAGAAGAAATTCCCCTTTTCTAATGCAGCACGCAGGGTAGCCCGCATTCCCCCCCAGAGGGCTACTCTGAGCGTTGCATTCGCCCTGGTTCGCGCAGAGATTGGCAGGGGCAGCCGAGACGCTCAGACCCCGCAGACCTGAGCGATGATTGCCTCCGCCATCGCTCGATCCACAGATGCACCACGCCAGGCGACGTGCTGGTCAGGTCGCACGAGGAGAAGCGAGGCACCGTAGCATTCTTCGTGTGCCTGGCCGCGCAGTTCCAGCACGGTCAGCGGCACCCTTCGCGCCGCTGCGGACTCGATGAATGGAGCCACTTCGGCGGCGGCGTGGAGTCGAAGGAGTGTCAGTCCGTTCCCCAGCCGATCATAGAGTGA
The DNA here is from genome assembly GCA_030854145.1 of Chloroflexota bacterium. The sequence goes on along the minus strand of JALYTT010000280.1, from coordinate 4,176 downwards.
TGCGCCATCGGGTAGCCAGAGATGTGGCAGTCGCGCTCCTGGCCGGGCTGTTGGTATATAGTCCTGGCCGACAGGAAGAGGAAGCGTGCCATCATCAACGATCACCGGCGAGGCATTATACTGGTAGCCCAGGACAAGTCCCAGACTATGGAACTCGCGGTCTTTGGCGGCCTGGATTGTCTGAGCCGCCAAAGACCGGGCCTGCTCTCCAGCGAGGCCCGATGCCATCATCTCTGGATTACCGAGTTCAGGAGCGAGCACACTCATATTCACCGCCGCCTCCTGGATGGTTTGCTCGGCGATCGCGCGCCGCTCAGCCTCATAGCTCGCGAGCAGGTTCTCGCCACCCCAGCCCTCAAGCACCACCGCCAACTTCCAGCCAATATTCACCGCATCGCCAATTCCGGTGTTAAAGCCGTGCCCACCCCATGGCGGATTGAGGTGCGCGGCATCGCCAACCAGGAAGACCCGACCTGCGCGGTAACGGTCCGCTAGCAACATGCGCGCTGTCCAGGGGTCGGTTCCCAGCACTTCGGCGTCGATCTCAGCCCCGACAAGGCCATGGATCAGAGCGTGTGGGTCGGCCTGACCAACCTCGGCAGACACACCATTGGCAATGAGCCACCAGCGATCTTCCAGGTCCATCCGGCCTAACAGGCCAGGACAGGCGGGATTGAGCACCCAGTAGTGAACTGCCGGGCCATGGGGTTGCCGTTGTGCCAGACCAGGCGTCCGAAAAACGAGGCCAAAATTCGGACGCCGGTCTGAGGTTCCTTCGTAACGTGCTCCGATAGCCGTGCGAACCACGCTACGAGATCCATCGCAGCCCAGAACATAGAACGCCTCGATCTGTCGCTGTTCACCCAGTTCATTGACGATCGTCGCCTGTACACCATCGTCGCGCTGTTGGAGGGTATGCAGGGACCAGCCCAGGCAGAGCTGACACGCCTCCAGAGCGGCGACTGCCTCCCGCAGCACCTCCTCGACTAGTGGCTGAGCAATCTGTTGTCCCGCCTCTGCGTACAGATCGCTCCGCTGCGGGGAAAGCCCCAGGCAATCGGTGAAGCGCATCACCTCGTGACCAAGCAACGTTGTGCAGAAGACGATGTCCTGCGACCAGGCCACCTTGAGCGGGGCCACCTCGCGAATGCGCTCCGCCAGCCCCCACCTGCGAAAATGTTCCATCGTCCGGATATTGGTCGTCTTGGCACGTGGCCTGAGCTGCGAGACGGCCAGCCTCGGCTCGACGATCAGGCACTGCACGCCTCGTCGCCCCAACTCGACGGCGGTACTGAGTCCGACGGGACCACCCCCAACGATGAGTACTTGTGTCTCCTGAGGAATATCTTGCCTTCTGACAGAGGTATCTTCCGCTCTCATATTCTCGCCCTGCCTTTCTTTCTCTGGGACACGAAGAATGGTGCACGAAAAACAACAATGCAGACCACTGGTAGTCATTACGAAAGACGCATCCCTTTTGAGAAAGCCTGGTTTGAACCGCGATGACTCTCTTTCGCTTCTCTGGATCACAGTTTGAGGACTTTTTCGGCATTCCCATGGGCGATTTTGGCTCTGTCGGTAGGGCTCATTGGAGCCTGCTCCAGAAACGTTCTGCCGTGCTCATTTTTACCATAGGGATAATCGACAGCGTACATGATACGATCAGCACCCATAACTTGCAGGGTGAGCAAGAACTGGGGCAGGGTAAACATGCCACTGGGCGTGACATACACCTGTTGCAAGAAGTAGTCCGCGATAGGCCGTTGCAGATATGTGGCTGTCTGGGTTAACATCTCAGCAAAGCGATCAAGATAAAAGGGGATCATCTCACCCCAATGACCGAGAATAAGTTGTAAACCGGGATAGCGGTCGAAAACCCCGGCCAGGATCATGTGCAGCGCGTGGGTGCCTGTCTCCAGGTGCCATCCCCAACCAGCGGTCGCAAATCGTGCGCTGACGGCTGGATCAAGACCAGCATAGCAGGCATCCTGCACCGCTTTGGGCGGGTACGACGGATGCAGATAGATGGGAACCTCCAGAGCCGCTGCCGTTTCTAGAATGGGCTGAAACAGAGGATCGTCCAGAAAAAGGCCATTGGTCCGTCCACCAATCATCGCGCCTTTGAGGCCAAGCTTCTGCACCGCGCGCTCTAACTCGGCGGCGGCGGCCTGCGGGTCAGATGTCGGTAACGTCGCAAACCCGGCAAAGCGATCAGGATGCGTCTGGATAGTAGCCGCGAGCTGGTCATTGATCTCCCTGGCCAGGGGTACCGCCTCCGCTGCGGGGATGGCAGGTAGCCCTGCTGGTGTGTAGGAGAGGACCTGGACATCAATGCCCATCGCATCCATGCGCTGCAAGCGGCCAGTTCCTAGATCTTCCAGTGGAGCGTCAGGGGGATTGTACCCCAACAGGTGAGATGCACTTTGACCAGGAAAGTATTTTGCCACCGCCTTCTTGATCTCGGCAATCTGGAAGTGCTCTTCTATCGTAATGATTTTCATGCACGTACCTTTTTCTATACGTTGGCTTCCTGCTTTTCAATAACCACCATCAGCAACCCACCAATCAAGCCCAGATTCTTGAGAAACTGGATCAATTGTTGCTCACGCCCTGGACCTGGCTCTTCCTTCCAGAAGGGATGTCCCACAATCGTCGTCGGGATCATGCTGCCGACCAGCAGGGACGCGGCAATCCTGGGTGCGATCCCCAGACAAAGAAGGAAACCTGCCAGAACCATGAGGGCGCCATTTAAGACAACTGCCTGCTCTGGTCGGGGAATACCCGCTGCCGCAACCTTCTTGGGGCGCCCACCGGGCTTGCTCGCGGCTCCCCATCCGCCCAGAATAAAGATACCGGCGAGGAGCAAGCGAATGCCTGTTCGCATCATCGTTGTATTCCTTTCTATGAGAAGCTCTAAATTTCTCTGCACTGGGATGCCATCATACCTTATCCGTGTGTATGGAAGTCTCCTGCATGGGTGAGTATTCATTCAACGGTCTGGCAGCAAAGGCAGCAAAGGCGCTACTCCGTTTCGGGAAAGCAGCAGGCTCGAAGGCAACAATCTCATACTCAACCAGACCCATCTGCTGGAGCGGGTCCAGGGCCAGGATCTCGCGTAGTTCCTGTTCACTTTCTGCTCGTGCCACGATGACTCCTCCGGTTGGTGGTTCACGCCGCCCTGAGACGAGAAAACGTCCAGATTCATAGTATTGTTGCACCCACACGCTATGTGCCGTCAGAAAGCGGTTCACCTCTTCCAGCGGTTTTTGGAAACGAGAGAGCAGAACAAACATTTGCATAGTACCTCCAATTGGCTAGAGAAAGAACGCCATGTGACTGCGAGGTCAGATGGACCAGAACAATGGTCCTGTGCTTTGTGCTCATTCCCATGGCAAATAGTGCTCAGAGCCGTGGGTCAGGTCTGCGGCATCCTCTGCTGGATCTCACATGGGTATATGTAAGTCCAGGTCGCCATCGGGTTTAAACTCGCCCGCGTAGGCTCGCTCATGTAACTCGGCGAAAGAAGCACCAGCCTGACGCGCGGCTACCATCTGTTCGGGATCCACGGGAGTTCCGATGGGATTGGCGGCGAATTGTGGTGATGTGCGTATCCACTCGCCGGACTCCTGCCAGTTTCCAAAATTGTCTGTTTGCAGTTCAACGCTGTTGCCGTCGGGGTCCTCATAATAGAATGAGCAGGTGATCCCATGATCCAGACTGGCGTGTGGCTCAATCCCGAGCGCTTTCAGACGCGAATAGGTGTCGAGCAGATCCCCCATCGTCGCGTACTCGAAGGCGCTATGATGAAAGCCTGTGTGCATCAACTTGTCATTATCATCGATCAACACAGGTGAGACTAGTAACGCAAGGCGATGGTTAGCCTCGTCATTGGTAAGCCAGGCTCCTCCTGGAAATTGGTGTTGTATTTCCATGCCCAGCACCGTGGCGTACCAGTCAATCATCTCTTGCAAGCGCAACGTTTTCAAGTTGATATGGTGGAGCGTAGGCCGAGCGTAGGCCGCGCTCTTAGATACCTGTGACATTCCATTCTCCTTATACGTTAAACTTGAGACAAGCCCCTCGACAAGGGGCCGAAGTCAGGGGTAAACTGACGAAAGATTGTCGAACCAACCGGGGAAAGGCTACGTTCTCCACACGGCTTGACCGATTCTGAAA
>JALYTT010000279.1 GCA_030854145.1 Chloroflexota bacterium | reverse complement strand
GAAGCGCCCTCTCCCCCGTTCACTCCGACTCCGGTTGATCCTCTGGTACGGCTCGCTTATTGCCGTAGCCCTGGGTTTCTTTGCTCTTCTGTTTTTGCTCCTGACAACCAATGCCATCGATACGAGTGTAAACAGTGCAGTTCATACAGAGGCCCGTGTCGCGATGGTCGATGTGCTCGCTGACCTGAAGGCTACGCCACCGCACTGGCCGCCTCAACTGACAATGCGTGTTGTCGATACGTACCGTGATCCCGGTGTGGTGGTTGAGGTACTGGACATGCAAGGTCGGGTACGCTATCTTTCGACGAATGGCACTCGCATACCCCTCGGCAATGGCACAGCTCGTACCGTGCTAGCAGGTCAACCATCTATGCTGTACGACGCGGTAGTGGATGGCCAACATGTGCGTGTGGAGGCACTTCCCGTCCGCGCACCGGTTCATGGGATAAGCGGCAATGCCAGCGGGGTGCCAATGGGCAATGGGCCGGTCATCGGCACGTTGCTGGTCGCGAAGTCGCTCGCCGATGTCGATGCGACGCTGCTGTTGCTGCGCGCTCTGCTGTTGCTCTCCGGAGTTGCGACGTTGGCGGGAACGCTGCTTGCGAGCTGGCTCATCGCGGCGCGAGTGCTGCACCCCCTTTCGGAACTGGTAGAGGCGGCCCGTTCCATTGCCACCTCTACAGCGCGAGGCACGCGCCTGGGTAATCTGAGCCGGCGTGTACCCCATCCTAAAGGGCATGACGAGCTGGCCCAGGTCGTGAAGGCCTTCAACGAGATGCTCGCGTCACTCGAAAGTGCCACACAGGTCCAGCGTCGTTTTGTTGCTGACGCCTCGCACGAACTGCGCGCCCCTCTCACTACTATCCAGGGGAACCTGACCTTCTTGCAACGCCATTTCGATGAACTGCCCCCACAGGAGCGTCGCACGATGCTGGCTGATGTACATGGAGAGACGTTGCGGCTCGCCGGATTGGTAGAGGAGCTACTACTGCTGGCCCGCGCGGACGCCAGCGTAGATTCACCGGCGGTAGCCGAAGACGCGGGGCAAGCGATTGCGGAGAGTACAAGAAACACACCCCCGGTCGAACTGGACCGTGCCGTTCTCCAACTGGTGCGCCAACTGAGGCGGCGGCTCGACGGCGAGGGGTCGACGTTGCAGTTGGAGGTGGGGCATATCGAGCCGGTACGCGTGCGCGGCGACGAAGAGAGCCTGCGCCGGGTCCTGCTCATCCTGCTTGATAACGCCATGAAGTATACGCCTCTTCGCGATGAGGAGGGGGCTAACCGGATCATTGTCTCGCTGGAGCAAGCGGATGGACAGGCCGTGCTGCATGTGCGTGATACGGGCATCGGCATCGAGGCCGCCGATCTGCCACATATCTTTGAACGCTTCTACCGGGCCGACCGCGCCCGCGCACGTCAGGGGACAGGATTGGGCCTCTCTATTGCGCAGACCTTAGTGGAACGGCTTGGTGGGCGCATTACTGCCGAGAGCACAGTAGGCAAAGGTAGCATCTTCAGCGTCTGGCTGCCACTTGCGTAGCCTGGTGAATCCGAGGGCGCTGTGCTCTCAGACCCATCTCAGGCTTGCCTTAGAATAACTTCATCTTGTAATGCTATACTGCTCGGTAATATGAGACAAGGCGCATGGACAAGAGTTGCCGCAATGGCTGTACCCTTGCGCCAGAAACAGGCTACTCTGCTCTTCTATGACCAGTCGGAGGAACATTCATGAAGGCGCATATTCTGGTCGTCGATGACGATCCACGCATTACAGACCTGCTGCGGCGCATCCTCGCCTTTGAGGGATATAGCGTAGCTATCGCGGCCACCGGCCCTGAAGCTCTCAACCGAGCGCTGGAGCATCCGCCTGACCTTGTTATACTTGATATCATGCTGCCAGGTCTGAACGGACTGGAGGTAGCGCAACGGCTGCGGTCCGCGGGCGATACCGTGCCCATCCTGATACTCACCGCTCGTGACGCTGTCGCCGACCGGGTGGAAGGATTAGAGACCGGTGCTGATGACTACCTGGTGAAACCATTCGCGCCCGAAGAACTGGTAGCACGTGTCAAAGCGCTGCTGCGCCGTAGTCAGGAGGAGCGACACGAGATTCTGCGTTACGCCGGTGTTGAACTGGATACCGGCACGCGCGTGGCGCATCGTGGCTCGCGTGAGATTGAACTCTCGCCCACCGAGTACGAGTTACTCGCCCTCTTCCTGCGTCGCCCGCGCCAGGTCCTCACGCGTGAGATCATCCTGGATCGGGTCTGGGGCATGGAGTTCGAGGGGTCTTCCAATGTGATGGAGGTCTACATTGGCTACCTGCGTAATAAACTGGAAGCCGAGGACGAACCTCGGCTCATCCATACGGTGCGCGGCGTCGGCTATGTTCTCAAAGAATAGGTGATTTTTTCTGACTCAGTTACGATTCAGCTATATTACAGACCCATCTCATCTAGAGGCAGTATCATACATTGTAGCGAAGCAGTTCTTCCTTCAACGCATGAACATCAGTGAGCTTCGCACTAACGGAGAATTGAAAGGAGAAACGAGGCTCCGTCCTATAGCGCTGTCAAGCTTCATGGCACAGGTAGCAGGGCGATTCCCCTGCCCGCGCAGGACTCTGTCACGCGTCAAGCAACGGACAGGAGGGCGCTCCTGCGATCTGGTGGAGGGATGCGGCATTTCGTGTCGGGCGCCGCTAGCCTGCGCCCGGTCCCTACTATGATACGGCGGCTTCACCCGATCTGTAATTCACCCAGGGTCACATTCACCGTTTGCTGCTGGTTTCCCCGGTAGAGCTGCACGCTGATAGCATCACCTGGTTTCTTGCTGAGCAGAATGACCCCCAGTCCTGAGACATCGTTGACTGGCTTGCCAGCTAACTGCACGATGATGTCGCCAGGCTTCAATCCAGCTCTGTCTGCTGGTCCGCCGGGAGTGACGCTGACAATGAGTGCGCCATGGTCGACCGGAAGCTGGTTCTGGGCGGCCAGGTTCGTGTCTACCGGCATCAGGCGCACTCCTAATGCCGCGCGCCCACTGTTGGTCACTTTGCCGTTCTGGATGAGTTGTGGCGCGATGAAGTTGACGCGGTTGGATGGCACAGCGAAGCCCACCCCGTTGGCAGGCGTCTTGAACTGGGGATCAATCGCGGTTGATGTTGGCACGCCGATCAGTTGGCCGCGCAAGTCGACCAACGCCCCGCCGCTGTTGCCAGGATTGATGGGTGCATCGGTCTGAATAGCATCGGGGAGCGTGCCGACCACGCGGTTGATCGCGCTGACGATGCCATTGGTCACCGTCTGCGTGATGCCCAGCGGGTTGCCTATTGCCAGCACATCCTGCCCAACGCGTAGCTTCGAGGAGTCTCCCAGGGTAGCTATCGTGATGTTGACGTTAGCGGGCGGCGTGATCTTCACTACCGCCAGATCATCGGGCGGGTCGGTTCCCACTAATTGTGCGGGGAGGCTCTCGCCTCCATACAGGATGACCTGCATGTTCTGCGCCCCCTCCACCACATGGTTGTTCGTGATAATGTAGCCTCGCCGGTCGATAATCACGCCTGAACCTAATCCTCCACCCTGGCTTGTTTGTACGTTAATCTGGACAACGGCTGGCCGGACCTTCACAATCACGGCCTCGCGCACGGTTTCGATGTCCGCAGTGCCGAGCTGGGGAATGGGGGTGCCGTCATCCGGACGGGCCTGTGAGTTGCTGGCGGGACTACTGCCGCCAAACGTGCAGCCCACCACGAACATCCCCATAAGCAAGAACAGCAGTATGAGCCGCTTGAGACCTCTTGAAAACTGGCGTGCCCTGCCTCTGGTCTGTACTTGAGGAAACGGCTGTTGTGAAGATGGTGCCGTGAGAGGCGCGCGCTCCTGTCGATCGCCTGATTGCATGCTATGAGTCTCCTTCCGGTTTTGTTATACTATTTCTGGATGCTGAGAGTCATCGTGCGGAGATGGAGCACCCACAAGAAGAGCACTCTTTTCGGCCTCAGGCGGTTTCACGCTCTGGCTGACACGCCTGGCGCGCAGCACTGAAGCTACAATGGTAATCGCAAGCACGACTGCGATCACCAGCAGGGAAAGCGCCGAGGGAATGTGGTACAGGTCGGTCACGACCATTTTCACTCCGACATACGCCAGGATGACCGCTAAGCCGAGTCGCAGGTAATAGAACTTGTCGATGATGTTGGCAAAAACGAAGTACAGCGAACGCAGTCCCAGGATCGCGAACACGTTCGAGGTGTAGACAATGAACGCATCGGTTGTGACGGCGAAGATGGCCGGAATGGAGTCCACCGCGAAAATCAGGTCGGTTGTCTCCACTGCCACCAGCACCAACAAGAGCGGCGTCACCCATACGCGCCCAGTGCGGCGCACGAAAAAGCGATCATCCTCATAGTCAGCGGTGACTGGCACCAGGCGCCGCACAAATTTCAAGAGAGGATTGCGTTCAGGATGCACCTCTGTCTCCTTATGCATAGCCATGCGGATGCCGGTGAAGATCAAAAAGGCCCCGAATATATAGAGAACCCAGTGAAAATCTTCGAGCAGCACCGCTCCTACAGCGATCAAGATGCCGCGCAGGCTCAGCGCCCCCAGGACGCCCCAGAAGAGAACGCGATGTTGGTAGGCCGCAGGTACGCTAAAGGCGCTGAAGAGCAGCACGAAGACAAAGATATTGTCCACGCTGAGTGACTTTTCAATCAGGTAACCAGTCAAAAACTGCAAGGCTGGCTCCGGCCCTCTCCAGATGTAGAGGCCCGCATTAAACAGCAGCGAGAGCAGGATCCAGGCGGCACTCCAGCCTAAGGCCTCTTTTAAGGAAACTCTGTGAGATTTTCGATGGAACACGCCAAGGTCAAGAGCCAGCATCGCCAGCACAAAAACGTTAAAGCCGATCCATAGTCCAATAGGGGCTGAGAGGAACATCGTCGCTCCTTTCAAGGAGAGCTTCCGAAAAACACAACAGGTGCTATCCACCTGAGGAACTAGTTTTTCTCAATTACCACTTATCAAGAACGGAAATTATGAAGTGTACCCTATAGGTATATCTAAGGCTATACGCTACGAGCGTTTTAAACGGATACACTCTGCAAATCTACAATAGATGCATCGTTACAAACATCAGGGCTGTCTTATGCGTAAGACAGCCCTGATGTATCTTACCGGCACACTATCAAGGTTATGATCTGCTTATCCTATCTTTCATCTGTAAAGAGCTGGCGTGTAGTTCTACCAATCTGTCCGCCACCATACTCTCTACACAGTCCTATCGTACGCGATCGGTGTGAGTTGAACCTGTGAAGAATCTGAGATGAATATGAGCATGGCATCTCAGATGTATCTCAGCTTCCTCACAGTATGAGTTCATTTTCGGCATGCTTGTCGTGCTATTCCTGGCCTGGCACTTCGTGGGAAAACGTGTGAGGCACCGTATCCTGCAAGAGCGTCGCGCTGCCCGGCGAAAAGCCAGGGAGCCAGTTGGAGACAGGGGATAGCACGCCATCTATCCCTCTATCCCTAGAATGAAAGACAAAACGACCAGCGCGACTACCATGGCCGAGGAGAGAATACCAATCATGGCGAGATCACGCCGCACATAGGTGAAGTCCTCCACGGTAATCAGTTGAGTCGGTGGCCGTTGTGGGGCTTGCCGCTGCACTCTCCGTACAGAAACCGTCTCCTTGAGAAGTGGAGTCGGGTCGTTTTCCGCCCTTTGGGAAACGCTGGTAGCAGAGGCGTTCTTCCCCTCGAAGGGCCTCCCTTCCAGCACAAGCCCTTTCCGCCGCTCATCTCCTGAAGATAAGGCTTGTGGGAGCAGCACAGCAGTTCGTCTCTGTAGCTTTGGCCTGTTCCGTCGGTTTCCTTGTCGCACGCTTATCTTTTTTGCCATCGTTATTGTTCTCCGTCAAGTATTGCTGCTTTGTCAACGACAACGATCTGGACAAACACGCTGCTATGCATGATGCAGCCCTGTCCTGCCTTTTCTGTCACCTGAACGGAGAGTTGGCGGGTCAGTGTTTCGCCCGCCGATCTTCCTCGCATGTCGAAGGCAACCTCGATATCATGCTCGCTATGCCTGAGTACATAGCCATCGATCATCCAGATGACGTGCAAGGGACTCTGCAATCCAGCAGTTTCGATGGCATAGTGACCGCTCACCGATTTGCGCGCCGCGCCAGGTTCGGTTACTTGCAAGCGAACATCCCCGTTAATCACCACCTTTGGCTCGTTGTCAATTTTTGGAACACTCTTCAGCATGCATGCTCTGGTAGGCACAGGCGCCTGTATTACGAATGAAGGTGTTATTTCCACCGTCTGGCTCATGTGATGCTTCTCCTGCTATGTAAACTAATGAGGCGGGCATATCCACCTTAAGAGAAGCATAGGATACGCCCGTGAGTTGGCGCTGTGGATTTGCTGAGGTGGAACTGAGAATGTTGAATGTATGTGCCTTCATACCGCATCCCCGCAGCGAACGCAGCGAACACATTGGATGTCAAGAAAGATGTCAACATCACAAGGATCAGGTTCTCACACTATGGTCGGAGCACGATCTCGCCTGTGGGACAGGTTCAGACAAGGGGGCGAAGAGGACTCCAACCTCCGACCACGGTTTATGAAACCACACGTCTCAGTAAAATTGCGCATGTTCTAGCTATATTTTTATAGGTGACCTGTGGTATGATAGATGCGGAAGAGGGCATTAAGGGAGGTTTGTAGTGAGTTCTGTGATAACGCGGTATCTTAGTAACGCCAAGTCGTCTCTGATGCCATAAAGGGGAGACAGGGAAGTATGATCTGGCATCTTACTGTTCAGCTAGCTTTGTACCTTTTCATATTGCCTATTTTTGCTATGTTTGGGTACCAAAGAGGCTGGCGCCGAGAGGTGTTCCTCTGGCCATTTGTAGGCCTGGCGGCCTTTTTCCTGTATCTGGACCTGGGTAAAAATCTGGCGCAGTTTGTGCTGCAACTGATTTTAGATAGAACGGTGAGCGATGTTTCAGAGAAAACACTGCTCATCTTCACCGTCCTGGGTCTGGTGGTCATCCTTGGCACGGGATACCTCCTTGGCAACCGTATGTTCCCCAAGCCAGGCGCGGGGCAAGACCGGGTGCTGGGCATGTTTGCTGCCCTGCCCACAGGGTTTCTGGCGGTGTACTACCTGACGAATGTCATTTTCCCAAGCAGTAGAGATACGCTCATCGGGCAAGGGTCGCTTCAGGTGGACCAGTTGCATATCGGGGCCTATGTCCTGGTACTTTTTATCATTCTGGCGGTTGTGCTCGTTGTGAGATTAGTCGTCGCGAGTACGGGCAAAAAGAAGTAGTCATGCAGCGAGGGATGCGAGGTGTATACCGCAGCGCTCTGCCGAGGTGATACATGAGTAGCAATGCACCTAAAAGCAACACACGGGTAGCGCCGAGGAGGGGGACGCGCTCAGCGCGCACGCGCCGGAGGTGGCGTTTTTTCCGGCGCCAGGACGACAAGGATTATCGTTTCCCAGGCCAGCTCCAGGATGAAGTTGTGACGATGGTGGTGCGCAAGCACCTATTATCCCTGATAAAACCCGCCGCGCCGCTGCTGATCGCGCTGGCCGCGCTGGTCATCGTGATCTGGGCAGGCATCCAGCAGCCCGCGCTGGAGGGTTTCTGGTTTATCCTGGGAGCGGGCGTGGTGCTGCTTGGCATTGTCGCGCTTATCTGGTTCGGCTGGCATGACCTGCTCTCCTGGTGGCTAGAGACCTATATCATCACGAACCAGCGCATCATCAATTCGCGCGGCGTTTTGCAGCCCGCACGCCAGGTAACGGAACTGAGCAAAGTCACCCAGGTGGGCATCGACCAGGACTCACCCTTGAGCCTGCTGCTGAACTACGGCACCGTGCATGTCTACCTGACGGGTGGCGATTTCTACATCAGGAACGTGTCCGCCCCCAGGAAAGTGCGGGAAGCGCTCCAGGGCATCACCGATGATATTAAAGCCAAGAAGCCACCCGAGGAGAAGCCACCTCCTCCTAAGGACCCGGAACTAGCGGCGCTGCTTGAAAAGCTGGCGAAGGGCAAAGATCTACCCAAGCTGCCGGACGCGGATGAACACTATCCTGTGCGCGATCCAGAGAAGGTGCGCGGTCCCCGCCGTACTTTTGGCGGTCCTCTGCGCCTCACCTGCCCCGTGCGTTACACCTCTGGCGAATTTACAGTCGAGTACATTCAGCGCTCGCGCTACGTGCTCTACCGCAACCTGGCGTTGCCCATCCTGCTTTTTATAGGGCTACCGCTGGCCACAGTACCAACGGCGATCGCCTTCCCGTCCATCTGGTTTATCGTGGCATTTATCATGTTCATCCTGTTGATCGTCATGGGGTTGATCGCCACGAACTACGTGGACGATGTGTTCATTCTCACCAATAAACGCATTATCGATATTGAGCGCAAGATGGTTTTCCTGTACGAGGCACGCGTGGAGACGGAGTACAAGAATATCCGCGATGTGAAGGTGACAGTCTCGAATGTGCTGGAGCGCCTGCTTGATGTCGGCAATGTGTACATCGAGACGCCGGGGTCCAGTCCCAATATCGTCTTTTCAGGAATAGACCATCCCTTCCTGATCCAGGATCGGATCATGGGGATCAAGGGCTATAAGGACAAGGTAGAGGCGGTGGAGCGGGAGAACACGGCCAACAAGCAATTCAACAAGTGGTTTTCCAATGTGCTGACCACCCTGGAGACCCGCTGGCTCAATAAGGGGGCGCCGAACCTGCAACGCATGGATTTCTGGTCGGCGGTAGAGTGCGCAAGCGAGTTCGGTCTGGAGGTGGTGGCCATAGGCGAGGACCATTCAAACCCCGATCTGCCACCCGGCCTGGTGGTGCGCCAGAGTCCGCCACCCGGCACGATGATCAACCAGGGAGGTGAGATCCAGGTGTACCTGAGCAAGCGAGCATAAAGCACGGTGATCCGCGTGGGGGTAGGCTTTTTGCGGAGCGCTTTCCAGCGTTCATGTGACACGGAAGAAGTAGGGGCGCCGTTTACAAGCCCGCTTGTTCTTTGGCGAACAAGCGGGCTTGTAAAC
>JALYTT010000278.1 GCA_030854145.1 Chloroflexota bacterium | reverse complement strand
CCTACACGAAATATGGCCGGCGCCGGCACCCTTATCGTTAGCATATATCAGGAGCGAGTAAACTATGAAACGCATACGCTATATACAGGTCGGTTGGGTGATGTTGCTGGTGTCCCTCTTGTTGGGACTGGTTGCGACGCCCGCCGGCGCCTCCAGCCGGGATGCGCGGGGGGCGACCGCGATTAACGCGAACATCTACATCGCGACAGCGGCGCTCCAGCCCCTCTTCCAGGACCGCATCAATCAGCAGGTGCCGGGCACGTTCAATAGCGCTATGGCCAGCATCATCGGCTCGCTGCCGCAGCAGGACCAGGGCTGGGCCAGGCAGTTGGCGGGGGCGCTGATTCAGCCCTCCGTCGCCCTGACAGGGCTGCGGCCACAGGCGGGCGGGCTGGCAACATCCCTGCGCGTCAGCCTCTACCCCGGCGATCCCCGGCCAATCAATACAAGCATACTCGTGAGTTTCAGTGTCCTGAACTCGTCTACGATCCAGGTAAGCGCGAGGCCCTTGAACAACGGACCGGCGCTGGTGAATGGGCCGCTGACGACGTTCCAGATCCCTATAGGCCGGCTCAACAGAATTGCCGCCACGCCCTCGTGCGGTAGCTCTGGTCTGATGATGAACCTGCAATACCCGCTGAGTCTCGCGCAGACCCAGGCTGGCATGGCCGATATGCAGCAGCCCGCGAGCCTGGTGCAGCCGGCCGGTACAACGGTGAATGCCTACGTTGAGATCCCGGCCACGTCGCTGGCGGCGTTGGGCAACAGTATAGGCAGCATGCCGGTGAATAGCAATATGACGGCGCAGAATATCCATGTAGGCGTGCAGGGCCGCAACCTGCTCGTCACCTCGGACATCGACCTGGCCGGTACCACATTCAGGATCGGGGTAGCCACCACCACGCTCGCTCCCACGGCGGCTGGTGGCAACCTGGCGGTGCATGTATTGAACACCACGCTGACCGTCTTCCAGTTTTTCACCTTTCCCTATAACAGCTACAACCAGCAGACCGAACAGACGCTGAACGCGAAACTGAACGGCGCCCTGGCAGGCAAGTTTCACGTCACCCAGGCCGGCATCGGCCCAACCGGCCCGGTGCCTTGCGTCGCCGGCAGCAGCCTGCTGCTTACGGGGACAACGACTATAGGATAGCGTAGGGACCGGGGCGCCGCTGGCCTGCGCCCCGGTCCCTACGCGACACAGGGTGCGCCAGGGCCGGAACAGAGCGCTGGCCATCCTGGCTCAAGCACCGCCTTCCTCGTCTGATCACTGCCCGCTCTACGAGATTTTCCACTCCTGCACCGTATTGTCGGGGGAGGCGAAGACAATCTGTTTGCCATCAGGAGACCAGGCAACGGGGCCTTGCGTATTCGGATAGGTAATGATCTCCCCTCCATTAAGGGTATTCCACACCTGCACTGTGTAGTTGCTGGAGGCAGAGACGAGATGTTTGCCATTAGGAGACCACGCCACTCCCGTAACAGCGTATGTATGCCCTGTATACGTGAGAATGTGCCTTCCATCCACGGCATCCCACACCTGCACTGTGTGGTCGTTGGAGGCAGAGGCAAGTCGTTTGCCATCACGCGACCACGCCACTCCGTAGGCAGCTTTTGTATGCCCTGTATATGTGAAAATGTGCCTTCCATTCACAGCATCCCACACCTGCACCGTGTGATCTTCAGAGGCGGAGGCAAGTCGTTTGCCATCACGCGACCACACCGCTGTGTAGACGGCGTGTGCATGTCCTGTATATGTGAAAATGTGCCCTCCATTCACGGCATCCCACACCTGCACCGTAGTGTCGTCAGAAGTGGAGGCAAGTCGTTTGCCATCAGGAGACCATGCCACTCCGTAGACGAAGCTTGCATGCCCTCGATACTTCAAGATGTGGCTTCCATCAACGGCATCCCACACCTGCACCATGCCATCGGCATCAGCGGAGGCAATCCGTTTGCCATTAGGGGACCACGCCACTCCCATGACGGCGACTGAATGTCCTGTATAGCTAAAAGTGGGAGTGGCAGGGAGGGTAGCAGGAAGAGTGGCAGGGGGAGTAGCACCAACAGTGGCAGGAGCAGTGAGAGGGGCAGGGGATATCCCCTGGTCGGAACCCCGGAGCCACCAGACGCTCCCTCCCAGGGCAACCGTCACCACTCCCAGGCCGATCAGCGCACGCCGCCGGGTGATGCGCGCTGACACCCCAGACCCCAGGGAGGAGCCGACTGGAGGGACCGGCTGATACATCTGCTGCTGGCCTGCCCCAGATGCAGAATAGCTCTGAGGTGGCGAAGCAGAAGTTGGGCGCCAGAGAGGGGTACCGCCCTGGCTTATATGCCGCGATCGGATGGCTTGCAAGGCCGTGGCGACCTCGCGGATGTTCGCGGGCCGCTCGCTCGGGTTGGGCGACAGCAGACGCTCGACCAGGCGCTCCAGTTGGGCACTCTCCGCCTGGGCGTTCAGGCGCAAGGGCGGCAATGTCCCTCCCCGCTCGGAGGGGTCCTGGCCCGACAGCAGGAAGTGCAGGAGCGCCCCCAGGCTGTAGAGGTCGGTCTGAGGCGTGGTCTGCGCCTGCCCATATTGCTCCGGGGCCGCATATCCCGGCGAACCCAGCCGCTGGGTATCGCGAGCCAGACCGGGCTGATAGTGCCGCGCAATGCCAAAGTCGATCAAACACAATGTGCCTCGGGGGGTCCGCATGATGTTGCCCGGTTTGAGGTCACGAAAGATGACCGGCGGCTGGCGGCTGTGCAAGTACTCCAGCACGGGACAGAGTTGCAACATTAGCGCAATGCTCTCTTGCCAGGACAACGGCCTGCCCTGCCGCGTGCGCGTCGCCAGATAGGTTTCCAGCGTCTGCCCCTCGATATACTCCAGCACCAGATACCAGTGGTCCCGGTCGCCGAAATGGTCGTAGAGGTGCGGCACCTGGGGATGGTTGAGGTTGGAGAGGATGCGCACTTCGCGATGGAAGGTCTCCGTGGCGTCGACGGCCGCCGTCGCGCTCAGTCCTGGCAGCGAGATCTGTTTGATCGCCACGACGCGATCCCCGACGTGCCGATCTCTGGCACGATAGACCAGACTGTAGCCACCTGAGCCAAGGCAGGTCCCAAGTTCATAGCGCCCTTGCAGCAGCGTTCCATCATGTGAGGAGGACTCAGGTGGGAGCAGGTGCTGACAGGCGAAGCAGTGCGTGCTGCCCGCCTCGTTGGCCCCGCCACATGCCGGGCAGAAAAGAGGTGCGGACATCTTGAGCAGTTTCCCTCCGAAAAAATGTCTCGTTGCTTCTATGCTATCGTAGTGTACCATAAAAACCAGGCAGGCGCACGCTCTCGAGTGCGCTCCTTTCTGATCTACATTCCATAATGGATCTGTAACAACTCATGCATGTGCGCGTATTATATGGTAAGATTACGGTAATAAGAGACAGCAGAAAGGCGGAACCATGTTATGTATAGTGCAGGGACAAGCGCTTTCGGCGCATTATTCGCGTGCTTCTTTTTTGGAACAATGGCGATTATTATTGTCGGGTCCATTTTCTGGGTATGGATGCTCGTTGAGTGCATTACCAGAGAGCCATCGGAGGGCAACGACAAGGTCGTCTGGCTGCTCATTATCCTCTTTACACACATGGTCGGGGCGCTCATTTACTTCTTTGTGCGCCGGCCGCAACGCATACAACTGATGGGGCGCTGATAGCGTCCCATCTTTGATAACTACGGGCTAAAATACTCAGGGGGTACGGAGTCCGCCAGCCAGACCATATCGTTGCCGCGATAGAACTTGATGCCTTGCGCGTGGGCAGCGGCGGCGCGGACCTTGAGGATCACGGCCCGGTCTGTGCGGCGGCGGGCAACTTGCAGGGCGGTCGGGACATCGACCGAGAGATGCACATACTGGCGGCGCATGGGTTTGAGTCCATGCGCGCGGATGGCGTCGAGGACGGCAGGGGTGGTGCCGTGATACAGGAGGGCCGGGGGCGTGGCCTCGATCTTTGCCAGCTTGCCGGAGAGGGAATGGCCATAGAGGGCACGGATCTTGCCGTCGCGCATCTCATAGCGCTGTTTGTCGGCACGCGCTATCAATTCGGCGAGGTCCTCTTCGCGCAGGTCACGCCACTGGCGGCGCTCGGCGCGCAGGGTCTCCAGAAGATCAGCCACAGGGACCCAGCCCTCGTTGTCCAGTTCCAGCTCATAGATCCAGGGAGCATGACGTAAGGCATGGGCCATCTTCTTGCTGAGCGCCACAAAGTCTATCCCTCTATTGCGTTGTTGTGCGTCCATGGTGGCTCTCACAGTTCTTCATAGATTTGGCAGATCCAGCAATACTATAACATGCATGGCTGTAAATTGCCATAAAACGGCCCGACCTGCACATGAGTTACCCCGAATTTTGAACCTTCGTTCTCAAAATTCGATACCGTTGGGAAACCCTAGACAAAGGAGAAAGTATCAAGTAGGATACAGAAAAAGGAGCTCCTCTCTCTTTTGAGAAAAGAGGGCAGGTATGAAGAGAGGAAAGAAGCCATGTCACTGCATCAAGAACCAATTGGCCCTATCCCAGAAGAAACGGTTCGTGTCGCTCAGGCAGTGTTTCGTCAGGGAAATAGATGCATCCGTTTGCGGGAAGCGCTGGGAACGATTTTTGATGACAAGGAATTTGCCGATCTCTTCTCTTCTACGGGGCGACCTGGCGAAGCAGTGTGGCGTTTAGCGGTGGTGTGTCTCTTGCAATTCGTTGAAGATCTTTCTGACCGTCAAGCTGCTGAGGCAGTGCGAGCACGGATTGATTGGAAGTATTTGCTGGGACGTGAACTTACTGATCCTGGTTTCGATTTCACCCTGCTCACAGACTTTCGTGCCCGTTTGCTTGCAGGAGAAGCAGAACAACGGATCTTTGAGATCCTCGTCCAACGCTTAAGCGATGGAGGGTGGATCAAAAAACGAGGAGTCCAGCGCACCGATTCAACACATGTCTTAGCGGCAGTTCGTCGGCTCAATCGCGTCGAGCTGCTCGGCGAGACGCTGCGCGCTACCCTCAATACGCTCGCCGAATCCGATCCCGATTGGCTCAGGAGTTGGGTTCCGGAGGAGTGGTTTGAACGCTACAGTCGCCGGATTGAAGAATGGCGCATTCCAGGGGCCAAAGACCAACAGGAAAAAGTGATGAAACAGATTGGAGAGGATGGGGCACAGTTGCTCACCCAGGTGTGGGATGACCAGGCTTCTTCGACGATGCGCTCCTTGCCAACGGTTGAAGGGTTGCGACAAATCTGGGTCCAACAATTTGACTGGGAAGAGGGACAGATTCGAGCGCGCAACAAAGATGATTTGCCGCCTGCCCATCTGACGCTTCGCTCTCCCTATGACCATGAAGCGCATTATGGACACAAGCGCGATTTGAGTTGGTATGGGTAGAAGGTCCATTTCAGCGAAACGTGTGATGAAAACCTTCCTCATCTCATTCCCCATGTGGTCACCACAGATGCCACCGAAACCGACGTGGAGCAAACAGAAGCAATCCACCAAGCCCTCAGCGATCGGGATCTGTTACCGAGCGTGCATTTGCTGGACGCAGGGTATGTGGATGCGGAAATTGTCTTGCAGAGTCGCGACCGCTATGGCATCGAGGTGATTGGACCAGTCAGTCAGAACACCCAATGGCAAGCCAAGGCGGGGGAAGGCTATGATCTGGCATCGTTCACGATTGATTGGCGCAAGCAACAGGCCACGTGCCCTCAAGGGAAGCAGAGCGTGAAGTGGACACCGCGTACTGATCAGCATGGGCATCCCAAAATTGCTATTCGGTTTGGATTGCACGATTGTCGTGAGTGTCCAGCACGCTCCCTTTGTACTCGCTCGGCAACAGCCCCCAGAATCCTGGCGGTTCGTACTCAAGCTGAATTTGAGGTCTTGCAAAGCGCTCGCGAGTTTCAACAAACCGAAGCATTTCAAGCAAGGTATGGACAACGCTCAGGCATTGAAGGAACCCATTCACAAGGAGTTCGTTCTCTTGGGTTACGTCGCACGCGCTCTATTGGTCTGACGAAAACCTCTTTGCAACATGTCTTTACGGCTGCGGCCATCGATCTTATGCGTTTCGACGCCTTTCTGGAGGGAAAAACGGCAGCGAAGACGCGAACTTCACGCTTCGCCGCCCTGGTTCCTATCGAGTTTGCTAGCTAATTAAGTTTTCCAACGGTATCGAATTTTGAGAACCTTCGTTCTCAAAATTCGGGGTAACTCATGTTCAAATGACTCTGCCAGCGGCGCCCTGTTCCAACACGATATCTTTCCCTCTATTTCGTATCAACCAATGCGCTGGCCTGCACCCTGCCCCTACGCGGACCGTTGCCGGTGAGCAACATCCACGGGAATACCCTCCATAGTGCGCGCAATCAGGTAATCGATCACGGCGCGCAGGTCATGGGTTTCGCGCCAGACGGCCATCTGGCGGTCGGCGCCGGTGCCATGTGGGTCGTCGAGCAGGATGCGCAGGTAGTTGATCTCGCGGCGGGTGCCAAGATCATCAAGCACATCATCTACGAAGTCAAGCATTTCATTGATCGAGTCGCGCATACTCAGGCGGCGATGGTTGACGAAATCGATCACCTCGGCATCCAGGCCATAGCGCATGGCGCGCCACTTGTTCTCATCGACGTAGTCACGTGGCAGCACATGGGCCTCCATGCCATGTTTATAGAGCCAGGAGAGCTTCGCCACCAGCGCCTGGCAGAGAGCGGCCAGCGCTATAGTGTCGTCGAGGGTCGAGGGCATATCGAAGATGCGGAACTCGATGGTGCTGAAAAACGGGTGCGGGCGAATGTCCCACCAGATCTTCTTGCCGTTATCGATACAGCCGGTGGCCACCAACGACTGCACATAGCGGTCGAAATCTTCCCACGAGGGGAACACTTCGGGGAGGCCGCTGCGTGGGAAGCGTTTCCAGACAACGGCGCGATAGGACTTAAGGCCGGTCATGCGGTCGCCCCAGAACGGCGAATTGGAAGAGAGCGCGAGCAGGTGGGGCAGCCAGGTACGCAGTTGATTCATCAGCGAAATCGCGATCTCGTGGCTCTCAATTCCAACGTGGACATGCAGGCCAAAGATCAAGATGGAGCGCCCGACATCCTGAAATTCTTCTTCCAGTTCGACGTAGCGTTCATGCTCAGTCCTGGCCTGTTCATACCAGCGCGCGCCCGGATGGGTACCGGCACTAATCAGAGCCAGTCCCTCCCCGGTCACGAGCCGCGCCAGGCGCACTCTCAGGTCCGTCATCTCCAGGCGGGCGGCGGCGATATTCGGACACACGTTGCTGATAATCTCGACAGTTGATTGCAGCATCTCTGGCTTGATCTGCTCGCCAAACTGGGGGACGCCTTTTTCCATGATGGTCTCAATGCAAGGAGCAAGCTGGCCGGTCTCGCGAGCCACCATTTGAAACTCTTCCTCGATACCAATGGTAAAACGGTCGGTCATGTGTGAACTCCTTCCCCATGGTATTTTTCCACAATTCAAGAGACGCATTAGCATAATGAAGCCTGGCGCTGCAAGTAGCATTGCATCTGGACGAGCGCGTTTGCCGGTCGTCAGCGTGTGCGACAGGCGCAAAACGAGGGGCATAGGGCGCGGGCAAGCGAAGAGGAACATGCAAAGCGGTAGCGAAGAACGGGGGAGAAATACACAATGAGCAGCAAAGCCGCGTTAGCAGTCTGCCATTCAGATGAGAGCATTGCACCGGGGAGCGCGCCAGCATACAGACTCCCTCAGGGAACAGGCTATCCTTGCCAAATGTGCGCACTAACATAGTGCTTACCACTACCATGATTTACCAAAGTACCAGGACTTATAGATTACACAAGTAACCTCTATTCTGTCAAGGGTCCCTGTGCGCCTCGGTCCGCGTAGTGGCGATGGCCTTTCGCAGGGGTAGGTTTTTTTGCGGACTCGTAGAAGGGTGAGGCACAATCGGATAAAAGAGGGATAAGGGGTAGGGGCGCGGTTTACAAGCCCGCCTGTTCACCGATGAGATGATGTCGCCGAAGAACAGGCGGGCTTGTAAACCGAGCCCCTACCCCTCATGCATCTCGTTCTCGGCCAGATGGACGCCATGGAAAGCGCTCTGAAAAAACCTACCTCTGCGAAGGCGATGGCTTGCCCATTCGTTGATACTACATCTGGGGCGATCCGACAGAGGGGGCATGCCGCGCGTGGTTGGAACAGGGCGCAGGCCAGCGGCGCCCCTCCACGAAAGACGAGACTCTGCTCTCTCCCGCAGATCTCTCTCCCGGATGATTGCCTGATTTCGTGTAGGGGCACCGCTGGCCTGCGCCCTGTGAGCGATTTTTAAATAGCCGTGGGCAGATCCGGGTGCGGCTTAAGCCAGGCCAAGCTCCTTTGCTTTGAGGGCTGCCTGGGTGCGGTCGCGCACGCCCAGTTTGCCAAAGATGCTGCTCAAATGATTTTTCACGGTCCCACCAGTAATGAAGAGGGCCTCGCTCACCTCGCGGTTAGAGGCGCCCCTGGCAACCAGGGTCAGAATCTCGCGTTCGCGCTCCGTGAGGTGCTCGGCACCAGGCGTATCGGTGACGGGAGAGAGGGGAGGAGCAGGGGTGGGAGAGAGCGCAGCAAAGACCTTGCTGGCGATATCCGGCTGGAGGAGGGATTGGCCGAGCGCGGCGGCGCGGATCGTGGCGGCCAGTTGTTCGGCGGTAACATCTTTGAGCAGGTAGCCGAGGGCGCCCGCGCGCAAGCCAGCGTAAATAAGTTCATCATCATCGAAGGTCGTCAGGATCACAATCTGCGTCCCAGGCCAACGTTCGTGCGCGATCCTGGTGGCCGCGATCCCATCCAGGCGTGGCATGCGGATATCCATCAAGATCACATCAGGAGGTAGGTGCCGGGCATAGAGATCTTCGGTTACCGCCAGAGCCGCCTCGCCATCGCTGGCGGTTGCCAGCACCTCAAAATCCGCCTCCAGCTCAACCAACTTGCGGAAGCCCTCGCGGACAAGCGTTTGATCGTCGACCACCAGGACACGGATGCGTTGAGTCATAGCACTCCCTCCTTCCTGCACCATTGTAGCACGCCGGAGGACGCTCACCAGGGGGTATCCGTAGGGCGTGGC
>JALYTT010000703.1 GCA_030854145.1 Chloroflexota bacterium | reverse complement strand
CTCTGTGGTTACAGGGACGGCGAGGCAAGCCACGCGCTACGGTGTACGACATCGGAAAGGATCATAGATGAATCGCACTGATCGTTTGCTGGCGATTGTGCTAGAATTGCAGGGCAAGGGCTGGCGGCGCGCAGAAGACCTGGCGGCGACCTTCGAGACAAGCAAGCGCACCATCTATCGAGATGTCGAGGCGCTCTGCGAGGCGGGGGTGCCGCTCGTCTCTATACCAGGACGCGGCTACTCGCTGATGGAGGGCTATTTTCTACCGCCGCTGAGCTTCACGACCGACGAGGCGACGATGTTGCTGCTCGGCAGCGACTTCATGGCGCGGAACTTCGACGCGCAGTACCGGGCCGCCGCGCGCTCGGCCGGTCGCAAGATCGAAGGCGCGCTCCCCGAACAGTTGCGCGATGAGGTGCATTCCTTGCAGGGCAGTATCCGCTTCCTCACAGGTAAGATGGCCGCACGCAGCACCAATCCTGAGACGCTCCAGCAGGTGCGCCGCGCCATCATCGAGCATATCAGCGTCTCTCTGCGCTACTATACGCGCCACCCGCGCGACGGCAGAGGCGAGTTGAGCCAGCGCGAAGTTGATCCCTATGGCCTCATTCATTATCTCGGAGCCTGGCATCTGGTGGGCTACTGCCATCTACGCCAGGATATCCGCTACTTCCGGCTTGACCGCATGGAGGAGTTGCAGCTCCTGAACAGGACATTCCAGCGCCCGGCCACCTTCAAGATAGAACAGCGCCACGAGGACGCGACCCGCAGCATCACCGTACGCGCGCTCTTTGATACAGAGGTTGCGCGCTGGGTGCGGGAGGCCGCTTCCTATTTCGTTGTGAAGCAGGAGGAGACCCCCGGGGGTCTACTGGTCACGCTACGCATACGCCATGAAAGCGAGATCCTGCAATGGCTGCTCAGTTGGGGCAGCCGCGTCCAGGTACTGGAGCCGGCCTCGTTGCGCGCGCGCCTGATCGAAGAGGCAGAGAGCACTCTCAGCAATTATCGTGCCTCGGCTGTAGCGCTCTGACTCGTTCCGCGTAGGAACGCGCCTTTCGTGTAGGGGCGCCGCTAGCCTGCGTCCTACTCTCCCGCCTGCGCTACATTGCGGAGGCCAGAACATTTCCAAAACATTTTTCTGCTACCCTGGCAATATCAATCGTTCATCGCGAACATTCTATGTCCTCTAAAGATTGAGTACAACAGTCGTATGTAAGAGCACAGGAGGGTCTGTATGGTCAGTCGTCGAAGAAGCTTCCTTGATCGCGACCTTGAGCACTATCCCGCCACCTCACGCCGTGTCTGGTACCTGGCGCTGGCGGTCGCGGCCACCGTTGTCCTGTATTACGAGGCATACGTTTTGCCTTCGGTCTCCCCCCTCGTCCTGGCGAACTTCCACATCACATTCATTAGCTACGTCTTATTAAACCTTGCCTCCAACCTGGCTGGGGCCTTGTCCTCGCTCATCGGCAGTTTTTCTGATCGTATAGGACGCGCCAATCTCGTGGTATACGGGGTCATTGCCACATCTCTCGTCACGCTTGGCATCGCGCTCACCAGCGCGACAGCGCTCTTTATCGTGCTGATAGTAATCCTTGGCTTTGTCGAAGGTATTATCCTTGTCGCTACCCCCGCGCTCGTGCGCGATTTCTCCCCGCGTCTTGGACGAGCAACCGCCATGGCGTTCTGGACCGTCGGTCCTGTGGGGGGCAGCCTCCTGATTACGCTGGTGGCCAGTCTGACCCTGCCTGTGTTCGGAACATGGCAGTCGCAGTATATCATTGCTGGCATCTTCGGCCTGATCATCTCCGCCCTCTGCTTTCTGGGTCTGCGCGACCTCTCGCCGTCCTTGCGCGCTCAAATCATGACTTCGATGCGGGAAAAGATGCTGCTTGAGGCGCGTTCAAGGGGCATCGATGTGGCGGCTGCCTTAAAAAATCCCTGGCGGCAGATGTTACGCCCGCGGATTATATTGAGCGCGCTTGGAATCAGCATCTTTCTGCTGCTCTACTTTGCTGCCGTGGGCTACTTCCCTATCTACCTCAGCACCATTTTTAAGTATTCCCTGGCCCTGGCAAACGGTTTGCTGAGTATCTACTGGGTGATGGATGTCATCGGCTCCATCGTCACCGGGATTGTCTCTGACAAGTTGGATGTACGCAAACCCTTTATGGTGTTTGGCGCCATTGCCAACCTCCTTGTGATCCTGGTCTTCATCAGTCGCGTTGGGCAGCCGACAGACCCTGTGTTCATGGGTATCCTCTTCGCCGTCCTTGGCTTCACCGGCCCCATCGCGTATGTCGGGTGGATGGCGGGCTACACAGAAACTGTTGAGGATATTAATCCAGCCCTGGTCGCAACAGGGATTTCCGTGTGGGGCTTCCTGGTCCGCCTGGTCGTCGTCGTCCAGACGCTGGCCTTTGGCCTCGTGGTGGTTGACATCCATAACCCTGGACAATGGGCCACCTGGTGGTGGGTCTGTGTGGCGGGAGTGATTGTCTTTCTCCCAACAGCCTTTCTCACCAGCGGCTACTGGAGTCCTGCCAAGGCGCGCGCCGCTGTGCAAGCTAAATTACAGGAAGAGGGACTCGGCGTCGCGGTTCCAGTTGAGCCTACGCCTACCGCATAAACGCTACCTCGTGCCGTAGCGCGTGGCTTGCCTCGCCGTCCTGGAA
>JALYTT010000702.1 GCA_030854145.1 Chloroflexota bacterium | reverse complement strand
TCAAATATGGTAAGGTTCACTCCAGCTATTCCCTGCCTTTATAGGTGATTTATGCTTTTCCTATTCTAGCAAGGAGTAGCCTCCTTTTCCATTTTTCGGGACTTTCGGGTACACTCCAAAGCCCTGTCTGATAAGTAGACGCCCATTCCTCACCACCCGCTGTGTAACCTCTCCCCGTATTCTTCTACAAGGGCGGGTGCGGCAGAGATACCCTATCCACCTTTGCAACTCCGCAATGGTCCTCCCTCTGCGCCCGCCTTCCATCTACTCTCGCGCCAGGAATACCACCCATATCCCCAACAATCGCATCTGCATACACAGTATTGCCACTTGTCACTCCAGGTACAATTTACATCATGGGATTTCTGTAGTATAAATGCTTGTAGCACAAAAAGACTTCAAGCGTTTCATACTGTAGATGGAGCAGAAGGCTAAAGAAGAACAGGACAAGAAACCAAAGAAACAGGAACCAAAGAAGTTCAGGAGATTAACCGTGGAGGAAGCAATTCAGCTTTCTTTGCGGCTATACGCTAAAGATATAGAGTATCTGAAGGATAAGTAGCCCTGGACCCCTTGCCTTCTTCTGGTGCGAGCCTTGACCTGCTTGCTAGAATATCAATAGCGCAGATATATTCAAGCCAACGGGAAAGGTGTCTTTTTTATGGATTCCACTGCTGGAAACGGGGCAGACACGGGCAACGAGGACCGGTGGGCCGAACTCCCATTGAATGTCCCAGCAGCGGAAACACGTCTCTCAGCGTCGGCGCAGTCTCTCCAGGAGCATGCTCTGCTGGCCGGGGTCGCCGCCAATATGCGCAGCGGCTTTCTGCTGTTGAACCCTACAGAGCGTATCACCTACTCTAACGCCAGCGCACAGCGCCTCCTTGGCGTGGGCCAGCACACGCTACTCGCCGAGCCGGTCTTCGATGTGCGCCAGCAACTGCTCGCGCGCGCCGCCGACCCCGACCGCGCGAAACTCGCACTGGATCGTCTCTGGCATCATCCCGAACAGGAGGACTCGACCGACCTGGCCCTGGTGGATGCCGCTATCCACTGGCTGCGCGTGCAGAGCTTCCCCATCCGCGATACCGGCGGCGACCTGCTGGGACGGGGCGTGCTCCTGGATGATATTACTCTAGAACGCTCCTCGGCCCAGGCGCGCGGCGAGACGCTGGGGCAGGCCGCTCACGAACTGAAAACGCCACTGGCCATCATTAAAGGCTGCGCTACGACGCTGCTCGGCACTACGACACGCTGGGACCCCGCTGTGCAGCGCGAGATGCTACAGATGATCGATACCCAGACGGACCGCCTGCACGAGGTACTCAACACGCTACTGGATGTGTGGCGGCTCGACGCGGGCACGCAGACCCTGCGCCTGGCGCAGGTGAACTTCCTTGAGTTGTTGCAGCACGCGCTAGAGCGCTGGCAAAAGGAGGCGCCGCGCCACCGTTTTCTCCTTCATGCGCCGTCTACCCTCCCCAGCATGCTCTGCGATCCGCTGCGCATCGAACAGGCACTGAACCATCTGCTCGGCAATGCCAGCGCCTATTCCGCGCCGGGCGGCACTGTGAAGGTCCAGGTGGAGGCCAGTGAGGATGACCTGCGCCTGAGCGTTGCCGACGAGGGTGTAGGCATCGCGCCCGAACACCTGGATCGCATCTTTGACCGCTTCTATCGCATCCAGCAGCCTGAGAAGAAGGCTGGCGGCAGCGGCCTGGGCCTGGCCATTGTCCGCGCCACCATCGAGGCGCACGGAGGCAAGATCTGGGCCGACTCTCCCGGCCCCGGCCAGGGCACAACCTTCTATTTCACCCTGCCGTTCACGCCCCAGATAGCTTCGTCGCACGAACACACACAGCTCGCGCCACCCAGCGGGCCGCTTGCCATGCCACTG
Organism: Chloroflexota bacterium; assembly: GCA_030854145.1. The sequence continues at coordinate 796 of JALYTT010000702.1, read as the reverse complement.
CGGCCTGCCACTGGTGGGCCACGCAGGCATGACCGGCACCCGCATATACTAGTTGCCGAGAGCGATACGCGTATCGCCCGCTACCTGCGCGCGAACCTGGAAGAGCAGGGCTATCAAGTCCAGGTTGTCCACCACGGTGTCCAGTTCCTGCGCCGGCTCGACCTGGCGGAGCCGGATGCCATCATTCTGGCCGACCTGGCCGATATGCGCGCCCTTGAACTCCTGCGCCGCCTGCGCGAATTCTCGCAGGCCCCTGTGATTATGCTCTGCGATAGCAGCGACGAGGATGAACACGTACGCCTCCTGGACCTGGGGGCCGACGACCTGTTGAGCAAACCTTTCGGCATGAAAGAACTGCTTGCCAGGGTGCGTACACGCCTGCGCCACCACGCATCTCACAGCGAACAGGCTCCCGCGAAGGCTATTTTCAAGACCGGCGACCTCGTCATCGATCACGCCCAGCACCTCGTCCTCCTGCACGACCAACCTGTGCAACTCAGTCGCACAGAGTATAAACTTCTCTCGGTGCTGGCTCAAAACGTGGGCATGGTCATGACTCACGAACTGCTGCTGGAGAGAGTCTGGGGGCCGGAATACAACCGCGAAATCGACTTTATCTGGGTCTATATCAGCCGCCTGCGCCGCAAGCTCGAAGACGATCCACGCCGCCCCCACTATATCCTGACCATCCCAGATGTCGGCTACAAACTAGCAAAGCTGCCTTCCCCCGTCCCGTAGGGCGAGGCTTGGCATAAGATGGGGGAGCAGGGCGCAGGCCTTGTCGGCGGGCAAGGGG
>JALYTT010000701.1 GCA_030854145.1 Chloroflexota bacterium | reverse complement strand
CTCACGGATGCGGCAAGCCGAATCCCTACGCGGGAGAGGCCGGCTCGCTCGTGCAATGCGGCAAGCCGAATCCCTACGCGGGAGAGCCGGCTCACTCGTGCAATCAGGCTTGGCAGAGCACTACTAAGGGCGCGTGCTTGTATCAAAAGTGAAACCTGGTTACACCTATACATCCAATAGCGTCAAGTTTGCGTATGTTTTTAATAGAAGACCATATTACGCAGCAACAAGAAAGATCTCCGTTCATAGCGTCTTACTGTATAAGGAGATAGTAAAGCCATGAAGTTCAAATTTACAGCGCGTTTATGGGTGCGCCGTGCCGCGCTGGCAACTGGCGTCCTCGCTGTTCTGGTATTTTTCGGCGTTCGGCCGCTCCCGGCCTCCGCGCGTACCCAGGGCAACGCCTTTATACGTATTGTGCATGCGTCTCCCGATGTAGGCATCGTCGATGTCTTCGTGGACGGCACCCGGTTGTTGAGCAGCTTTCAGTTCGCCACTGTCACAGGCTATGTTCCGTTGCCGGCCGGCTCACACCGTATTCAGATCGCGCTGATTGGCACTGGTGTGAACGCCGCCGTCATGGAGCGCACGATAGATGTCAGCGCAGACAGTGCCTACACCGTCGCCGCGCTCGGCACAAAAGCCACCGGCTTTTCCATCAACGTCTTTACTGATAATAATCTCATTTCAGGGCATGGGACAAAGGTGCGCCTCTATCATCTCTCTCCAGGAACGGGTTCTGTGCGGGTCGATGTAGGAGCAAAAGCCATCATTAGCGGCCTGGCCTATCAACAAGTCAGCGATTACATAGCTATCCCAGCGGGCGCGTACACCTTTCAGGTGACAGTCGTGCCGCAGGATGCGACCGTGCCGTTCTCAGCAACGCTTCAGCCCTGGACGGTGACCAGCGTCTTCGCTATTGGTCTGCTCAATGGCGATCCAAAGCTTGAACTGGTTAGCGCCCAGGTAGCCGGCATACCGCATATGCCCCTTACCGGTAGCGACCCGCGCCCTCAGCCAGCAGCTTCCTATCCCATGTCTCCCTGGCTGGTGGGACTGCTCGTTGCGCTAGCCATCAGCGCTGCTATCGCCCTCCAGCGTCTGACCTTTGTCTCCCGGAGGGCTGCCCCGTTACCCGGTAAATAGGGTGCGCGTATCCTCTCATAGAGGGTATTGCATCAAGAAGGGAGTCGAAGGGGACATGCAGGGCTTTAAACAAGATGATACGGGACAGGAGCAGAAGTCGGGTGATACCTCAATACCAGTGGAAGAACTCAGCGATGAGACGTTGATCCGCGCGATTGCCGTTGGGGTCGTCAAGGCAATGGAGCTACTGTACCAGCGCTATTATCGTTTGCTCTACGCTATCGCCTACCGCATGGTAGCGGATCACCAGCTCGCCGAAGATCTGCTCCAGGAATCCTTCTTCTCGGTATGGCGCAGCGCCGGCACCTATTCAGCGCAGGCTGGCTCGGTCCGGCGCTGGCTCATCTCGATTATTCGCAATCGCACTATTAGTCATCTACGCAGTACCCGCGCGCGTTCAGCCCTCAAAGCAACGACGCTGGACGAACTTGAATATGACGAGGCCAGGGCGTCTCCTGATGTATGGGACGAGGCATGGCGATCTGTGCAGGGGGCGCAGGTTCGCGAGGCGCTGCTGAGGCTATCCAGCGAGCAGCGCACGGTGATCGAACTGGCCTATTTTCAGGGTTGGACGCAGTCTGAGATCGCGGAAGGCTATCACATTCCCCTGGGCACAGTCAAGGCGCGTATGCGTCTCGGCCTGCTCCACCTGAAACGCATCCTGGAACAGATGGGGGTCCATGAACGCTGAAACATAGCATCAGTGCATGGTTAGCATCGATTATATATCAAGAGAAGAGAACGGAGATTCCACATGAACTGCCAGGAATTTGAAGAACTATCGGGCGCGTATGCTCTCGGTGCTCTCAATGATGGGGAACGAGCAGTTGCCGACGAGCACCTTGCGCAGTGCCCTCGTTGCACTCGTCTACTTCAGGAACTTCAATCTGTTGTGGATCTCTTACCCTTAGCCGCACCGGAGGTAGAGCCCTCGCCGGAGCTGAAAGAGCGCCTCCTCAGCAGCATCCAGGCCGATATGCCACACCCGGTGGTATCTCAGAGGTATGCTCGCCCAGTCCAGCAGGCGCGACGCCAGCATGTACGACGCCCATCCTGGGGCATGCAACTGCTTGCCACCGCCGCCGTGCTCATGCTTGTCCTGCTCGGCGGTATGGCCGTGTGGAATATCTCGCTCCAGCAGCAGGTTGGTCGTCTCTCTAACAAACTTGCACCTCCCGTGATCTATGCACTCCAGGGCACCGCGCCGGCCGCGAAGGTCAGCGGAGAAGTGCTCTACTTTGAACAGCAGCATACGGCCGTCCTGGTCCTGCACGGCTTGCCAGCCGCCAGGGGCGCGCAGGTGTACCAGGCATGGCTTATTCAGGGCAAACAGCCCCGAAGCATTGGTCTGCTCACAGTGCAAAATGATGTCGCCACTCTCAACTTCCAGAGCGATATCAGAGGGTTCGATGCCGCCGCCGTCAGTCTGGAGCCAGGTCCCCAGCCCAGCAAAGATGCCCCCAAAGGGCCAATAGTAGCGCTGGGAGCATTGAAATAGACACAGTCGTCCCGTAGGGCCATGCTTGCTCGGCCGTCCCCTGGTGCCAGGGGACGGC
>JALYTT010000700.1 GCA_030854145.1 Chloroflexota bacterium | reverse complement strand
GTCACCACCAGGACGGCGAGGCAAGCCACGCGCTACGGCATCATTATCGATCCACGCCCGGATGCGCGAACGTGTTACAATACGGCAAACAGTCAGAGCATTTATAGTCATTATAGCAGCTATCAGACCAGCGCATAGAGGAAGTAGAGATCATGTTTAGCTCCGTCGGCATAGAGATTATCACCATTTTTATCCTGTTCGTGGCGAACGGCTTCTTCGCGGCCTCAGAGATTGCCACCGTCTCGGCCAGGCGCAGCAGATTGCAGCAGCAGGTCGATGCGGGGCAGAATCGTGCCCAACAGGCGCTGGACCTCGCCAGAAATCCTGAGAGCTTCCTGGCCACCGTCCAGGTTGGCATGACGCTCATCAACACCCTGGCAGCAGCGTTGGGCGGCGCTAGCTTGAGCGAGCCTCTGACGGCATGGCTCAACACCATTCCTCTCCTGAAACCGTATGCCAACACGCTCGCCCTGACCCTTGTCGTCTTGCTGATCACATACTTCTCACTGGTGCTTGGTGAACTGGTGCCTAAACGCCTGGCGCTGCAATACGCCGAGAGTGTCGCGACCAGGGCGGCGCCGATGCTGGTCACACTCGCGAAGGTCACGCGCCCGGCGATAGTGCTGCTGACGGCATCAAGCAACGTGGTGCTGCGCCTGATCGGTCAGAAGCGCGCCATCCGGCACGAGGTGACAGAAGAGGATATCGTCTACCTGACCCACGAGGGCATCACCAGCGGCACCGTCGAGCAGGGAGAAGAGGAATTTATCAAGCGCATCTTCCGCTTCACAGATCGTTCTGTGCGCATGGTTATGAAGCCGCGCAATGAAATCGTGGCTATCGAGGCTGGCACGCCGCTCCCCGAGGTTGTCCATATGTTCCTGGACTCCGGCTACACACGCCTCCCCGTCTACCAGGACTCGCTCGACAACATCACCGGCATCCTCTACGCCAAGGACCTGCTGCGCTCCATCACCGCACGTGAAACCTTCAACTACATGGAGTGTTTGCGAGAGCCGTTCTTCGCCCTGGAACACCAGCACGTCGATGACCTGCTGACGACCTTCCGGCGGCAAAGGGTGCATATCGCCATCGTGCTTGACGAGTACAGCCAGGTCAGCGGCCTGGTGACAATCGAGGATCTGCTGGAGGAGCTGGTAGGCGAGATCCAGGACGAGTACGACACCCAGGAGGAGTCCGCGATTGTCCAGCGCGACGATGGAAGCTGGCTGGTTGACGCCGGAGAAAACTACGAGACGGTGCGCGACCGCCTGGGGCTGCCACCTATGCCGGTGGAGGAACTCGGCGAGTACCAGAGCCTGGGCGGCCTGATCCAGACGCACCTCGACCGTATCCCGGTCGAGGGCGATAAGGTACAGATCGGCACCTTCACGCTGGAGGTCATCGATATGGATGGGCGGAGAATCGATAAGATACTAATTCAGCCTGATAAATGAGACTCCAGCTTAATCCATTGTCACGATCAACTTGCCAAAGTTGCGATTCTCGCCCATCGCAGTGTGGGCGGCGGCGATCTCGTGCATGGGGTAGACCTGCTCGATGATCGGCTTGACGGTGCCGCTGGCGAGCAGGGGCAGGACATGGGTCGCGAAACGGCGGGTGGCGGCAAGTTTCTCTTCAAGCGTGCGCGTGCGCAGCGTGCTGCCGCGCATCTGAATGCGTTTGCTCATGAGCATGCCCAGGTTCACCTGGGCCTGAGCGCCGCCCATTGTCGCCAGGAAGACGAGACGCCCCCAGGGCGCCAGCACGGCCAGGTTCTGTTCGAGGTAGGCCGCGCCGATAAAATCCAGCACGACATGCACGCCCGCGTTGCCGGTCAGGCGCTGCACCTCGGCAGCAAAGTCCTTGTCGGAGATGGCCGCGTGCAGGCCAAGCTCTTTCGCGCGCTCCAGCTTCTGCGGTGTGCGCGATGTGCCAAAGACAGTAGCCCCGGCGGCATGCGCGAGCTGAATCGCCGCCGTGCCCACGCCGCTGCCTGCCGCGTGAATCAGCACGCGCTCGCCCATCTGTAAGCCAGCCTGCGTAAATAACGCGTCGTGCGCGGTAATAAAGACCTCCGGCACGCCCGCCGCCTGCACAAAATCAAGGTTCTGGGGGATTTCAACCAGCAGCCCCTCGTGTGCCACAATATATTCGGCCTGCGCTCCACCACCCGCCAGGCCCATCACACGCTGACCCGGCTTCCAGGCACGCACCAGTGGACCAACGGACTCCACCTCGCCGGAAAACTCCATGCCCGGAATATCTGATGGCGAGCCGGGAGGCGCGGGATAGCCTCCGGCACGCTGCAAGAGGTCGGCGCGATTGATGCCCGACGCGCGCACACGCACACGCACATAGTCACCCAGCGGCTCCGGCGTCTCCACCTCCCGCATCTGCAACACTTCCGGCGCACCTGGCCTGGTAATTACGACTGCTCGCATGAAGTCACTCCTTGTATCTATACAATATGCTTAGCGGACATTCCCTCTGTTCCCTTATGTTGAAACATATTGTACAACGTTTCTGATACCGTGGGAGATGAAAATAATACCTAGCCATGCCGAGGTTATCATGCTTAGGCATGGTTCAAAACCATGTGACACTTTTGAACGATCAGGCGGCGAGAGCAGCATAGCCCAACGCCGCGAGCCAATGAGTATCGGATGAGGTCGATCCCGTCCGTTGTAAGGGAGATAGACCCT
>JALYTT010000003.1 GCA_030854145.1 Chloroflexota bacterium | reverse complement strand
ATTTATCGCGCAGCTACGAAGGTCAAGCGACTTTTGAGAAGCTCTGAAAAGAGCAAGATGAGAGAAGCTTTTTTCTGTTCCATCTGCTATGATGGTCAAGTAACCGGAAGGTGACCTTCGCATACGCTTATTCAAAGGTATACCCAAAAAACTTCTCAAGACAAAGCTGTTTGGTTCTGGGAACATTTTACTTTATTATGAGCCTGTGCATCCATCAACGAGAGAGGAGGGCATTGCTTATGTGTCGAAATATCAAAACGCTTTTCAACTTTGAACCGCCTGTGACCGAGGAAGAGATTCAGGCGGCCTCATTGCAGTTTGTGCGCAAGGTGAGCGGCTTCAACCAGCCATCGAAAGCCAACGAAGCGGCATTCCTGGCAGCCGTTGACGAGATAGTAGCGGTCTCCAGTACTCTGCTTCGTTCGCTGGAAACAAATGCACCACCGAGGAATCGTACAGTTGAGGCTGCCAGGGCGCGGGCGCGCTCTGCTCACAGGTTTGCTAAGTAACTCTGCTGTGGCTTCAAATACACACGTCGGAGCAATCATGAAAGAGAGTGTTTTCTCCAGCACGACTCAGTTGGCAACCGCCATTCGGGCGGGCCACATTTCAGCCGTGGAAGTGCTGGAAGCGCATTTAGCGCGGATTGATACATACAATCCTGCTCTGAACGCCATTGTCACTATGGATGCTAAGCGTGCATATGAACGGGCGCAGGAAGCTGATAAAGCCCTGGCGCGCGGCCAGGTATGGGGGCCGCTGCATGGTGTGCCCTTTACGTTGAAAGATGCCCATGCGACGGCGGGCATGCGTACCACCACAGGGTTCCCAATGCTGGATCATGTCCCCCAGGAAGATGGCACTGTTGCTGCACGCCTCAGGGCAGCGGGTGGCATCCTCATCGGTAAAACGAATGTTGCCATGATGCTGGCCGATTATCAAACCACGAATCCCATCTTTGGCCGCACCAATAACCCCTGGAATATGGAACGCACGCCGGGTGGCTCCAGCGGCGGTGCGGCAGCGGCGCTGGCTGCCGGGATGACGCCGTTTGACATTGGCACCGATCTGTCCGGTTCGATCCGTATTCCGGCGCATTTCTGTGGCCTGTTTGGTCTGAAACCAACCGAGCAGCGCGTCCCACTCACCGGACTGATCCCTGGCCTTCCCCCGACACGAAGCGTCCGCATCATGTCCTGTATCGGGCCATTGGCCCGCACTGCCGAGGATCTGGCGCTGCTTTACGCGATCATCGCCGGGCCGGACGGACGCGATACCGAAGTCCCGCCGGTGCCGGTTGACGAGGTGCCACCCCTGGCACTCAAGCACCTGCGGATCGCCTTTGCCCCCACCTTTCCTGGCATTCCGGTGGCGATGGATATTCGCGGGGCAGTAGAAACTCTGGCGCAGCAACTCCAGCCATTATGTGCAGCCGTGGAAGAAGCGACGCTGCCTGCGTTAGATTTCAACCAGGAACTTATGAGCGCCGGTGCCTTAATTGGCATGATGGTTGGAGCGTTTCAACCGGAAGAGCAGGAACGACCGACCACACTTGCACAATACCTGGAGGCCCTTCACCGCCGTGACCAGTCCATTCTTGCGTGGGAGCAGTTCTTCGATACGTGGGATGTCCTGTTGTGTCCGCCCTCGATGGTGACGGCGTTTCCACATTGCGAGACGGGATCGCCGCTCCACGTTGATGGTCAGGAAGTAACGTATTGGATGGTAAGCGCCCATAGCACATTGTTCAATTACACCGGCCATCCAGCAGTCGTGCTACCGTATAAGCGGGATGGTGATGGCTTACCCATTGGAGTACAGTTGGTAAGCAAACGCTGGAACGAATCGCGTCTGTTGGCGATGGCAAAGGCCCTCACGGAAGTGACCGGTGAGTTCCAACGACCAGCGGGCTACTAACTCCAGGATACGAGGTGAAGGTAGCAACCATCAAGGAGCTTTACTCTCACTTAACACCTGCATAATATCCTCTTAACTTCTATCGCTCGCCATTTAAACAAGCGAAGCTATACTAGTTATGAGTCATCCCGAACTTGTAAAAAAGTTCCCACACAGATGTTCGACTTTGACCACCTGCGAACAGATACTCCCTTGTTACCATATGCAGGCTAGAAGCGGCGAGTAAGGAAGTTCATAGTCTCACTCATGGGTACCTAACTGCATATTGGATGCGGCTTTCTCCAGGCGACTGATGGCTTGCTGCTTTAAACCAGTTTGTTCTTGCCGGATACGATACAGTATGCATGCAAGGTCAAGATCCGTTTCTGCAGCAATGTATTCCAGGCGCTCTTCAGTGGAGAAAGCAGCGATGTAGTCGTCAATCTCATTATAGGGCCTGCTGATTTCACTCATATTTATTTGCCGTTTCTCCCAATCTTTCTTATAGTGATTTGCCTTCAATCCCGGACTCCTTATTTAGCCTATCAGGCATCAACGAGTGTCCACTGGATGCGCTTGCCTACGCTAGCGGCATAGCGTTGTAACGTAGATAGTCGAGGGTCGACGATACCCGCCTCTAAGCGCGCAATCGCGGGTTGTGAAGTTCTGATCCGCTTTGCTACTGTGCTTTGTGAAATTTGAGAGCGGCTTCGAATTGCAGTGAGGGCATCCAGCAGCGCGCGCCGTTGGCGCGCTTCCTCCATCAAGGAGGGAAACTCCAGGTTACTCTTTGTTGATTCTTCGATTAACTCATCAAGAAAATCTTGTTCCATTCAGGCTTGCCTTTCATTCTCTTGATTTACGCGCTTGGCCTTCCCTCGCTGGCGCCAGTCTGCCAATCTTTGTTCTGCTGCTTTAATATGAGTCCTGGGTGTTTGCTGTGTCTTTTTCTGAAATCCGTCTAAAGCAAGGAGTACGTGATGAAAACGCCCCTCACAAGCAAAAAGGATGCGATAAGCTTTTGTATTATAAATAGTGCGTGCCTCATAAATATCTTTGTGCAAATGGCGTGCTACTGATGTACCGTGTTCGCGCACATGCTCCATTTCCGCAAGAATTGCCGCCCGATCTTCATCGGGCAATGCCAAAAGGAAATCTTTGATGGGTCGTGCTTCATTCTTAGTTTGATAGTCGCGCCATTGCCTTCTATGATCTGATTGTTGACCACACACCGCATGCCCCTGTCTAGACAGTATATCATAATTGATATACTTTTTCTGCTCACTTATTCTCCATTTTATTCTTGCTGCATAAAAATACAGCGCTACTCCGATCTTTTGTTATATACAGAAGGTCTCCTTCTTGCCAGTGTAGCAGGCCCTTCGAGAGCCTGTTCGTTGCTCAAGGCAATGATAACAGAGGACCCTCACTGCGACCTCACCGGGTTTCACGATTACCTCACGATGTATAAGTATCAGCTTGACGAAAAAAAGATGCATATGTTAAGCTATAGCTACCAACTGGTAGGTAGGTGAATGATGGTGAAACTACCCTTGCCTGATGCACGGAGCCGCGTAATTGAAGCGGCTGAACGGCTCTTCGTCGCGCGCGGCTATTCTGCGGTCACCTTGCGCGATATCGCGCAGGAGATCGGCATACGCCATGCCTCGCTCTACTATCATTTTCCACGTGGCAAGGAAGAGTTGTATGTCGAGGTAACGGCTCAGCGTGTGCAGCGTTATGCCGAGGGATTGCGTCAGGCGATTCTGGGAGTGGATGGGGAGCATCAGAGGGGCGAAAAGAACGTGGAGAGCAGCCTGTGGCAAGCGCGGCTGCGTGCTGCCGGGAACTGGATGTTGGAGCAACCGTCGATGCACTTTGGTCGCCTGATGCAATCCGATATGCCTGCCATCAGCGAAAGTGCTGCCGAGCAACTGCGCGTCATCATCTTTTCCGCGCTTATGCAGCCTCTCGAAGCTATTTTTCGCGAGGCGCTGGGAAATGACCCGCTGCGGCGCGAGCGGAGCGTCACATACGCGGGGATGTTCTTCTCGTTGATCGAGGGTATCGATAATTTGCCCGCGCATTATGTGCAAGGCTCGAAGCACGAACTGGTTGATATCATGCTTGACGTGTTCGTCAACGGATTGGCGAACTAATCTGGAGTATACTATGGAAACAACCATCGGACAGGCAAAACCCCTGCACCCCTCACGTGTTCCCCGCAAGGACATGCTTACTCTGTGGCTCGGCATCGCCTTCAGCGCGGCCTTCACCGGTCTGATCTGGCTAACAGGTGACGCCTTGAAGGTCTTCCCACATCTGCCGCAACAGGGGCCGCTGTGGTATTTCTGGAAACTGCCGTCTCCCACCATTGCTGGCGAGATCACCGCGTGGGGCTTCTACGCGCTGCATCAGGTGGCAAGTTGGGGAACTATCTGGTACGCCCAGCGTCATGTGAAGAAGTACACCACAGGTCTGCACCCGATCAACATGCTGGCGCTGGGGATGAATGCCTCCTTTATTCTGCTCCACTTCGTACAAACCCATCTCTGGTATGACGGCTTAGCCCAGAACGTCTCCGTACTCACGTCGCAAGGTTCGGTGATTGTGCTGCTGGTATGGGTACTGCTCATGGAGAACAACCGGCGTGGCCTCATCGTGGGCCACAAGTTGCCTTTTCCGCAGCGTATCATCCAGTTCGCTCGCAAATACCACGGTTACCTCTTCTCGTGGGCCATCGTCTATACTTTCTGGTATCATCCTATGGAAAATACCTATGGGCATCTCATCGGCTTCTTCTACATGTTCCTGCTGATGTTGCAGAGTAGCCTGTTCTTCACCCGCATCCACATCAATCGCTATTGGACCTTCACCCAGGAGGTACTCGTGCTGTTTCATGGCACGTTGGTCGCGCTCTACCAGGGGAACGGTCTCTGGCCGATGTTCCTCTTCGGCTTTGGAGGAATCTTCATCATTACGCAGATGCATGGTCTGGGGCTGAAAACGTGGATGAAGTGGGGCTTCCTGGCGCTATTTGTAGCCGGAGTAGTAGGTGTCTACAGCATTACCGGGGTCAGTCATCTCTGGCAGGTTTCGGCGATTCCTCTCATCGACTATCCCGCTGTGATTGTGCTGGCGCTGATTATCGCTGGCATTGTCTATGCGACGGGTTGGCGACGAAATGCGCTGGCCGCTCAGAAGTCATAGAGCAGAAAGGATACTTCGCTATGCCTATCCTCAAAGATAAAGTGGCGGTTGTGACCGGCAGCAGCAAGGGACTGGGGTTGGCCATCGCCCAGGCATTCGCGCGCGAGGGGGCAGCAGTCGTGCTCTCTGGTCGATCGGCGCAGGCGTTGCAAGAAGCGGTGGCGCAACTGGAGCAGCAGGGAGCGCGCGCGAGCTGGCTGTTGACTGACGTTGGCGACCTGGAACAGGTCAGGAGGCTTGCTAAGCATACCGTTGAAGTGTTCGGTAGCATCGACATCTGGGTGAATAATGCTGGCTACGCGAGTGTCTACGGGCCAACCATAGCCATAGACCCGCGGGACTTTGAGCGTGTGGTACGCACAAATATCCTGGGAGAGTACTATGGTTCGCTGGTCGCCATCCAGCAGTTTCTTGCACAAGGCGGAGGTGGGAAGCTCATCAATCTATTAGGGCGAGGCGATAAGGCGCCCGTGGCTTTTCAGAATGCCTACGGCTCCAGCAAAGCCTGGGTGCGCAATTTCACGCTGGCCCTGGCGAAGGAGCAGAAAAAGAGCGGCATTGGCATCTTTGCCTTCAATCCGGGACTGGTTGAGACTGATCTCCTGCGCAAGGTCGATGTGGTGGAGGGCTATGAAAAACAGCTCAAGGGCTTCGAAGCCATCATCCGCCTGTGGGCCAACCCACCGGCTGTCCCGGCGGAACGCGTTGTCTGGCTGGCCTCGTCCGCCACCGATGGCAAGACCGGCCTTGAGGTACAGGTGCTCACCCCACGCAAGCAGCTTGGCGGAGGACTGCGAGAACTGCGCCGCCTGTTGAAGCGCGAACCGGCGCGCGATACTTCGGTGAGCGTGAAGCTCATTGCACCATATCAACCATAATGCATGGATGCTTTAGTACCTGGTTGCTAGTTTCGCCTTATCAGGCATCGACGAGCGTCCACTGGATGCGCTTGCCTACGCAACCAGCGAAGTAAATACCACCAATCGCAGCGTCGTCTGATGCTGGCTGGGAATCCAGTCTCCGGCGCAGGTGATCAAGTTGAGGAAGGTCCCCGAACTATTGCCGAATATTTCCTGGATGGGGGCATTCTGCGGCTCGTAGAAGACGACGCGTGTGACGCGGAAATGCAGCGTTTTGCCATTGCTTCCGCTCACCAGCACCTCGTTGCCGACCTGCATCCTGCGCAGGCTCCAGAAAACGGCTGGCAGCCCGCCCGGCCGATCAAGGTGGCCATCGATGACCGCGCTGCCAGGGTCGCCCGGACGGGGACCACCCGTATACCAGCCCGCGTCTTCCCACGGATTGCGCGTCGGTGTCGCCAGGTTTCCCGTGGGCAGAATGCTGACTGGCTCGATGGACGCGTTGATTCCCAGCGCGTGAATAATCAGGCGCCTGGGTAGGGCCGCGCTGACCACTGTAGAGGTGGGCAGCGCGGTCGGCGTCAGGGCTAGCGGCGTTGCCCCGGTATCAAGCGGGGTGCGCCGCGCCAGCGGTTGAGCGCTCTGCGCCGCCCCGCCACATCCACTCAAGGCAAGCACAAGCAACAACAGGCAAAAAAGCCCGCATGCAGCAGTGATTCGTCCTTCAAGAGGGCAGCTACGACGCATATGCCAGGCGACGCGTGACCGCGCTTGAGCACAAGAGCAGCAGGGCCAGCATGCCTAAAGCCCATGAAAGCAGTGGCGGCGCATCCGTTGAGGTTACAACGGGGTTAGGATCGCTCCCCGTCTGCGGCAGACCCGGTATACCACTCACCTGAGCCGGCACAAGTTCGACTTTCGGCACTCCCTGGAAGAGACCAACCGCGAAGATGCTGGTGACGGTGTTCGCTTTGAGCGTCGTTGACAGTGGAAGCGTGGCATTGACAGACGCCGCGAGTACATCGAAGGTGTAGGCACCGGCAGGGACCGAGAGGTAACTGCTGGCCTCTTGATAGCCGATCCCGTTCAAGACGGTATGTCCACCGGCAGCGACATCGACCGAACCTGCGTCCGGCGCGAGGTGGTAGACGCGTACCTTGGCTTTGCCAGCCACAATAAGGTTATTGTCCTTAAAAACCTCCAGCGAGACGTTGGTAGCGCTCGTGCCAATGGCGGCGACAGTATAGGCAATACCGGGGCTGACCGCCAGGGTCTGCGTGATGACTGCCGCCCCGATGCCTTTGCCCACCAGGGCGATCTGTACCTTGTGCGGCCCCGCCGGGATCGAGACATAGCCGGTGATCGAGCCAAAGAGGAAGCTGCTGAGCAACTGCTTGCCATCTACAAAGACATCAGCAGAGCCAACATAGGGCGAGGCGTGGATCACACGCACAAAGGACGGGCTCGCGGCCCGCGCGGCCACAAGCTGGATGCCCAGAATACTGAGCAGGGCCACAAGGCCACAGACAAGCGATACACGATGTATCAGAAGTAGGAGTGGGCGCCGATGCTTCATCTAATATCCCCCTTATAGTTGTATACAACAAGTGCAGACTGTACGTATAAAAGCACGCACATGCACTTACGGCAAATGTAGGATTGAATGCTGGCATCAGAGAATTGCATGCGCTTTGATCATAAGTAAAAATACATTTCTATCTATGAATACGCCGCTTGCTCTAGAATGGATTACCGTTTACGGGTCAATAGGATACAGAGATGTAGCAACCTGAGCGCTACTTTGTAGTATAACGGATAGCGAACTTGAAGATAACCCCTATAACGGCTATATCCAGATGGCAAGCGAGTTGTAAACCGCATCACCATCACGCGCACAGGCATTTAAGGTGCGCATAGAAGCCTTCTAAGCAGGCGGCAATAGTACTATGCCGTGTATTTTCTTTCACCACCGGGTCTTTTGTGATAACATACTATAGCTATGATCGTATGGATCGCTCGTTCGTTTATGCGAATACCTATCCTTTAGCTTAATGTAAGTGCGCCCTTTCCTGCACTAAAGGAGCAATATGCTACAAGAACAGATGACACTTCCTATTGGAGCAATAGTGCAAGATAAATCTGGCGACCGCTATCGTGTGGAAGAACTCCTGGGGAAAGGCGGATCAGGCGCGGTGTACCTCGTCAGAGACCGGCGCACCCGGGAACACGTGTTCGCGCTCAAAGAGATCACCGACCCGAGCAATCAGGATCGCCAGCGCCTGTTGTTTGAATGCGAAGTCCTCAAGCGGCTCGATCACACGGCCCTTCCTCGCGTCTACCATGTCTTTGGGAATGAGAAACTCAAGCGTGTCTATATGCTAATGGAATATATCCAGGGGAAGAACCTGGAGATTGTGCGTCGTGAGCAGCCGGAGCAGCGTTTTTCGTTGGACCTCGCCTTAAATATGATGTCTCCTATTGTGGATGCGCTTGTCTACATGCACCATCAATGGCCACCTATTGTGCATAGAGATATTAAGCCGTCGAACATCATTGTGCCTCGCGATGGGCGTGAAGCTGTGCTGGTAGATTTCGGGACCGCCAAAGAGTATCTTCCTGATAATACCACGATGGCGTTTCGTCACGGGTCTCCAGGCTATGCCGCCATTGAGCAATATGGCGGTGGCAGCGGGACCGATATGGGTACCGATGTCTATGGGCTGGGGGCGACATTTTATACTGTTCTGACTGGCGTCACTCCCATCGATGCCATCTCGCGCGTCACCGCCAACGGCAAAGACCCGCTCAAACCAGTCAGCGCCCTCGTGCCGACCATCCCGGTGCATATCAGCGATACTATCCAGCGTGCCATGTCCATTCATAAGTCAGATCGCTTCCCTACCGTGGAAGGCTTCTGGCGTATGTTGCGTGCCGATCCTAAAGAGCTGGCGGCGCATTCACCGGAAACCCCGATTCCTGCCACTGCCGCCGACCAGGAGACCCCGAACATGCTGGCCGCGGTCCCTCCCAGAAAGCCGCGCGGCAGAGTCTCTGGCAGGCGCGCTGGTGTACTTTCCATCATGTTTGTGCTCTTGCTCACCCTGGTCTTAGGGCTTGGTTTCTTTTTACGCACCTCACATGGCATCACCCCGGCTACGCGCACAGCCCACACTGGTGCGCCCAGGATCACAACGCCCTCTCCCCCTGCAAATCCAGGCGCCTCGCTCTATCCACGCCTTGGCTCGTCATACGCGGGCAAAGTCAGCGATATCTCGGTGGCGCATACCACCACGGCGCTGTACCTCGCGGGCATCCAGCAAGATCAGGGCCACTTTCAGGGTGAGTTCCAGGGACTGGGCCTCGCCGGCCCCTTCACAGGCACGGTAACCCCCGGTGGCAAACTGCACTTCACGGTCAAGGTCTACTCAGGCAACACCACACTCATTTTTGATGGCGCCATCAAAGTTGGTGGCGACCTCACCGGCTCCTTCAATGCCACTACTGAGAACAACCAGAATACCAGCGAGTATGGCCTCTGGTACGCGAGCGCCACCTCCTGAAGTAGGGACCGGGCGCAGGCCAGCGCATTCGTTGATACTAAATAGAGGGAGAGATGTCGTGTTGGAGCCGGGCGCAGGCCAGCGG
Source organism: Chloroflexota bacterium (assembly GCA_030854145.1). The sequence goes on along the minus strand of JALYTT010000003.1, from coordinate 56,632 downwards.
CGCCCCTACACGAAATGCTGCGCCCGCGGCCGGCCGCGCAAGCGAGGCCGGGGAGGAGGCCATACAGGTCCCCCAAGGGATGCCTGACATGGATGCAGCATTTCGTGTAGGGGCGCCGCTTGCCCTGTCTTTTACCCACATTTTTCTAGCCATACTATTAAGTGGAGGAAAAGGCCCCTCCAAAAAATTCGAGAGGTGTCTATGATCTGCAAAAACAATAGGAACGGATCGAGCGGTATAAAGGGTGCATCGCGGGAAGGCAATCCATGCCCTTCACGCCGCTTTATCATATAATACCCATTTTGCAGATCACCTATAATTTGATAGGGACACACTAGAAAGATGTGGGTAAAAGACAGGCTTGCCTGCGCCCGCATCCCTACTTGCACACGTCTGTGTCTTCAATGTGACATCACAGATGCTTGCTGTGACCCATTTGTGATACGTTTCGCCTATCCTACTTCTATTGAACAATTCTACTGGGTCACATAGTAGCAGCGGAGCAAGAGGCTGTGATGGCACAGAGGAAATTTCCGAGAGGAGGTCGGCATGGCCTACCGGTTTCATGTCAATAAGGTGACATGTATTAATTGTGGTATTTGTATGGATCTATGTCCTGTACGCTGTCTGGATATGTCGCGCCCGGCAGGAGAGGGTGAAATAGGCCCGGCGGATGAGCGGCTCAGTCCGATTCCTGGCGTATCGGGGGAGCGCTCCTGGATGATGCTCGCGCCGGTTCAGGTAGCCCAGTGCGTCGGCTGCCAGGTCTGCGCACAGGAATGCCCGACTAACGCGATCACCATCGAGAGCAGCGTGAAAGAGGTAGTTTTTGCCCATCGTGGCGAGGTAAGCTACCTGCCGGCGGACAATGGTTGGCAGTCGCTGGACGCCTATACGCGCGCGAACCCCGAAGAGCCGGGCGAGGCGCCCTGGGGCGACAAACACGGCTGGCACGTTGCCGAGCGTACCGCCACCTGGCAAACATCGCGGAGCTGGATCGGCGAGCGCAAAGAAGATCTGCGCGCCCCCTGCCAGGCCGCGTGTCCCGTCGGCACCAACGCTGGCCTCTACGTCAGCCTCATCGCCCAGGGACGCTACGACGAGGCCCTGGATGTGGCCGCCGAACCCAACCCCTTCCCCGCGATCTGCGGCCGCGTCTGCACCGCTCCCTGCGAAGATGTTTGCCGGCGCGGCGAATTCGATCAGCCCATCGCCATTCGCGACCTCAAGCGCTTCGCCACCGATCATGGGAACGCCGACAAACCCAACAGGCGCAAAGTGCGTCCACCCCGGCATCATTATAGCGAGCGCGTGGCGATCGTTGGCGCGGGTCCCACCGGGCTGAGCGCGGCGTATTACCTGGCCCGGCGTGGCTATGGCGTAACCGTCTTCGATGCCATGCCTGTCCCTGGCGGGATGATGGCCATCGGCATCCCCGAATATCGCCTGCCGCGCGCCGAACTCAATCGCGACATCGACGCGATGCGTGAACTGGGCGTCGAGATGCGCCTCAACACAGCCATCGGGCAGGATGTAGAATTCGACGACCTGCGCACGATGTACAACGCAGTCCTGCTCGCGGTGGGCGCGCAGCGCAGCCAGCGTATCAACGTGCCAGGCGAAGACCTGCCAGGCGTCATCCCGGCTACCACCTTCCTCAAGGAGTACAACCTGGAGCCCGATACCCGGCTCAATGGCTCGGTAGCGGTCATCGGCGGCGGCAGCACGGCCCTGGACGCGGCCCGCTCAGCCCTGCGCGCCGGCGCCAGCAGTGTGCAGATCTTCTATCGTCGCTCGCGCGTCGAGATGCCTGCCCAGGTTGAGGAGGTCCGCGCCGCCCTTGCCGAAGGCATCGAACTTCATGAACTTGCTGCCCCGGTGCAGGTGCTTGGCGCCGATGGGCACGTTAGCGCCCTGCGCTGCCAGCGCATGCGCCTGGACGAGCCTGATGCCCAGGGACGCCGGCGACCGGTTCCCGTACCCGACTCCGAGTTCGATACGCCCATCGATCGCGTACTCATCGCCATCGGCGAGGCGCCAGACCCATCTTTCCTGCCGGCCGGCACCAGCGTCGGCGTCGCCCCCTGGGGCGGCCTGCTGATTAACCCGGAGACCCTGGCGACTGGCTCGCCGAACATCTTCGCGGCCGGCGATGTCACCTACGGACCCAAGTCGATCATCCACGCCGCAGCACATGGGCGCCGCGCCGCGCAATCCATCCACGCCTTCCTGCGCAAGCTATCCATCAGGCAGGTCTCGGAGATGCCGGAGGATGAGATCGAGATCCGTTCAGAGCTGCCGGCCAGCGGCCTTATCCAGATCGACCTGCGTCCCACGCCGCGCGCGGAGATGCCGCTGCGAGGCACAGAGGCCGCGCACGATCGTTCAGTCGAGTTCGCGACGGGTTTCACCGAAGAACAGGCCCGGCGTGAAGGCAGCCGTTGCCTGCGCTGCGACCTGGCCTACCTCTGCCCAACCATCAAAACTGTGACCGATGTTAAAACTGACGCGATGGTGGCAGGAACACCCCGCTAATGAGCGGGTAGGGGTGCTCCTGCGAGCATCCTTGCAATAGAGTTACGGGCGCTCTTGAGCGCCCCAATCTAAGGAGGTACACTGTGTCGGTACAGGATCTTACCAACGCAATTATTAGTGGCATTAATGCCGGCGGCGAACAGTTCCTCGAAGGCACGCTCGCCGCGGCTCTCCCGGTCATCTGGCTCGCGCTACTGGCGCTGCACCTTGGCCGTTCTTACATCCTGGATATGATCGATCGCTTCACGCTCCGCCTGGGCGCCGACCTGCTCTGGCTGGTCTACATCGCGCTGCGTGACCTGCTGATCGTCTCGGGCGTCGTAATGAGCTTTATGTTCTTCTTCCCAGATGTTGTTACAGCCGACAACCTGCCGCTCACGGGTGGCCTGGCGGCGGCCTGCCTCTTCGGCGCCATGCTCGTGAAATTGATGGGCGACCCCGACCACAACCTCGGCGCGTTCCGGCTCGTGACGGCCCTGCTTGGCCTGGGGGGCCTGCTCTACTTCGTACCCTATGTGCTCGGCGTTCAGGCCAACAACGTGGCCGCCGGCGGACTGGGCACGATCAGCAACTTCCTGGTCACCAGCTCGAACCCGACATGGGCCGTCGGCATAGCATACGTCTCTGTGGCTCTGCTCGCCATTATGGGTGCGATCGCGGCTATCTACACCCTCAGGACCGGCGGGCGCCCGGAGGCCTCCGAGACACCCGAAGCCCAGCCCACGACTGCTGCGTAACATTGTGATATACATGTCAGGGTGCCGGCAAGGACACCCTGCCAACCCGGTGTCCCTGATGGACACCCGAAGGAGTCATAAAAATGAAACCTGATGATGTCGCCGCTGCGATCACACAAGCTCTTGTGCAGGGTGGATCGGTCTGGATGATTAGCTCGATCGTCGCCTTCCTGCCGGCTCTCTGGACCATGACCCTGGTCCTGCACCTCGGCCGACCCTACGTTCTGCGCACCCTGCGCCGCTGCGGCCTGCGCCTGGGCGCGGATGTCTGGTGGATGTCCTACCTGCTGATGCGCGATGCTGTTCTACTGGTCACCTTCGCCATAAGTTGGATCTTCTTCGCGCCTAATATTGTGGTGAACTCAGCCCTGCCGGTCACCGGCCCGCTGGCCGCGCTCTGCCTGCTGCTGGCCCTGGTGGTGAAGCTCACACGGCGCGCCGACGATGACATTGGCGCCTATCGCCTGGCAACTGTCTTCCTGGTCCTGGGAGCGACGCTCTACTACGCGCCCGTGGTCTTCGCAGTCGAAGCCGCCAGCCAGACGTACCTCGCGGGGTTTGCCGCCGGTGCCACCAGCAACACCAACACCGGTGTGGCCCTGGTCATCATGTACATCGGTATGATCGGCGTAGCGCTCTGCGCCGGCTTCCTCTTCATCCGCGCGCTGACCGCCGCCAATCGCTCCATGGGCCAACGCCTGGGACGCGAGACGGTCCGCGAGACAGCACCGACGGCGCCGGCGGTACCCGTAGCTCGCTAATCGCTGCTCGCATACAAAGGGAAGAGGCAATTCGTGTAGGGGCGCGGTTGACAAGCCCGCCTGTTCGCCGACGAGATCGTGATGCCGTCAGCGAACAGGCGGGCTTGTCAACCGCGCCCCTACATGTCATGCCCCTGATTGTATCTCGCACCGCTACCTTGTTTTGGTCCTGCCCCGGTCGTTATATAAACCGTGCGAGAGCACTATCCTACTGTCGGCCCCTGCAATGATCTGCCCTGCAAGACATGCCAGAGCAGCTTGCCATCGCTGGCGCGCATAGCATACACACCATCACCGGTCTGGAAGTAGGCGTTGTTATTCATGAGCACGAGCCGCGCAATGCCCTCGGCAACCGATTTGTGCCAGTGCCAGCGTAGAGAGCCATTGCCCGTATTCAAAGCCCAAACATCGGTATATTCGATAATATCCCGCTTCTGTAGCACTACTGGTATACCTGCGATAGCATTCCGCTTCTGTAATGCTCCTGAAGTAACTACCGTCGCTGGGACTACATACCCTTGAAACGAGTTGCTGACATAGATCATTCCATAGCCTACAGTGATCTGCCCTGAAATAGCACCTATCTGTTTGTGCCAGAGGAGAGAGTCATCACTGATACGATATGCATCCATGTCTCCCTTCTCTGTCAGAATGTACAACATATGTCCGGCCGCCGCGAAGTCCTGCCACTGAATGTTTAGCGAGTGCAGGAGATGACCATCGCTGACTCGCAGCACATCTATACCGCTCCTGCCTCCCGCCGCCGGGATATACACCTTGCCATTCGTTACGACCAGCGATTGCGAGTTAAACTGGTGCGCCGTATCGTGCCAGATGACCGCACCATCGCTGGCCCGCAACGCGTAAAAGCCGTCGGCAAAGCCGTAGATGACGCCTTGATCCTCGCGCAATACGACGACATTACATGGGTTGCTTGTGGGCAGCACCACTGTGTTGTTATTCACGACCCGAGGTCCTGGATGTGTGCATGCCAGCACCTTTTTGTGCCAGAGTACAACTCCATCGCGTGTGCGCAGCGCGTACCAGTTTCCATCCATGGTCCCCAGGTAGATCACGCCATTGTAGGCCACGATGTTCGGCCCCGGAAACGAGTTTGTCGCTTCCGCTCCACTCCCCAGGCTGGTATGCCAGAGCGGCGCGCCATCGCTGGCCCGCAATGCATAAACGGAACCATCATAGGCAGGGAAGTAGACGCCGCCATCCGCTACCGCCGGGTCACCTGTGAGCTTATGGCCGATCCTTTGCTGCCAGAGCACCGCGCCTGTCTTCGCATCCAGTTCGTACGCAATACTATTCGCACTATCTATATTCACATAGACATGCGCATTCGGGTTTTCCGGACCGGCAGTGTCAACAGCTCCCAATCTTCCAGGGGCGCCATTCGCCGGGGTGTTCCCCATGCCAGGATGGCGCGCCGCGAAGAGCAGCAGGAAGCTGCCCACCAGCACGCCCACGAAGAGCACCGCCGCGCTGAGGCTCACGAGTCGCCCGAAACGCACACGACGTGGCGGCTGGCGGGGATGTCCCGGCAATACTGTCACCTCTCCGCTCCAGGGAAGGGCCTCTTGCTCCTGCCTTGCATTCCTGTCCTGGATAGTTTTCATAGATGTCACAACTCCTTTTTGTATGCTTTTCGCCGGCACTCTGCCGCCATCCTCAAACACCAGATCTGGAAGCGGCGCAACCGCTGGAAGTCCCAGGATCAGCGCGTCCATCTCCCGATAAGCTACCTGTGTGGCGGCACACGCGGCGCAAGAGGTAAGATGTTCACGCAGGGCGATCCATTCAGCCTGCGAGAGATCGGCGCGCTGCGCGGCGGCAAGCGACTCGGCCCACTCGCGACAGGGAGCCTGCATGCCGGCTATTTCTCGATCCTTCATCTGCTCTCTCCCTTCGTGCGGAGATATAACTGGCGAAATTGCTCGCGCCCCCGGCTGACGTAGGCGCTAACGCTCTTCTCACTGATCTCCAATAATTCTGCTATCTCGCGCTGTGAGAACCCCCCGACCAGTTGCAACAGCAGGCAGACCTGGTACTGCGAGGGCAAGCATCCGAGTACCTGCCTGACACACTCGGCCTCGCCCGCGCGCTCCTCTGGCCCGGCCACACTCAGTAGATCGCTGCCGCTGTCCTCTTCGTAGTCGCGCCAGGGAAGCCAGCGAATCACCCGTTCGTGGCGCAGGTGTGAGCGCGCTGTATTGGTGGCGATGCGATACAACCAGGCTTTGAAGTAGAGGTCACCCCGCACCTTCGGCAAACTTTGCCAGGCCCGCAAAAACGTTTCCTGGGCAAGGTCGCGCCCGGTGTCATCGTTCCCCACGAGGCGTGCAAGATAGGTACAGATCTGGGCGTTGTAGCAGTGGAACAGGACCCCGAAGGCCCTGCCATCCCCCTGTCGTGCAAGCTCTACTGCGTCCGCGATCTCCTGTTGCTGCTTGTCTGCGAAGCCGTAATGGAGAGCCTGAAACATACGCGCCTCCCCTCTCTGCATTATTCGGTCTACCACTAGGCTGTGTTTGCAAAACGCTAGTAAACTGAAAGGATGAGAAGAGGAGAACTAACGGATGAGCAGTGGGAGAAGTTGTGCCCCCTGCTGCCGCCCCAGAAGCCAAAGCGAGGCCGTCCAGCACACGATCATCGTCTGATCATCAATGGAATGTTGTGGATTCTGCGAACGGGAGCCCCTTGGAGAGACCTCCCAGAGCACTATGGCCCGTGGAGCACGGTGGCAAGCCGATTTTATCGATGGCAACGAGTGGGAATATGGCAACGAGTCCTCTGTGCCCTGCAACAGCAGAGCGATGCTGCAGGCGAGATCGATTGGGAGAAGCACTCCGTCGATAGCACAATCATTCGAGCGCACCAGCATGCCGCTGGGGCAAAAGGGGGGAACCAAATCAAGAGGCATTAGGTCGCAGTCAGGGTGGTTTTAGTACGAAGCTGCATCTACGAGCAGAAGGCAAAGGCAAACCGATCACGTTTGTCCTCACCGCCGGACAGCGGCATGAGGCCACCAAATTGGAAGCGTTAATGGAGCAAGGGGCGGTCAAGCGTGTCGGACGAGGGCGTCCCAGAATACGGCCCAGGCGCGTCTTGGGAGACAAAGCCTATAGCAGTCGCAAGATCCGACGCTACCTCAAGCGCAGAGGAATTGGCTACACGATTCCCCGCCGCAGCGATGAGACGCGCACCGGACCGTTTCACCGAGCCTTGTATAAAGAGCGGAATTACATCGAACGCCTGATCAATCGTCTCAAGCAGTTTCGGCGTGTGGCTACTCGGTATGAGAAGCGGGCGGTCAACTTCCTGGCTATGGTCACGCTTGCCTCTATCATGCTCTGGTTATGATTTGCAAACACGCCCTAGCCTTACTGGGCGAAGCGAAGGCTTTTGAGTACTTGCAGTGGTTGCAAGAACGGTTAAAGGATCAGCCTCAATAATCTTCAGCCATCATCGGTCGTCACGGCCTACCTTCTTTGACTTTAAGCGCTTTTCATGGTAATATATTGTAACTACTTGGGGGAGGCTACTGACCGTTGACTATAGACGACTACCGCGTGCGGTTCGGCTGGTCTAAAGCGCATATGGCACAAGAAGCAGGTATCGACACGAATACGCTCAGCAATGCTATTAAAGGCAAGCGCATCTACCGTGCAAAAGTGGGATTGGTCGCCGAGGCGGTTAACCGGGAACTGGCACGGCGCAATGAGCCACGTATTGTGTATACCGACTTTGAAGGCGTCCAGTTCGCTGACTAGTACGATTCAAAGCACGCCCGACGACTGATCCATGGATCAGATACCAGAAGGAGACAGCCATGAATAGTAACGGACTACGAATTATCAAGGCTGACACCAGCTTCACGGTAGCTAATACTGGGTACGACAGCCTGCATAGCTACATGCAGGGTTATAAACTCGACCTTACCAAAAGAACGGCGGTGCTGTTACGCCAAAGCCGGAAAGGCGCTGATGAGGACAACCCCGAAAGCCGGTTGCGCCAGGAGGGACTGGTGCGCGTCGCCGTGGAAATCCGGGATGACCACGATCCGCTCATGGTCATCGAGTGTGACGAAGGATCAGGTATCTCTGGCCAGAAAAAGATATATGAACGTCCGAAACTATTGCAGCTTTGGGAGGGCGTACAGGACGGAACTATCGGTAGCGTGGTTGTTGCCCGTGAAGATCGCCTCTTCCGTGACCGCTTCTTAACGCAAGTCACCCAGTTCGCCGAGGAGTGCGCTAAATGTGGTGTACTCCTGATTATTGCCGGACGCCGCTGTTACAATTTTCGCATCCAGGATGATTTTAACGCTTTTATCCGTAAGATGCAGGAGTCATATGGCTATATCGACACCCACGTCCGCTATATGACACAGATGAGACAGCAGAAAAAGGAACGGGGTGAATGGGCGGGCGGCATTCTTATTGCTCCCTACGCCCTCGACCGGCACATACTGCAAGCGGCCCGTGAGCGTCGCAAAGTCGTCAAAGAGTTTGGTAGCAGCGCCGATGACGAGCTGTTCATCACGAAAGCCTGCCGTCCGGTTATTTATGAAGGCTGGCATGGACTGGCGATTGAACTATTCGAGAAATTTAAGCTATTCAATTTCTCCCGTTCACGCTTCGGTCGCTACGTAGAGGATTTACCATACCTTTTCCCGCTGCCGACTGCTGAAGACTTACAACGCTATCTGTTCAGCATACGTATGCAGCTGGTGCCGGGACGCGGCTACACTTTCAACGCGAGCAACCACATGCAGGATTGGTTGACGAATCTTATGCACTTGGGTTATGCCAGTGTCGGCAAGGACGAGGACGGCAACCGCGTCTACATCGAGGGAGCGTTTGAGCCTGCTATCCCCCGTGATTTGTTTGAGCCATGCTACGCCGCGATTACCGGCTTTATGCTTGACGGCAAGCCGAGCACGTTACGGGAGAATACGAGCCGGTTTGTTCGTAAGAACCATACTGACCAGAAGCACGATCTACTAACACAACGACTCACCTCCTCGGACGTGCCGATGAGTTTCCAGGCTCGATATGATGCACGAACGGTACTTTGCTATTACGCCTGCCTTAGACGCATTGATAGTAATGGTGACCGGCTCAGCACGTGGGAAAGCGTCGTACTTTGGACGCTGCCTGTCCCTGCCTTCGATCAGGCGGTGGTCGAGCGATTAACGGCACTCGCCGAACACGACAAGGAGCTGGCCGGACGGGTCGAAACATATTACGAGGCGTTGACGAAGAATAAAGCGACCGAAAAAGAATCCATCGTGCAGGACATTACGGCTCTGGAGGGTGTCGTCGCCCACTATGACCGTTTAATAACCAACCCGGCTCGACCGCTGACGAGTTCTCAGGAGAAACGGTATCTTGAAGCCCAGGCGGGAGCCGAGCATGACCTAGAGAAGGCTCAGGCCGCGCTTATCCGCTACGAGCGTACGCAGCCGAACCAGTTTCTACCAGCCTTCTACCGAATTCTGGGGCAGGCCCCCAATGAATTTTGGAAGATGGATATTGACCGCCAGCGCCGTATGCTTTACATGCTGATCGACGACGTACAGATCACGAATCTATCGCCTCATATCTATAAGCTCCTTTTAAAGTGGAAAGACCCGATAGCGCAGCGGTGGGATTGCGCCTTACTTTATAAGCGGCAAGCGGTACGCACCCATCGGCTCAGTGAGCAGGATTGGACGGAGGCGGAAGATCAGCTTATCCGTGAATTATGGCCCGTTGCCCCCAAATTGGCGCTTCACAAGGCGCTGCCGACAAAATCGGCTCTGACTTTTACGGCCCGAGCTTCTACGCTGGGGGTTCATCGGCCAAAGAACAAGCAAGTATCGCCTATTCACCGGGCGCTGTGTTACGACGACTGGATAAAATCTTGCGCCGCGCTGGGCGTGGATAGTGCCAGCGACGAGGGGAATAAGGTACTCGATACTCTGAATTACTACGCGCAGACGACGGGCATCCAGGAGCGGATGGCTGTTTGGTGGATGCTCCCAGTTGTGCAAATGAACGATCTTGACGGCGATTTATCCAGCCGAAGTTCAGCACTACCATGATCTCGGCCTGGACCAGCCACGTGTAGCGCAACGCGTCCAGGACGTTGTAGCCCGCGGCAACCGGTCGAGCATGGTAGAGCGCGATGATGACGTAGCTAAAGATAACTCCAAAGAAGACGTTGGTGAGCAGCCCGGCGATGTTCGCCCAGCGGTAGATAAGCTGCCGCCGGAACGCAGTACGGGCCACCGCGACATAAAAGCGCAGCATGCGGCCTCCTCTCTCAATCAGGGGGATTTTTTGGACAACACAAAAACCCGGCGCCCGTTGAGCAAGGGGGGGCCGGTTTCTTTACGAGACGTGTCTTGTCGCAAGCATGCAGATACGCGGGATAGCCAGCAGCAAGGTCTATCCCCTACTCCATAGCAGCACCATGAGCAGTCACGCCTGGGAGTCTGCTATGAACAGGCACAAGTGTACCATTGAGATGTGGTGGAGGTCAAGGCTTTGGGATGACAAAATGGCATCTCCGTTCCGTAGGGGCGCCGTTGACAAGCTCGCGCCTCATCGCAAGATGTGTCTCTGTTTGACGCGCGGGCTTGTCAACGGCGCCCCTACGTCTTGTACGCTTTCTTCTCAATCAGGAGCCGAATCCATCGCCCCTACGAGATCAGCGTTCGCCGTTCAACGAGAACGGTCCATCTGTGGTGCCATTGGCGGGCGCGTTCTGGCCGGTGGGGTGCGCGCGTTCGAGGGGCAGTTGCTGGTGGTGGTAGAGTCGGTTGGAGAGCAGGGCATGGTTGGCGCTCATCGCCACCTGCATCGATTCCAGGATCTGCTCCAGGCGCTCGACGCTGTGGAAGACTCCTTGCATGCTGCTCATATCGCCCCGGTAGGGTTCAACCGGCTCAAGCGCGCGCATCTCTTGAAGCTGGAGCGAGAGATGCTGCTCCCAGTTGCCTACCGCGGCCTGGATCGACTCGTTGAGGGCCGATAGACGCTCATCGAGGGCTTTGCCAACGACCTCCATCAGGTCTTCCCAGGAGATGTCGGTCTGTACTTCGATGGTCTCAAAGCCGTCGCCAGGCTCGGCTTCGCCTTTCGCCACGGCCTCAAGAGACCGGGGCGCCTGGTGTTGCGTCAGTCGTTGCTCCATGCCCAGCAGGTGGGTTGCCAGAGTACGATCTACGATGCCTTCGAGTTGCTCCTGCTGTTGTTGTTGTCTTTGTTCGACTTCTTGACCGACGGCCTGGGTAATGCGCGCCTGCTGCGCGCTGAGTTTCTGGCTGAGCGCTACATTGAGGTCATTCTGCTGCTCGCTCATTTTATGTGTGAGCACGCGCACGAACTCTTGCTGCTGCGCACTTAGACGCTGCTCAAGTTCGCGCAACAGGCTGGTCATGCGTTGATCGAAGGCCCGTTCCATCTCCTGGCGATGCGCCAGTAGCCTTCGCTCAAGAATGGAGTTGAAAGATTGTAGCTCATCTTCGGTAAACGACATAGCACTCTACCTTCTCTTTGCTTTATTACCCGGCACTTTGCACCCTGCTAGTATAAGTGGAACGTCAAATAGATGTCAATTTTATACACAGGAATGCCCAGGTGGGCTACTGCCCGCGTAGGGATTCGGCAAGCCGAATCCGGGTGGCAGGCCCTTGAGCCTGGGAGGCCGCCCCCTGGCCGTGCAAGCGAGGCCCCACCCGGATGCGGCAAGCCGAATCCCTACGCGAATGGGGACCGTCTCATCCCAATTCAACAAGCATCTCGTTACGCCGAGAAGTGCATCTGTCCAACAGCGGTATGCGCCAGCAACTTCTGGGCGTTGCGCCACATCAGCTTCTCGCGCACCTCCGGCTTGAAGTCGATCTTGATGGCCTCAAAATCCTTGAGCCAGCGCTGCGGCGTGATGAAGGGATAATCGGAGCCAAAGAGGAAACGGTCCTGCATGCGCGTCGCCGCTTCGCGCAGCAGTACTTCAGGCGTGTACTTTGGCGACCAGCCGGAGAGGTCATTGAACAGATTGGTTTTGTGCTGCATGGCAGCGAGCATCTCCTCGTGCCAGGGCCAGGAGGGGTGCGCGCCGATGATCGTCAGGCCGGGGAAGTCGGCGGCCAGCGAGTCCAGGTAGATAGGGCGGGTGTGGTCCAGCTTGATACCCATGCCGCCCGGCGTGCCGGCCCCCAGGCCGTTCGTGCCGGTATGGAAGAGAGCTGGCACACCCAGATCTTGAATCTTCGCCATCAAGGGATAAAATTGGGGGTCATTGGGATAGAACGCCTGCACGCCTGGATGAAACTTCGCGCCCGCCAGCCCCAGATCCTGGATGGCACGCTCCATCTCTTTGACGGCGACCTTGCCCTTGTGCGGGTCCACGCTGGCAAAGCCGATGAATTGCTGCGGGTAGCGCTGCACGATGGCCGCGACATAATCATTGCCTAGAGGTGGCAGGCCGGTAGCGGTCTCCGCGTCCCAGGCCAGCAGGACACCGATCATATCGAGTTCCGCGTAATCGGCGGCGATCTGCTCGATATCTTTGAGCTTCACCTCGGTGCGAAAATAGCGCTCAGCCGCTTGCGCATAGGGGCCAAGCGTGACCTGCATAAACTCCGTCGTCGGCAGGTGGACATGAAAATCGATGGCGCGTGGCATAGCCTGTTCCTCCACTGCACTGTGTTTTAAAGCGGCGCGATACGCTCCCGTTATGCGCCACTCTCCTCAACGCGTTTCAAGAAGGCCTGCACGGTCTGCATGTACAGTTCGGGTTCTTCAACGTGCGACAGGTGCGAACTGTTCTCAAGGATGACCCATTCTGAGCCGGCGATGCCCCGGCGCAGCACCTCGTTGATGGCGGGGGTGGACTCGTCGTAGCGGCCGGAGAGGATAAGCGTGGGTACCTGGATCTCGTGCAGGCGGTCGGTGCGGTCCCAGTCTTTAATCGGGCCAATCACATGAAACTCGCTGGGGCCGTTCATGTAATAGTAGACCGGGCTGATGGTATCGAAGGCACGCTGCACATAGTCCGGCAACGGCACACGTGCCACATGGCGCTGGTAGAAGACCTGCATGGCATCCACGTATTCGGCGCTGTCGGTCGTGCCCGCCTCCTCGTGGCGCAGCAGGGTAGCATTGACTGCGGGCGGCAGGTCGGCACGCAGCCGGTTGGCCTCGGCCACCCACATGGGAATGCTGGACGTGGTGTTGGAGAGGATCAGGCTGGCAACTCCCTGAGGCCGGGTAAGCATATATTCGATGGCCAGCATGCCGCCCCAGGACTGGCCCAGGATATGGACGCGCTCAAGCTCCAGTTCCCGGCGCATGGTTGCCAGCTCTTCAACGAAGCGCTCGACCCGCCAGAGCGAGGTGTCGTCGGGTTGATCGGAGCGCCCGCAACCCAGTTGGTCGTAGAAGATCACGCGGCGGGTATCCGAGGCCAGGGCCTCCAGGTTCTCCAGATAGTCGTGAGGCGCGCCTGGACCGCCGTGTAACAACAAGAGCGGGGTATGCTCATGCTCACCACCACCGCCAACAATACGGTACCAGACCCGATAGCCCTCAACGGGGGCGAAGCCCTCTTGCTCGCGAATACTCATCAGAGTGACCACCTTTCTAAACAACGCTTGCTGCCATTATATCATCATCCCCCCTAATTGAATGGGAACTTGACCCAGGAATGCGGGGGCTGGCAAGAGTAGATCTTACATACATGCTCATTCAGAGACGAAAGCCGCTCCTCCAACAATCTCCAAAGACCTGCTGGAACAAGTGTGTAAAAGCTGGATCACGGGGCGAAACAGTGCGATTCAAGGGAGTGATCAGCAGAACATCAATGCCAGGTGCAGAGTAGAAACGCTCGATATGATATGTGACATTGTGCGTATCTAACTCCTGTAAGAACGCCGGGTGGGCATCAGTATGCCTGGCTAACACAAATAGGCTGGCGCGGTCCGTATGCAGCAGTGTGTTACTATTGGCGAGAATACGACCACCTGGTTGCGTCACAAGAATGGCAGTGTTGGTCTCGAATGTAATGGGGTCGGCAATCCAACCAACGGCCCAGGCATACCGAATATGCGAGCGCTGCATATAGCTGATGATCGGACCAAGGTTCGTTGGGTTTTCTCCCACGCAGCCGCTTGCCTGGAAGGTAGAGTTCGGGCTGGACTGCAAATAAGCCACGCCTTGTGCGAGGAAATAGACAACCATCAGCAGTATCAGGCCGCTCTGAAAGAACCGTAACAGCAGTGAGTTCTGCACCATTGGCCGCAGAGCGCTAGCTCCCCCTTCGCTCTCTTGAACATGCGCCTGCTGTTGCTCCTGCAAGAGTATCAAGGGCAAAATGACAATGGCAGCCACAATAAATGGAATAACCATAACTAATGGCACAGCATAGCGACCTATCACATCCCAGGGGCCACAACCAGCGAGTAGCGCCAGTACGGAGATAGAGGCCACGCAGAATATAGCAGAAGCGCAGAGCACAAAAAGCAAAGGCAGCAGCGTCAGTTGGCGAATGCGCAGAAAGAGGGTGTGAGAGCTAAAAAGAGAGAGCACGATCCCTGCTACGCTGACTATGAGACTCGCTCCAACCACAACTAACCCCAAAGTTACAAGCTGTGGATGGGCAGTGGTGACATCCGGCTGCGTTGGTAAAGCTCCGCCCAGGGCGCGAGGTGCGAGGCAGGTTGCGTACAGGTTGCCTACCTGGATGAGTGTCTGGAGATGGGAAGAAGATGGGGGAGCACCAGTCCGGAAAATATACGTGATATTCGCCCAATGATGGCGGGCTCCCCAGAAGAGGCCGGGGGCAAAACCAAGCAGGGCCGCGGGAACAGCGCTGGCACTGAGCAGGGCTTCTTTCAACAGATTGAGCGGAGAGTGAGAGCCAGTGTGCCGGAAGCGTTTCAGCAGTTCGAGAAGAAAATAGCCGCTGATCCAGAGCGCGATGGTCGCGTACGCATACATGATTAGCGGATCAATCCAGAGTCCCACACCAGCCAGAAAGCCCAGTCCGCTCCACCGCCACGCCAGTTCGCGCCGCGCTGCCTGCTCGTGCCAGCGCTGTGTCAGGCGAAACGCGCAGAACAAAAGCCAGAGCATCACCGTAAACACTTCAACATAGCCCCCCGTCACCCGCATCTCTTCAACGATATCGTAGAGGGGCGCAAAGGCCGCGAGAAGCGTGGCAATGAGCATAAAGAGCGTTTTAGGCCTGACTGACAGGAGGGCAGCATCGGCCAGGGCTGCGGAAAAACGCCACGTGAGGGAGACGAGAAGCAGAGAGATCAGCAGCGGCTCAATACGCATGGCCCACACGGCGGGGCCAGTAAAAAGAAAAAGAAAAGCAATGATATACGCTTGCAAACTCCCCATATACGGCTGAGAATAGTAATACACAGGGAATTGACCCCGTACAATGTTTTCAGCCTGGAGGCCTACAACAGCTTCATCTCCCGCTATTACACCCTGTGTATGCACAATCAACCATAGACGCACGAGGAGCGCCACGAGAAAACAGGCCCACACAGGGGAGGCTGCAATTCGTAACCATGGATGTCCGTTGGCAGATGATCTTGAAATGTATTGGTCTTTTCCAGATGGCATAAGCGATTCTGCGATGGTATTGCTCATAATAGCCCTTCTTGAAAATGCCTGAGAAATGCGCATATATGCGAGAATTTATAGTATCAACAGAAGCGCTAGAAAGCAAGGACTGTAGACCCTTTGGCCCGGCTATGTGAATTATTGCTTGCGGCCGATGGCTTTTCTCTGGAGCTGTATTTAGAACGCGATCATCGCTTTGATGAGGCCACTGTCACGATCGAACCAGTGGGGGAATGCAGCGATCATGTTTTCAGAAGATGCGCGATGGGTAATCCAGGAAGAGAGATTGATCTGGCCATTCTCAATATAGTCAATGATCTGACGGAAATCAGCGCCGGTCGCGTTGCGACTGCTCAATAGTGTCAGTTCTCTGCTATGGAAATCTGGATCGTGGAATGAGACATCGCCCTGGAACAGTCCAACAAAGATCAGGCGTCCTCCATGACCTACATAGCTGAAAGCGGCCTGCATTGAATGAGGATTGCCTGTAGCGTCGAAGACCGCCATAGGGAGATCGTCGGCTACCACATCTTGTAGCGACAGCAAAGCGTCAGCGTGACTGTCGATGCAAACGACTTCTGGCCAGAGCTTTTGGCAAAACGCGAGACGCTGTTGACTGATGTCCATGACCATCACCCTGGCTCCGGCCAGGAGGGCAAACTGGGTGACCGCCAAACCAATCGGGCCTACGCCTATTACAAGCACATGTTCTCCACTCACTATCTGGGCGCGTGTGACGGCGTGGGCACCAATGCTCAGTGGTTCGACCAGTGCGAGTTGCTCGCAGGAGAGTGTAGGCGATGGGTGAAGGTAGGCAATGGGAACGGTGGCAAACTCTCTTAAACCGCCATCGATATGCACTCCAAGGACCTTGAGGTTGACACAGCAGTTTGCTTTGCCGCGCCGGCAAGGAGGGCAGCGACCACAATTGAAATACGGCTCTACTGCGCAGCGTGTTCCCACAGCTAAAACTTGTTCCTGATCCTGGTCCTGAGGGTTGATGGTCACGACCTCGGCACCCAACTCGTGACCCAGAACCCGCGGATACTCAAAAAAAGGTTGCTCACCCCGAAAGGCGTGGAAATCGGTGCCACAAACGCCTACCTGGCGGATGCGGATGA
The DNA here is from genome assembly GCA_030854145.1 of Chloroflexota bacterium. The sequence continues at coordinate 39,845 of JALYTT010000003.1, read as the reverse complement.
GAGCCTCCCCTGGTGCAGGACGTTGTGGTTCATCCATGGAGATGAGACAGAGCTGACCAGGTGCCTTCAGAGTGATCGCTTTCATCTTCTATTTCCTGTCGTCTTGAAGTTGATAGGTTTGCCCACTACCCCAATGGGAGATACCGGTTCTCTCATTGGGGTAGTGAGCAAAATCTTACCCATCCCCCCCACACACCATGTCCTATGCTGGCGGGTTTGTACAGCTTGGAGTCAGAACGGCCTGCATCGCCGGGTCGTTGATGTTAGCCTTCGTCAGAAACGACACACCTGTATCTTCATTCTGTACCTGGGCTCCCGTGCGAATTATGCCTACCACAGCCTTCAGACCATCAAAGCCCATTTTGAATGGGTTTTGCACCACCAGCGCGCTGATAGTTCCGTCCTGGACGCCTTTGATCTCGTCAGGGGCTGCATCCCAGCCGATGATCACCACCTTGCCAACCTTGCCAGCCTGCTTGACGGCCCTGGCTGCTCCAATGACCCCCGGCTCATTTGCCGCAAAGATACCGGTGATATCGGGATGAGCAGTCAGGATGTCCGTCGTCACCATGAATGCAGTGTTCGCATCACTCTGGCTATATTGAGTCGCCACGAGTTGTAACCCCGGATACTTCTTCAACCCCTGCAGGAAGCCCTGTGCGCGCTGGTCATTCGTGTTTGAGCCAGCCTGGAAAGGAATAAAGGCGATTTTCCCATTATTGTGAAGCGCCTGAGCCATAAGATCAGCAGCCTTCACAGCAGAAGCCACGTTATCGGTCGCAAAAAGCGGTACCGTTGGTGGCTGGGGATTTGTCCCCGAATCGAAGTTCACGACAGGGATCTTCGAGTTGACAGCCTGGGTTGATACCTGTGCGAGCGCCTTCGCATCGGTAGCAGCGTAGACGAGGCCGTCTACACCCTGGGTGAGATAATTCTTGAGCAGATTAATCTGGCCTGTGACATCGGTATCTGTCGTAACGCCATTCCACATGACGGTGACGTTCTGCTGCTTGGAAGCTGCGCACACCGCCCCCTTGTGGACCTGCTCCCAGAAATCTGGACCGAGCGACTTGGGCACTACTGCTATCCTGAGCGCTTTGGTGGCCGGATTCCCTCCACTGTTCGCAGTAGAGCTAGAGGATGGCACAACTTGCCCACAGGCGGCAAGTTGTAGTGCCAGCACGACCAGTAGTAGGATAGTGAATCCCGGTGCAAGCAATCGTCGCATTGCATTCTCCTTCTTTGCCATAAACCCACTGTATCGAAAAACACCCTATGATGGCCTCAAGCGATGAGTAGTATGACCGGTAAAACTGATGTCCGGTCTTAACTCGCAAACCTCAATATCGTAATAGCTTCTTCCTCCTTTCTTCACGAGCCGGCTCGCCTCTTACGCTGTATACATGAGAGACTCCTGACCGTGCTACTGTGATACTGACGCAAACCTGCGCCGCCTGAACTGATCCCAGATTACCGCCAACCAGATCACGATACCGACAATCACGTTCTGGTAGAAGATGTTAATATCAAGCAATACCGCGCCATTGCGTATGAGGGCGATCAGGAAGGCACCGATCAGGGTACCGATAATGGTACCCTGGCCACCAAAGAGGCTGGCCCCCCCGACTACGACTGCGGCTATCACGTCTAGCTCTAAGCCAATACCAAAATTTGGTTGTCCTGACACTACACGCGAAGAGGCAATCATGCCCGCGAAGCCAGCGAGCAACCCCTGTAAGACATAGATGACTGTCAGATAGCGCCCGATAGGAATACCTGAGAGCCGCGCGGCTTCTTTATTGGAGCCAATGGCATAGGTGTAGCGTCCCAGGCGTGTGCGGCTCAAAATAATATGCGCGAGCACGGCCACCACTACCAGGATAATCAGCGGGATGGGAATACTGCCGAGAACGCCCTGGCCCAGCAGGCCAAAGTCGTTCGGCGCTCCATAGACGGCCACTGCGCCGGTAGTGATATACACCAACCCTCGTGCCACGCTCATCATGCCCAGCGTCGTAATAAAAGGACTCAGGCGAGCTATTGTCACAAGCAAGCCGTTGACCAGTCCAACCGCACCGCCGATCAGTGCCCCGCCAACCACAGCGAGAGGCCAACTGACGCCACGCAACATCAACGTGACTCCAAAGACGCCGGCCAGAGCAGCGATCGAACCAACCGACAGATCAATGCCGGCCGTAATGATCACAAAGGTCATACCGATAGCGATGATGGCTGTAACGGTCGTCTGAGCCACAATATTGAACAGGTTGTTAAAGGTAAGAAACACAGGAGAGGCAAATGTGAGATAGATAAAGACAATGATCAAGGCCCCCGCTGCTGCGAGCTGCGTCACAATGTCTAGCGTACTGACCCGTAACCGCTGCATAAAGGGTATGTTCGTCACCCGTATCGCTGGGTCGCTAGCTGCTTCGCGGTCTGGATTAGCGACATTTTTCATAGCGCTTCGACCTCCTTCGCTCCCGTTGCCAGAGCAATAATTCTTTCTTCAGAGAAGTGTTCGCGGTCCACCGAACCTACAATCCGACCCTCACGCATGACCAGAATGCGGTCACACATATTCAGAAGTTCTGGCAGGTATGAAGAGATGATGATGATAGCCCGTCCGTCCTGCGCTAACTTTCCGATCAGTTCAAACATCTCCGCTTTCGCGCCTACATCGATGCCACGTGTAGGTTCGTCGAAGAACAGCACGCGCGCTTTCGTCTCTAGCCAGCGCGCCACAACTACTTTTTGCTGCGTGCCTCCCGAAAGGAGTTCAACACGCTGGCGTATCGAAGGGGTCCGAATCCTGAGCTGGTCGCGCGCGCGGATAGTAATGCGCCTCTCCTTGCCCAGGTCGAGCAATCCTCCCAGCATGGGCAAGTTCGCCAGCGTGATGTTCTGGTCTACCCCCAGGTTCAGCGCCAACCCATTTTTCTTGCGGTCTTCGGTCAGGTAACCGATACCCTGATCGATAGCTTCGTTAGGATGCTTTATCTTCAGGTGACGGCCATTGAGCCAGATAGCGCCAGCATCTATGTGATCCGCTCCAAAAACCGCGCGGGCCAGTTCTGTGCGTCCTGCTCCAACGAGACCTGCCAGGCCAAGTATCTCGCCCGCGCGTACCTCAAACGAGCAATCATGAAGCAGCTTTGCCCGTGTGATCCCCTCAACTCGCAGCAGCACATCGCCGATGATGGTTTCTGGTTTGGGGTAGAGGTTCTCAAGGTCACGGCCAACCATCAAACGAATTAATTTGTTTTCATCAATTTGATCCCTCGGTAGGGTGGCCACCACCTTCCCATCACGCATCACAGTAACGCGATCAGCGATACGGAAGATTTCGTCCAGTCGATGAGAGATATAGAGGATAGCGATCCCTCTGGCAGTGAGTCGCTGAATGGCTGCAAAAAGCTCTTCAATTTCGTGTCCGGTCAATGTCGCCGTGGGTTCATCCATAATTACCAGCCTGGCATCGATGGCCAGGGCCTTGGCAATCTCAACCATTTGCTGCTCGGCTACTGAAAGACCTGAGACCAATCGCCGTGGATCAATGGTCAGCCCGACCTGTGTGAGCTGCTCACGCGCCCGGCGCACCTCGCTACCACGATCAATCAAACCCAGGCGCATAGGTTCTTGCCCAAGAAACATGTTTTGCGCAATTGAGAGGTGGGGGGCGAGAGCGAACTCCTGGTAGACCATGGCGATACCTAGAGATTGCGCATGTCGAGGACCATTGAAATGCACAGCCTGACCATTGATCGTGATGGTGCCTTTTAAGGGTCGTTCGACCTGCGAGAGAAGCTTCATGAGCGTTGATTTGCCGGCCCCGTTTTCGCCCGCAACCACATGCACTTCGCCTGGATAAATATCCAGGTTCACGTCATCGACAGCCAGGACACCAGGGAAGCGCTTCGAGATACCTCGTAGCTGTACCAACGGTTCGGGTTCCGCTACCTTCATGCCGCCTTCTCCCATCTTCTCCTAAAAATGTGTTGTACACATTTTGAAATGCGCAGGAGAACAAATTTCCATCTTCGCTGGCAAAATAGTCTACAGCGAAGTGGAACAATAAGTATGAAATGGTTATACATTATTCAATGAGCTTTGTCAAGGATAAAACAGGGTGCTGTGGAGAAAGTATGCGCCGGGTCCGCCTTTACAATTTTTAAAAATGTATGGTATACTTTCCACAATAAGCTCTATTAAGTATGGTACTTATGATGCATATCGCATAGCGGGTGTGATATACTTATGTGACAATCAAGCCACGGAGCTTCAAGCTCAATGAGGGCAGTAGGAGTACACATGAAGAGCAACGGGAAGGCACCTAACAATGAGACAGGCGTCTCCGCCTATCGGCCGCAGTATGAAATCGTGGCCGAGAAGATTGTAGAGTTTATCGGCGCGGCACATTTGAAGACCGGTGATCGCTTACCTACAGAACAAAAACTGGGTGAGCAACTGGGGGTCAGCCGCAGTATCGTGCGCGAAGCGGTCAAATTCCTTACAGCGACAGGATTGGTTGCGGCTCGCAAGGGTGTGGGGATTTATATTGCCGGGCAATCATCATTGATTGCCCGGCCTGCCGTGAACCTCTCTATGACCGTTGACCCGGAGCATATCCAGGCACTTTTTGATTTTCGTATCATGCAAGAAATGCTCACGACGCGACTGGCAACAGAACACATCACGCTGGCTGAACTACGCGAGTTAGAAAAAATCCTGGCCAGGAATCGCGCCTACGCGGAGGCAGACGAAGCGGCCCCATTCCTTGAAACCGATGACGCATTTCATCGTTCCATTGCACAGGCCACCCATAATCCCTTTCTCGCCGAGACGATTTCCAGTATCTTCAACTTACAGCGCTGGGCTATCAAGATTATGACGGGTGGCGCTCCCGGCTCCATGCTCACAGCCGCCGAACAGCACGAGATCATCTTCAATGCCATCAAAGGTGGACGGCCCGAAGAAGCTGCTCAGGCGGTGAAAATGCACGTGGAAACCGTGCTCTCCGCCTATCGCCAGGAGGTACGGCGTCGTTTGTTGACCGATGACACAGCCGAAGCGAGGAGAGAGTCATAGTGCCTGTCACGATTACGCGCCTTGAGACCCACGATATTCGCTTCCCTACCTCACGCACCCTGGCCGGTTCGGACGCCATGAACCGGGACCCCGATTATTCAGCGGCCTATGTCATTCTCTCTACGGATAGTCCCAGGGGTCTGCAAGGACATGGGTTGACCTTCACCATAGGCCGTGGCAACGAAGTATGTATCGCGGCTATCCAGGCGCTGGCTCCATTGATTGTGGGGCGAACATTAGAATCATTCACCAGCGATATGGCAGCCTTCTGGCGGCACATCACCGGGGATAGCCAGTTACGCTGGATTGGTCCAGAGAAAGGCGTTATTCACCTGGCGACCGCCGCTCTGGTTAACGCGGTGTGGGACCTGTACGCCAGGGTTGAAGGGAAACCACTCTGGAAACTCCTTGTCGATATGACCCCCAAACAGCTTGTGGCATGTATCGACTTTCGCTATATTACCGATGCCCTCACTCCCGACGAAGCTCTGGCCATCTTACAGCGCCATGCTGCCAGCAAAGGCGAACGCGAGGCCGAGATGCTGCGGTATGGCTATCCCGCGTACACGACCTCTGCGGGCTGGCTCGGTTATTCTGATGAGAAGCTGCGCCAGCTCTGCCGTGAAGCTATCAGGCAGGGCTGGACACATTTCAAACTCAAAGTAGGCGCGAATATCGAGAACGATGTGCAGCGCGCTCACCTGATGCGCGCTGAGATTGGCCCTGACTGCAAATTGATGCTCGACGCCAACCAGTCCTGGAACGTGGACGAAGCCATTCACAATATGCAACACCTCGCCAGCGTCAACCCCTGGTGGATCGAAGAGCCGACCAGCCCTGATGACGTGCTTGGTCACGCCACAATTGCACGTGCCATCGCGCCTATTCGCGTAGCAACCGGTGAGCATGTGCAGAACCGTATTATCTTCAAGCAGCTATTGCAGGCCGACGCTATTGGCTTCTGCCAGATAGATGCCTGCCGCCTGGGAGGAGTCAACGAAGTGTTAGCGGTCTTGCTCCTCGCGGCGAAATTCGGCGTACCGGTGTGTCCCCATGCAGGTGGGGTCGGGCTATGCGAGTATGTGCAGCACCTCTCACTCTTCGATTACATCGCGGTGAGCGCTTCGCTAGAAGATCGGGTCATCGAGTACGTTGATCACCTGCACGAATTCTTTCGCGACCCGGTTATGATCCGTGACGGGCATTATATGCCTCCAACGGCTCCAGGTTACAGTATCGAAATGTACCCTGAGGTCTTTGCAGCCTATACTTTTCCTTCTGGCACTGTATGGAAATCCTTATAGAAAAAGCGGTTACGACCTGTAAAATGAGGAGGAGTTGCCACTATGTTCCGGCTGGACAATAAAGTTGCCCTTGTGACAGGGGCAGGTTCTGGAATTGGGCGCGAAATAGCGCTCCTGTTTGCTCGGCAGGGGGCATTTGTCCTGGTTGCAGATGTGCAAGTCGAGGCTGCCAGCCAGGTCGTTGCCGAGATAAGCACGCAGGGTGGGAAAGGGCAGGCATTGCACCTTGACGTCCGCGATGAAGAGCAGATACAGACGACGTTCGCAGCGATTCAGCAAGAACACGGACGCTTTGACATCCTGGTGAATAACGCTGGCGTCAGTCATGTAGGTACCCTGCTAGAGACCAGCCTGGATGATTGGGAGAGGGTGATGGGGGTCAATGCGCGGGGCGTCTTCCTGTGTTCCAGGTATGCTGTGACACACATGCTCGCCCAGAATCCGCCAGGAGGAATTCTGGTCAATATCGCTTCTGTGGCGGGCATGATCGCCATTGATCAACGCTTCCCCTATAGCGCAAGTAAAGGCGCTGTTATCAGTATGACACGCTCGATTGCCATCGATTTTGTTACCCAGGGTATTCGCTGTAATGCCATCTGTCCTGGGACCGTGCAGACTCCTTTCGTAGAGGGCTATCTCGCGCGAAACTTCGCCGGCCGCGAAGACGAAGTGCGCCAGCAATTACATGCTCGCCAACCTATCGGGCGTATGGGGCGGCCTGACGAAATCGCGACGGCGGCTCTCTATCTTGCCTCCGATGAAGCTGCGTTCGTGACTGGCTCAACGCTGGTTATCGATGGTGGCTGGACCGCGAAATAATCGGGAGAGGAAGCACTATGACGAAAGAAGCAGCCTTTCCACTGCGCACCTTGGGCAAGACCGGCTTAGAAGTTACCCCGATATGTATCGGTACCGCCTCCCTGGGTGATATGCCGGAAACCTTTGCTTATTCCGTCAACGAAGAACAGGCCCTGGCTACCATACGAGCTATTTTTGCTAGCCCCATTAATTTCCTTGATACAGCCGCTTCGTATGGCAATGGTGAGAGCGAGCGACGGGTTGGTATAGTACTCCGTGAACTGGGAGGCATTCCGCCTGGTTTTGTGCTGGCGACGAAAGCGGACCGCGACTTGCGGACTGGCGAATTCACCAGCGCGCAGATACGTGGCAGTGTTGAGCGCAGTTTGCGTCTGCTCGGACTGGACCAGTTACCCATCTGCTTTCTGCATGATCCTGAGCACATTGGGTTTGTTGCAGCCATGGCCCCTGGCGGACCGGTTGCGATGCTCCGTCAATGTCAGGAGGAAGGGCTTATTCATAGTATTGGCATTGCTGGTGGCCCCATTGACATGATGACCCGCTTCGTTGAGACGAACCTCTTTACTCTGGCCATTAGTCATAATCGTTACACCCTGCTGAATCAAGAAGCCGCTCCTTTTTGGGATGTGTGCGTGCAGCAGCATGTGGCAACCCTCAATGCCGCCCCCTATGGCTCCGGCATTCTGGCCAAAGGTCCCGGCGCCTATCCTCGTTACATGTATGACCGGGCCTCGGAACACTATACGCAGCGTGCTTTCAAGATCGAATCGGTCTGCCAGCGCTATGGTGTGCCGCTGGCAGCGGTGGCTTTACAGTTTTCGCTGCGCGACCCGCGTATCGTATCGACGATTGTAGGTATCAGCAAGCTTGAGCGATTGAAGGAAACCATTGCCCTGGCGGAACTGCCGATCCCCGCTGACCTCTGGCAGGACATTGCCTCGTTAGAAGGAGAGCAGTCGCATGAGTGATGTGCCCATCGTTGACGCTCACGTCCATCTCTGGAATCCGCACATGTTCCCCATCCCCTGGTTGGCAGAGGTGCCTGCAATCAACCATCAGTTCGGCTTAGCAGAATATAAGGCACAGACCATGCCTCTTCCAATAGCGGGCATGGTGTATGTCGAGGTGGACGTTGCACCACAATTCGCTTTGTTGGAAGCCGAATACGCCGTTGAGCTAGCGGCCCATGACCCCCGATTACTGGGGATTGTTGCTGCTGCGCCTGTCCAATACGGCGCGCAGGTACGTATCTATCTGGATACGTTACGCAAACTGGGGCCGCTGATCAAGGGTGTACGGCGCAATCTCCAGGGAGAAGTCGATCCCAGCTACTGCCTCCAGGCGACCTTTATCCAGGGAGTGCAGTTGCTGGCTGAGTATGGTTACTCGTTCGATATCTGCATCCGGCATGAGCAATTGCCAGCAGTCACGGAACTGGTCAAGCGCTGCCCGGATGTCACGTTCATCCTTGATCATTGTGGCAAACCTGCTATTCGCGCACATTTGCTCGATCCCTGGCGCATGGATCTTGATCGCCTGGCAGCCTTGCCCAATATCTGTTGTAAAGTGAGTGGTCTGCTCACCGAAGCCGATCCACAAAAGTGGTCGCTGGCCGATCTGGCACCCTATGTTGAACATGCTCTGGCTGTCTTCGGGGAGCAGCGCATGCTCTTTGGAGGGGATTGGCCTGTCATACTGCAAGCTGGTTCCTACCGGCAGTGGGTTGAGACCATCATCCAACTTCTCTCTCATCTGCCAGAATCAACTCAACGCGCTATCTGGGGAGAGAACGCTCGACGCTACTACCGCCTCGGCAACCAGGATGCCTCATGATGGCTAGTACACGAATGATGCACTTCCTGAGAGGAGCGAAATAACGGGATGTTGTCTTTTAGCATCATCTCCCCTTAATGGAGATTTGACTTGTTTCGTTGCCATCATCCTGCTTAGCTCCACTGTTCAGAGGTGGTGCTGGTTCCCGTGGGCGGCACGGCGCGCCCGTTTGTCCAGTAGCTTTGGGCCAGGGCCAGGAAGGCCTGGGCATCATGAGGAGTGGCAAAGGCATGACGAGGGATGACATCGGCAATCCGGCGGTTTGACAGGCGGATAAAGTAGAGACCATACGTATCAGTCGTGATCGTTTCGATGGCGCCCCAGGAGACCAGGGAGTCCACCTGGTTGGTCCTATGCCGTAGACCTTCCGGGCTGATGGTGATGATGTGCTCTCCTTGTAGTTCCGGATTGCGGTTGGAACGTGAGCGGATGCGCCACCTGAGGAAGACAACAAGCAGGAAAAGCACAAGCAGGAAAGAGATGACCGAGAGAAGGTTCGTGAGGACTTCGGACGGCGGGCTTAGCAACACATAAATGATCAGCAAGCCGCTGACGACCACAAGGCTGATACCTGTTGACCACAAGGTGCGGGTGCGCGAGAAATTATATTTTGTCAAGTTCCAAAGATCCTGGCCTGTGAGAAAGAAGTGAACTTCCATGCTTGCCTCACTTTATAATGCCATAGTGCGCTTTGAGCAGCAGGATGCGCGCGACCGATTGGTTCACCTGGTCCAGCGTCAACTGGCCGCGCTGGAGCGCCTGTTTGAGCGCCGTCTCTACGCCGGCTACCTGCTGGGGAGTAAATGGCCCCTCGACGAGATCATTGCCTGCGACTATTGACAGCACGGCGGCCTGGCTCAAGCTCCACTTCTGGCTGATGCCGGCCATGTAGAGGCCATCGGTGATCACCACCCCGTCGTAGCCAAGCTGCTTGCGCAGGATACCGGTGATAGCTTTGGGGGAAAGCTCGGCGGGCAGCGTGGGATCAATGGCGGGCATCAATACATCGGTGGACATAATCATGGCGGGATGGTCTTTCTGGATCATGAGTTTGTAGGGCGCCAGGTCGATATTCTGGAGCTGCGTCAGGCTGCGGTTGACCGTGGGCAGGCCGAAGTGGGGGTCGGAGGTGACGGCGCCCAGGCCAGGGAAATGTTTGAGGCAGGCCGCGACCTGGTTCTCTTGCAGCCCCTGGAGAAAGGCCCCGGCGTAGGTCGCGACCGTCTGCGGGTTGTTGCCGAACATACGTGTTTCCAGAATAGCGGGGGTGACGGTATGCACATCTACGACGGGGGCCAGGTCGGCATTGATGCCCAGTTCCCGCATCCACCTGGCGGCCTGCGCGCCCTGCATATACGCGACATGGGGGTTACCGGTGGCCGCCATGGCCTGCGCGGAAGGTAGGGGGCCGTGAAATTTGGCCAGGCGATTGACCAGCCCGCCCTCCTGGTCGGTGGCGATCAACAGGGGAATCCTGGCATCGCTGTTCGCCTGGCGCGAGAAATCTGCCACGTTGTTCATCTGATCATCGGGGGCGTCAAAATTATGGTTGCTTTGCTGGTACATGAAGCCGCCCACATGCAAGGTGGAGATCATGGTTTGCAGGCCGCTGCTCTGATAACTGTTCCCCAGGTATTCGACGACAATGAGCTGGCCCAATTTCTGGTCGAGCGACATGCCGGCCATGATCCGCTGCACTTTGGCGACGGTGTCGCGGTTCAGGCTTTCGATGGGGACGCCATTCAGGTCAGCTTTTGGTGTGGCGGGGCTTGTGGTCGCGCCTGGTGTAACGGCTATGGGAGTCGGTGCTGCGGGATCGCTGGCAAACGGATTTGCGCAACCGGAGAGGCAGAGCACCATAAAGCATATCCCCACGCTAAAAGCGCTAGAGATAGTAGAAAGGCCCCGCCTGTTCGTGTGTTGTACCGGCATCATAGACTCCCCCACACTCCTGTGTGTCCATTCAAATATATGAATTTATTATTTATTGCACAAGCCCCCATAAGAGGAACGTTCAAGCTTACCTCAGGATAACACAACAACCGCGAACCTCACGCTGCATATTACCTATTTCTGGTACTTCATATTACCCATGTAACCGCTGCTCACAGCAAATATGGATGGCGTATTTGCGTATATCTATAGCTAAAGGTTGCATTTCGCTGCACAAGAGAGTATACTAGAAGTGTTGGGTAGCAACGGAGCAAAGGAGAAGCTAACACCCTATGAGATCAAACCGCAACGAGACGCGCAAACGTTTCCACAGTTCGACCTTCTCTATTGTCCCGCGTATGATCGGTGTGTTTGTTGCCCTTCAAGGACAGAGGCCGGAGGCTGTCCCGTTCAACGTTTCCTCTGCAAGCAACTGCTGTTGATTTGCTCCGTTGCTACCTAACATCCACCCACCAACGCCGGGCTTATATAGCTATTTCTAGTTTACACCATCGTATACTTTTATAAGAACGTCATACTCTAAAGTAAGAGGAAAGTACAAGCCTGTGGCTCGACTTGACGAGATTGATTTGAAGGAGCGCCTCTTCCTGAGAGGCTATCCCTTCGGCAGGTACGCGCCCCGCCCCGGTGATCCGGTAGCGCTGGCGATGACGCCGCTGCGCAAGGTCCTGCAGGACTGTACCGTCGCGCTGGTCACTACGGCCGGACTGAGTTTGCCCGATCAGCCGCCATTCGATGTCAGCATCAAGATGGGCGACAGCTCGTTTCGCGAGATCCCGGCGGCCATCTCCCCCCAGTTGCTTGAGATGCACCAACGCAGTTGGTCATTCGATCAGACAGGTGCCCTGCGTGACCGCAACCTGGTATTCCCGCTGGATCGCCTGCGTGAGATGCGCGCGCAGGGCGAGATCGGGGCGATCGCTCCTCGACACTACAGCTTCATGGGATCAATCGTCGGGCCGCGAAAGCTTATGGAGCAATCGGCCCCGGAGGTGGCGCGCCGCCTTGCTGTGGATGGTGTCGATATCGTCCTGCTTACCCCCGTCTGACCCATGTGCCATCAATCTGTAGGATTGATTCAACGGGCGCTTGAACACGCTGGGATGACCACCGTATCTATCTCGCTGTTACGCGAGATCACCGAGAAGGTTCGACCGCCAAGAGCCTTGTTTGTCTCCTATCCCCTCGGCTATCCCCTCGGCGAGCCAGGCAACCCTGACCTGCAAAAACGCATCATGCGCGCCGCCTTCGCGCTCTTGCCGCGCACAGACATTCCTGTACTGGAAGACTTTGTGCCGTGAGAAGAAAGCCGGGTGTATTGCTGTCACGACATCTATGAGATTTTTCCGTTTCTTCATTACGCAGTACGTACTGGGAACTATTTAGCCGCGCACGCCGTCAACATCAACAGAAGAGATAGATCGTCCGGCCCCTATACAAGCGAACCTTCGCGTATGCTCAGTCAAGTTACATTCGACAAGATGACGGGCGATCTCCCTTCTCGCGTAGGGATGCGGCTTGCCGCATCCGTGCGGGCCTCGCTTGCGCGGCCGGGGGAGGCCTCCCAGATCCGAGGACCAGCCACCCGGATGCGGCAAGCCGCATCCCTACGCGAATGAGGGCGTCTCCACCAGGCCATTGAAGCTTGAAAGAGCGGTATGGCAGTCGATAAAGGAGTATGAGTATGCGGCGTATGATACATAATCGCTTAGGAGCATCTGTATCGGTAGGATGTCTGCTAATTCTGTTCTTGCTCACGGGGTGCGGCGCTGATGCTGCGATGAACTCACCCTCAGGGAATAATCCTCAGTTGGGTGCTCACGCAGTAAATTCTCAAGGCAACGGGTCACAGGGAAACTCAAGCGGATCGCAAGGGAAACAGGGGCAGCAAAAGGGGCTGTCAGCCATTGGACAGCAATACTTGATTAAGGCTTTGCGCGTCGATATGCAAGTCAAGGGCACGCGGCAGGTGGCCGCCGACCTGCAATCATGGATCAGGACCACAGATCCGCGCGCAAGTTCCGCTGGCATCGATTACGAGCAGACCGACAATAACCTGTACACGGTCTCCATGACCTTCAGCGTGCAGGCCAGCATCTATCCCGATATCGAGAACTACCTCAGAGACTACGCGCCCCAGCATGGGGGCAAGCTTCTCGATCTACGCGAAACCGTGCAGGACGTGACCAGTGACTTCATCGACACGCAATCGCGACTCAAGAATCTGCGTGGGGAGCAAGATCGTCTCCTGACCCTGCTCAGCCACGCCACAGCGATGGGCGACATTCTCAGCATCGAGCAGCGGCTCACCGATGTCGAGGGGCAGATCGAGCAGATCGAGGCTCACCTCAACGCTCTCAATGGTCAAACAACCTTCTATAACATCAGCATCAACTTACAGCCCAGCGAGGTGCCCGCGACCCAGGTTGCCACGCCTGGCTGGAATCCCGGCCAGGTACTCCACGACGCCTGGGCCGCCGCGCTAAGCCTCGGCCAGGGTCTGGTGACCATCTTCCTCTGGCTTGTCGCGTTCAGCATCTACCTCATCCCGATCGCGATCATCGTCTGGTTCTTTCTGCACTGGTGGCGCGTACGCAACAGACCGGCAATCACGCCCGCGGCGGCAACACCTGGTGTATCCCCAGAGCAAACCCATAGGAGTTGACCTCCCTCCACGACACAGCCATGAAGTTGTCGGCCTTGGAACAGGGCACCCGCGAGGGAGTGCCCTGTCTTCGCCCTGGATATTCGTCCTCTATTCGTGGGAGGGAATACCCTGGCGTTGGCGCTGGTTATAGCCTTTAACAGGTCGTTTACTACTTTGAATGGAGAAGGAGTTCGTATCTATGGCAGACAACCAGACGGAGAAAGATCCACGGGAACCGCTCTCGCTCAGAGCCTTTGCTGAGAGTCTCTATCACGGCGAACGCGCCGACAACTACTTCAAGTTTCTGAAGAACTTATCTGAAGATGACCTCGCTACCTTTATGCAGGGACTGCTGCTGCAGGTCGGCGACGCTATTGACGATAGGGACACGCGCAGGCTTAGCGACTTTGTTCAGCAAGAGCAAGCACAGGCTTACATTCCCAGCCAAACTGCCTCAGCGGTTCGTCCAGATTTTCCAGACTCGCCCTTCGCTCCATTGCAAAAACCCTTGCATGAAGCTACTATCGCTCTCTTCACCTCTGGCGCTATCTATCGTGACGATCAAGAGCCTTACTACCCTGCTGACATCACCTATGAACAGGCGGTAAAAGATGTACGCAAGGCACTTGAACGGTTTCCCTCGCTCCGTGTGATTCCGGCCGATACTCCCATAGACCGCCTGCGTGTTGGACACGTTGCTTATGACATCCGTGCCGCCCAGAAAGATATCAATGTCATATTTCCGTTACCGCTCTTTCATGAACTAGCACAAGAGGGCGTTATCGGTACACTGGCGGAGCGTAACTACTCGTATCATGGCCTCACCAACATTCCTCGGCTTATCAATGAAAGCGCGCCACAGTGGGCCCAGATGCTCAAGGATGATAACGTGGATGCCGTCTTCCTGACCGCTGGCTGACCCCTCTGTCATGTGACCGTGAGTCACGTCGCACGCGCAATAGAGGCCATTGGCATTCCTACCGTGACCATCTATATAGAAGCATTTCTGCCTGATGCCCAGATCCTCAAGCCAGCACGCGCCCTGGTTACAGCGAACTTGATGGGGCGTCCACTAGGTTTACCACATCAGCGTGAGCAACAGATAGCTGTCATTCATGCCGCTTTAGAGATGCTACAGACGGCCGATCATGCTCCGACACTCAAGATGTTTACGTCCGAGAAGTAAGCCAGAATTTCTATGGAGCAAGACCCGGAAAAGTATATGCTATACTAGCACCAGGCAACCAGTTATTTTTGCTACCAGCAAAGGGGGCGCTAGCGCTATGGCAGATCAGAGCGAGCAATTTGACGCGATTATTATCGGCGCAGGACACAATGGCCTCGTGGCGGCAGGCTACTTAGCTCGCGCAGGAAAGAAAGTCCTGGTGCTAGAACAAAGAGATCGCGTAGGAGGCGCCTGCACGCTTGAAGAGCCTTTTCCCGGCTTCACGATGTCACCCTGCGCCTATGTCGTCAGCCTGCTACGACCTGAAATCATTCGCGACCTGGAACTGCATCGCTACGGCTTCGATGCCTACGTCAAAGATCCGCAGATGTTTGTGCCCTTCCTTGATGGCAACTATCTCTTCTTTCGCGCCAGTACCGAGAAGACCATTGAGGGCATCCGGCGCTTCTCGCCACACGATGCCGAAGCCTATCCCCGGTTCCTGCAATTCTTTGATCGCGCATCGGAGATCCTCAATCCCATTCTGCTTGAGGAGCCGCCGTCGCCGGCCGACCTGGCGGCGCGCTTTCGGGGAGAGGACGAGGAGATCTATCGCCGCCTGATGTTCGGCAGCCTCTATGATATGCTCGCCGACTATTTCGAGTCGGACTACATGCGTGCTGCCTGGGCAGGACAGGGTGTGATAGGTTCCTTCATCGGACCAAAGACGCCTGGTTCGGTGTACGTCGCCTGGCATCATATGTTCGGCGAGGTCAACGGCGAGCACGGTATGTGGGGCTACGTGCGCGGTGGCATGGGGCGCATCAGTTTCGCGATGGCGGCCTCCGCCGAGGCGCATGGAGCCGTTATTCGCACCGATACCCACGTGGCGAAGATCCTGGTTCACAATGGACGCGCCGAAGGGGTGCGCCTGGAGAACGGCGAAGAACTGCGCGCCGGGGCGGTGCTTTCAAATGCCGACCCCAAGCGCACCTTCCTGCAATTTTGCGCCGACGCCGGGCTTGATAAGGGCTTCCTCAAGCGCATCGAGCACTTCAAGACGGAGAGCGGCGTGATGAAGCTCAATATCGCCCTTAAAGAGCTGCCCAACTTCACCTGTCTCCCCGGCACGACGCCGGGACTGCAACACGCCGGCTCGTGCGACATCACGCCGACGCCGGACTGGGTCCAGGAAGCCTTCGAGGACGCTGAACGCGGCGAACTCTCACAGAAACCCTATATCGAGGCCTATATGCAGTCGGCCACCGATCCAACGATTGCCCCCGCCGGCAAGCACACAATCTCGATGTTCTGCCAGTACGCCCCCTACCACCTCAAAGGACGCACGTGGTCTGAGGCTGTGAAGAACGAGATGGCCGACCGCATCATCGCCACCATGACCTCCTTCGCACCAAACTTCGCCGACGCGGTGATCGAGCGCCAGGTGCTCAGTCCGCTGGACATCGAGCAGCGCTACGGCCTCCCCAACGGCAATATCTTCCAGGGCGAGATCACGCCAGACCAGCTCTTCTCGTTCCGTCCCACCCAGGAATGCGCGCGCTACCGCACACCAATCGCAGGATTGTATCTATGTGGCTCAGGCTCGCACCCCGGCGGCGGCGTCATGGGCGCCCCTGGCCACAATGCCGCGCAGGCCCTGCTGAGCGATTGGGCCAAGGCATAAACATAAAAACCTACGCGTCTTTAAGCCCGGCTTCCCATAGGATACGCCGGGCTTCCTTGCTATCAAGGTTTTTCAACCCAAACACAGCCCAGTCGCGTAGCATCTCATCGGTGCCATGCAGGTATTCTACAAGCAGTGGAAACGCCAGAGGAGAGCGCGCCTCGCCAATCAGTTCGAGCAACCAACCACGTAAGCCGGGCTTCTCTTCGACGTTCAACTCGGCAATCAGTTGATCCAGATACTCGTTTGCGTGACATTTCAACCAATAAAAGCCGTCTTCTTGCACCTGGGGATCATGCTGGCGCATCATTTTCATGCATTGTTTGAAACCGGGAAACCTGTTCCCCCCAAAGCCCTTCTTCCTTAAGATCAGGTTGTAGCCCCTCTGCTCCCTTTCCTTGCGGCGCATATTCTCACCTTATCATAGACAGAAAACCTCTATGTTGCTTACATTACAAGCGATCAATTGATATTGTACGCTCATTCCTGCTAGAGAATATCGGTAGCGGTTCCACCTATCTAGGAGGCATTAAAATTTGCTTGCTCTTCGTAGCGCTCTGTCAAGGTTCATGGCACGGAATAGTGGGGCGCTTCCCCATTTCGCGTAGGGATTCGGCTTGCCGCATCCGGGAGGCTGGCCCTTGGGCCCAATACATTTCACTTAAGGATTTGAATCTCATCAATATAGACGGCTACATGCGCTCATATGCTCCCTAATTATGGGGCTATATTGATGAGGTTATCAGCTTAAGTGAAATGTATTGGCCCTTGGGCCTGGCCGGCCTCTCCCGCCCTCGCAAGCGAGGCCGGCACACGATGCGGCAAGCCGAATCCCTACGCGGGAGAGGGCCGGCTCCCCCGTGCCATGAACCTTGACAGAGCAGTAGCTGCGCGAGTGTATCGCGCGTGGCTACCATGACGACCGGCTCACCATGCGTGATAAATCACGCAGCTACGAAGAAGGGGGACTTTTCAATAACTCTGGTCTGCATGCATACTCTGCGGTGTTGACATGCCTTTTTGTGATAAACTTGTGTGGCAAACAGAGTAAACTAAAAATAGAAACGTTTCGCTTGCCTATTGTCCCCTGAGACAACATGCAACTCACATAATGGGTATCAACATACATTGAAGGGTATTTATGCGTATACCAAATCAATCAGAGGACCCCTCCCTAAAGACAACAGAGCCTGAAAACGTAATCGCTGCTAGATCCCCAGGGCGCTATCACCTGGGGTTGAGTTATGGGCGCCAGGTCTATCGCTTTCGCTGGTTCATCATCGCTTTTTGGGCCATAGTGGTGCTTGCAAGTATACCTTTCGCCGCTCAGATCGGCTCTGTGCTGTCGGGTGGGGGATATGCGTATAGCAGTAGCGAGTCGGCACAAGCTGATGCGCTCCTGCATACAAAATTACATCAACCGCCGGCGCAATTACTGATCATCTTCCAAGCAGCGCAGACAGCGGTAAGTGATCCCCGTTACCAGCAAGAAGTGAACGATGTGATGAGCCGGGCGCGTGCCTTTCGCAATGTTACGGGTGTTACTCAGGGCAGCGTTGGACAGGATGGACGCACAACGTATGTAACGGTGAACTTCAACGTAGGATCGGGCAGCGTTGAGGACCGGTTAAGCGCCTTCCGCGCGCTGCTTCCCAGTGGCACTACGGCAAGTCCGGCACGGGTCTACCTGACGGGTGCGGCCCCGCTCGATCAGGATTTTACGCAAGTCACCTTGCAGGATACAGAGCACGCCGAGGTGTTTGCCTTGCCACTGGCCCTGCTCCTGCTGCTGGTGGTCTTCGGCACCCTGGTTGCGGGAGCGATGCCGATCCTCCTGGCCGTGGTGGCGATACCCGTGACGATAGCTGTCATTTACTTCATTGGCCTGCACATATCCATGAGCGCCTTCGTGCTCGACATTACCTCCATCATAGGTCTGGGTATCTCAATCGACTACAGTCTCTTTATGGTACGGCGCTTCCGCGATGAACTGGCCGGAGGGAGTAGTATCAGCGAGGCCATTGGCTGGACGGTAGCGACTGCGGGCGAGTCTATTCTCTATAGCGGCCTGATCGTGATCATCGGCTTCTGTGGTCTGCTCGTAATCGGCATCACGATCATGACTTCCCTGGGTATCGGTGGAGCGGCTGTCGTCGCCACCTCGGTGCTGGCCGCGCTGACACTCCTGCCGGCGCTCCTGGGCGTTCTGGGTCAGCGCATCAACGCGCTGCGTATGCCTTTCATCAACCGTCTGGGGAGACACACGCAGCAGACTGGGACAAACGGAGAGGCGCGCCAGAGCTTCTGGCAGCGCTGGGCCCTGGGCGTGATGAAACGGCCTGTGCTGATCATTCTGCTGGTCATGGCGCTGCTTGTTGGATTGGGCTGGCCCATCTTCTCAATTGCTATCGGGTCCACCAGCACTGCATCCGTGCCGAAGGGCTTCGAGTCACGGCAGGGCATCGATCTGCTGAACGCGCAGTTCCCCGAGACGAACCAGCATGCGGTCCTCATCGTGGTGCAGACGCCTGATGGCTCCAGTATGCTCTCTTCAGGCAACCTGGGCAGGCTGGATCACCTCTCTCACTGGCTAGCAACCCACACCCATAGCACTACTGTAATCAGCCTAACCAGCTTGCCGGCCACAGCGGGCGCGCCGGCGCTGAGTTTGCCGCAAGCGGTGTCATTGTACAGCACAGGAGCGTACCAGCATAATCCAGCAATGGCCCAGTTCGTGGCGGCGACGACGAACGGGGATACCACCCTGATCACTGTCACAACCCATGCGGCGGTCGATAGTAGCGCGAGCAAGGCGCTGGTAAACGACATACATGCGGGCGATACCACGGCGGCCCAGGGATTGAGAGTCTTCGTCGGCGGAGAGCAGGCAGATAGTCTGGACTTCAACAATTACCTGTACAGCAGGTTTCCCTGGACAGTGCTGTTCATCCTGGCAGGGACCTATATTCTGCTCTTGTTGATGTTCCGCTCGCTTCTCCTGCCACTAAAAGCCATCCTGATGAATGTGCTATCGGTGAGTGCCTGCCTGGGTATCCTGGTGTTCATTTTTCAGTGGGGCAATTTCAGCAATATCCTGGGCTTCACCTCCGATGGCTTTCTGGATAGCGTGATCCCGATTTTGCTGTTCTGCATTCTCTTCGGCCTGTCCATGGACTACGAGGTGTTCCTGCTGAGCCGCATCCGCGAGGAGTGGCTACTGACGCAGAAGAATCGCTGGGCAGTGGCACACGGGCTTGAGAAGACTGGCGGCGTCATCACCAATGCCGCGCTACTGTTCGTCATCGTTGCTGGCGCCTTCGTCTTTACTTCAACCACCGTGACGAAGGAGATGGGACTGGGAATGGCAGTGGCTATATTGCTGGATGCTTCCATTATCAGAATATTGCTGGTGCCCGCGACAATGCGCCTGCTGGGCCGCTGGAACTGGTGGCTGCCGGGAAGGCCACTGCCGCCGGAGCAGGTAGAGTAAGAGATGGAGGGATGCCATTTATAAGCCCGCGTGGGCATGTGGGCTTATAAATGGCATCCCTCCATCTCCTCTGCCCTCAGAGAGCCAGGGGGAACAGGTCTTCCGCACGAGCTGCATCCTCAAGCGTTGAGGCAACGCAGACCTGGTTGCGCCCGGCATGTTTGGCCTGATACATGGCAGTATCCGCCGCCTGAATAATGCCACTGCTATCGAGCCCATGACCAGGAAACACCGCCACGCCGGCACTCAAGGTGAGGGGAATAGATCGTCCATCAGCCAGCCGAAACGGAGTCGCTGCCACCAGCACGCGAACACGCTCAGCAACCTGCTGGGTACTGAAAACATCGCTATCTGGCAGCATGACAATAAACTCTTCTCCTCCATAGCGAGCCACGATATCGATCGCGCGGATCCCCTGGCGAAGACAGGTAGCCAGGTGCAGAAGAACATCATCCCCCACTTTGTGTCCCCAGGCATCGTTAATCGATTTGAAGTGATCGAGATCGATAAAGATAATACCCAAAGGTTGTTCTGCCCTGCCCGTCAATTCAAAGGCGGTGCTCAAGTGCTCATTGAACGCGCGATGATTGAGGAGATTCGTAATCGGATCAATGGTGGCCAGTCGTTCGACCTGGGCATAGGCATCGGTCAGGGCTGCATGCATGTATTCCAATTCGACGGCGCGGTCCGCTTGTGACACCGCTTTATTGAGCGTCAATGCAAAAAACGCTCCCAGGGCAGCAATACAAAAAATGAGGATGCAGATGTAGATGAGAAAACTGGATTGCTCCTGCCCCGAGAGCAGGTGCGCGAATTGACCACGACGTATAAAAAGGACATAGAAGAGCATAAAAGCGCATTCAATGATGGCCAACAAAAACGGTGCCCACATCGGTAAAAAGAGTCCGGCCACTCCCAGCGGAATCACCAGCGGGGTCCACAGCCACAAAATGAGAAGCGGGTCGGGCTGGGAGAGCACGTGCGCCGAGATCGCAGTGCTAAATATAGCACTACCAAGGTAGGTAAAGGTGGCGCTTTTCAAACAGCCGCGTTTATTGAGATAGAGAGCCAGCAGCATGGTGCTGACCTCTAAACAGTTGCAGAGTAACTGGAAGAGAGAGGCGCCAAAGCTTCCGAGCATCACAAAGGGGATGTTGGCACCCAGGGTAAAGAAGAGGCAGACACTTAACAGGCGCACTTTCCGCATCCACTCGCGCTCCGTAAGCGTGGTCATCGGGGAGTGAGGGGGCGTCGTCAGGGCAAACCACCGGGACGTCAACAGACGATAGACACGCTTCATGGTGAACCTCAGAAGGATCGAATAGTAGACAGTGTTCCCATGCATGTACTATCGGCTGAACGGGGATAACTCTTCAATCCTGGAGGCAGGAAACGCTATGGCGAGAGACACACTTTCATTTCATGTGCCGATTTTTTGTGGATACGCGCTTCATATTACTCAGCATTCACCCAGCGCGCGCCTGTTGCTGTGCGTTCCAGGCGGCCAATGCCGGAGATATGCGTAGCGATGAGCAGCGCATTCTCGGCGAGAGCCGCTTCAACCAGCGCGGCGCGGCTGGCGACGTTGGTGGTGGCATCATCCCACTCGGACATCCACGACGGGTGTTCGACCTCTAGCGGGTGGTGATAGAGGTCGCCCAGGCAATAGAGCACCTGCCCCTCAGAGGAGATGCGCACGATCTGATGCCCTGGCGATTCTCCCGGAGCCGCGATAAGTTTCAGCGACGGCGTGAGATCGCGGTCGCCCTCCACCAGTTCCAGCAGGCCCGCTCGCTGCAGGACGCCAAATGTGCGGCTGTCCTCCGAGGTGGGGTCGAGCAACGCCTCCTGCGTCTCGGGGTAGTCCCAATCGGGCTTGCCAAGAAAACAACGCGCATTGGGAAAGCTGGGTACGAACTGGCCGTCGCGTTCGCACGTGACCCCGGCATAGTGATCAAAGTGCGCGTGGGTGATGAGCAGGTGCGTGATATCTTCCGGGCGGATGCCGCGCTCAAATAGTTGTACGAACAGATCTGGTGGCGGCCGGTAGCTGGGCGGCGGCGCGTAGGGAGAGCCGGGCGGCGTTGAGCGTGCAAAGTCGTTGGCATCGACAAGCACCGAGGCATCAGGGAAGGCGATGTGGATACACTGGCTGGGAAAGAGCGCAGGCTGCTCGAACAGATCGGCATAACGTGGCCGCCATACGCTCTCCGGCACATTCATAATCTGGGACAGCTTCAGATACACATCCCCCATATTGAGCAGGGAAACGACCGCCGATCCGAGGACGATGCTGCGCATATCGGTATTCATGAGTGTACTGCCTTTCAAAATATATGAATATGCAATTCTCAGGCCACCTATCTACTTATGTAGCTCCCACTTGAGTAGAGGGCCTTCAGGTATGAGACGACGCATCCCGACTTTTTCGAGTATTCTGATGGAACCGAGATTGTCATCAAGGCATTCAGCAGTGATTGTCTGAATACCGGGCGTCTGAAAGGCCCAGTCGATGACCCGGCGCGCCATCTCGGTGGCATATCCTTGCCCTTCATAGGCGGGAATGATATTGTAGCCAATCTCCACCATTCCTGCCCCGTCTGGCCCGCCATGGAAACCGATGCCGCCGATAGCTATCTGCTCGGCTTTATGGATAATGATGCCATCCCAGACAGGACCCGCCGGGTCTTTCTCCATGACTTCGATAAAAAAAGGGAGCGCATCCAGCAGATCGCCTCCTGGCCAGGCGTCGGGAATCTCTACCTCTAGCATCTTGGCCAGCCTGGCCCTTTCAGCCAGCGTGGCCTTCTTGAGTTCCAAAGTGAAAGGAAGCAGCTTGAGCCGTTGCGTTTCCAGTATTTGCACGCTATGTGTCCTCATTTCTAGTTGTTACTTGTACCTGTTCAAAAATCGTATGCCCCTCCATGAAAACCGCGCTCACAATCCTTTTGGCGAGAAGGAGTCTCGCCTGGAAAGGACGATCGCACAGTATAGCGTAAGCATAACAAAAGAACTATTCATATTGTATCTTCAAATCATTCCATGTCAATTCGAAATCATGGCGCTGGCCCTGGCTGAAGAGATCACAGATGGCGCGAGCCGCCAGCGCGGTCAGCATCAGGGCCAGAGGGCGCGTGAGTGGGTAATCGCAGGGATCACCTGGCACGGCCTGGGGCACCAGGTAATGGGGTTCCCATATGCCGCTACCATAGAGACCATCCGGGCTGAAACCGATATGCAAGCATGGCAGTTGCAGCGCGCGCGCTGTGTCACTCACGACCAGGCGCGCGGCACGGTTATCGAACGCGTCGATCACCAGGGCACTCTCTCGCAGCAAAGATTCACTGTTGGTGGAGGTGAGTTCGACGACGGCGGGTTCGAGTTTCGCCTGCACGGAGCGATAGAGCATATTGGCCAGCGCGCGCGCTTTCGGCGCCCCCACCTCCGCGCGACTGTAGGGCTGGGTAGAGAGATTGCGCATCTCCACGCGGTCTTTGTCGATGAGTGTGAGACGGGTAAAGCCCATGCGCGCCAGCATCTCCGCCAGGTTGCCGCCCAGCGTACCCGCGCCACAGATGGTTATGCGCTGGCCAGCGAAAGGCGCCAGCGAGGCATGGCGCTCCTCGTGAAAAAACGGGCTATTCGGGTTAAGTTGCTGCTGGGTCAAGGCGCTACTCCTCAGCTACTCCAGGACGAATCGGTCATCACGCTGACCAGGCTGGTCAGATCAAAATCGCTGTCGCGACCACTCAGACAGATGCCGCTGGAGATAACGGTCATGCGCGGATCGATAGTTGAGCGGTAGCGGCGTGTGCGCCCCTGCTCGCTCCACTCAACAACGAGATAGCCGGGCGCGCGATCGGTCGCCGGGATTTCGCTGAAGCTATGGAGCGTGGCATCAGCTTTTTGCAGCGCATGCCGCAAGCGATTTTCCAGCTCACCCTGCCTGGCTTGCTGGTGCAGCCAGGTGCGCTGCTGGCGGGCGTCCTGCGGCAGCATCTGCCCCTGCTGTTCCCCTGCGTCTCCTGATTGTTGAAGGGACGCCGGCTGCATAGCATGCTCCACCTGGCGCATCTGCCAGAACAGTAGGGCCAGGCGCTCTGAGCTGGCCAGCCCCGGCAGAAAGTGCTCCAGGTGCTCGATATTCGCGGCAGTGTCGCGCAGCCACTCGGCATGCGTGGGGTCGGCAAGCGTATCGGGACCGTCGTACCATAACGTGCGGCCGTCAACGCGCGCCAGCACGCGCTCGAAGCGTTCCGCGCCATTGGTAGGGTCACAGAGAAACACAGGCAGCGGCTCGGCGGGAAAACCGAAACGCTGCCTGGCATCGCTTTCGTTGAAAGGCAAAGCCCACCATGTGCCGGGGCGCCGGGCATCAAGATCGGGCCACAGCAGGATCACGCGCAGAGCGGAGAACTGCTCAAGGTACGCACCCCGCTCCCAGGGCAGAGCCTCGCCCAGCGGCTCCGCCTCGCGCTCATTCAGCGGGCGAAAGCGCCCCCAGCCCACGAACCTGCCTCTGGGCTTGAATTCGTGGACCATGCCATTGATGCGCGTGCGGATCTTGCCCCGCGGCAAAAGCGGCGCGATGATTTCACGCTCAAGCAGTTGCTTGCCCTGCTGGTTGAGCCGTTTCACGAGTGAACGCACATCAGGGGCGGCTTTGTGCCCTTTGTCTTCCATCACGTATCTATCCTTATGGGATGGCCGGCACCGCTATCAAGTCGCGAGACAGCAAGCGTACCAGCGAGGCCGAGACAGCATGGCGCGTGTGCTGCATGCGGCCCGCGATTTCATCGATGGTGCTGTCTGGATTGTCTCGCCAGGCAGCCAGGATACGGCGGTCCAGCTCCAGGTCGGCGAACTCGGCTTTCAACAGCGTCGCGATGGCCTCAATGGCCTTATCACCTTGCTGCACGGAGAAAAACTTCCCACCGGTCATGCCGCTGATGGTACTGAACGAGGCAGTAACGGCACCAGTCAAACCAAGCGTGTGAATAGTGATACATTTTTCCTCGGCCAGGCGCGTGACGCTTTCGATGGTTTCGCCACAGGGACAGCCCGCGCCAAACGCGTCGCCCGCCTCGCCTACGCCATGCGGGGGAGCATCGCCCACCAGCACGATCAGGCGGCGCGAGTGCTTCCACCAGAGCAGTTCGTTACAGGCGGCAACCAGGCCATCCAGCACGGCCTCTGGCCCATCGCCGCCGCCGTTTGCCTGCAACCCGCGAATGGCTTTCTGGGCCTTTTGCAGGTCTTCGGTTAAAGGATAGACCTTGTAGAGCAGCGTATCTTGGGGAGGGTGGTCGCGATACTCGACCACCCCTAGCCACAGGTTGATATTGGCCGCCCTGGTCAGCTCTTCCAGCATAGTGATCATCTGGCTCTGGGCAGCCGCGATCAGGCCACTCATGCTACCAGTGGTATCGACCACAAATGCCAGGTCGACGGCATTGATTTCGTTGCGCATAGTTACACCTCCACAGGGCTGGCTGGTCGCTGCGGCAATGGATATGCCATAATCAGCTCCACCAGTTCGCTCTTTGAGGGCGCGCTCAACAGATTGAGCACATTCGGCAGCGCGTAATAGTCGGAATCAAACACATAGCTCATATACTCAATACCCTGCTGGCGCAGACCCTCCTCGAATGGCGCATACTGACTGCCGACCCTGACGATCAGCACGCTGGGAGCTGTCTGCATCTCTTTAGCATATTCCGCCCAGGCATCGCGGAAGTGCGGCGCCGTATTCTCCCCCTCGTCGGTTACCAGCACAATCTGCTCAACATACACGCGCTCCTTGAGCATCCTGGCCAGCGCTACACCAATGCTCGTGCTACCATCGGCCTTGATAAACTTGAAGGCCTTCTCCCAATCGCTCAGGGCCGGGCGCTTGCCCGCCGGCACTTCGGTTTTGATCTCGAAGGCGGCGGTATCGAAGGCGTAGACGCGAAAATCGGCGCTGATGACGGCGCTGACCAGAGCGGCAAGTTGCTTGGCCACCTCGATAGACTGGGTCATAGAACTGCTTTTATCAACGAAGAGCGCCGTCGGACGCTTGATCTCGACCTTGTCGGCCACGCGCTGGTCGGTGATCTCGATCAGGGTGCGCTCCGTCTCCGCGTCCAGGTGCGCGACCTCGGCGGCCTTTTTGGCCTTCATGGTCGAGACACGCGTATCGGTCCGGGCCAGTGCCAGTTTGGCATCGATCAGGGCCTTGACCTCCGCGTTCTCCAGCGCGCCGCGCCGCTGGAGCGAAGCCATGTTGTTGATGACCTCCTGCGGCGACATCGCGTTGATCAAGGAGACCAGCAACGCAGGCGTGATATGCTTGAGCGCGCCAACGGCCGTAGTGTAAGGTATCTTGTTGTCCAGGATGATCTCCGCCTGCTCCTCGGCGCTCTCGGCCTTCGCCAGGCGCTTCAGAGCAGCCAGAGGGCTATCCTCCGGTGGCTGCTCATCAAACAAGATCGCCTGCGCGCGCGGGCCGGGCTTCAAGCGCAGGCTGGCGTACAGGTGCTTGAGATCGTTACGCGCGCGCAGGGCCGCGCCATCAAATTGCCTGATGTTGTTTTCGCGGACCCTGAGATAATGCGCGATGGCGCTCTTGAGCGAGCGGGGCGCTTTGCCCACGACGCGCTTGGCATGGTTGAGCACGCGCGCAACCTCGTAGGGCGCCAGCTTCTGGAGCAGTACCCAGGCCGCCTGGCGGAATTCTGGATACTCGCAGGTGGCCATATGCGCCACGAATAACGTCTTGTGATCACGGATCTCGCCCTTCTCAAAGTACCAAATGGCGAGATGACCATAGAAAAGCGGGTCGCGCTCCAGCGCGCTTGTGTGCAGGGGAGCCAGCTCTTCAATTTTGCGGTGTGGCGTGGTCAAAAAGGAGTTGAAGATCTGCACCCGAATATCGCGTTCGTTCGTCTGGGTCATCGTGACACCCCCTCTCTAGAGTACACCTGTAAACATACAGATATACAAGGCAGAGCATAGATGCATAATGGAATATATATACAGGCTGGGACGCGCGAGTCGAAGGAGCTGCAAAAACAAAGGTGCTCAGCCAATTGAGCTTCAGCCCGGAAATCCGGACCGACGGGACTCGAACCCGCAACCTCCCGGTTGACAGCCGAAAATGTTTGTAAGCTCGTTCAGTGGGAGCGCGTCCCAACCTGAATATACCAATCGGAAGCCTGCCCTGTACAAGTCAAGAGAGCTTGCTCTTGCGAGCCAGTGCTGGGTTCGAACCAACTCTTCCCCCTTGCGGGGGAAGTACCAGTTTGTAAGCTCACTCAGTTGGAGTACAGGGCAGAAGCCTGCGAAATAAGCCCAGGGCGCGCGAGTCGAAGGAGCCGTGAACACAGTCTGCTGCCTTTCCCAATTTGGCCACATCTTCATACAGTGAAGATGGCGAGACTCGAACTCGCAAATCCTTGCGGATAGCAGATCTTAACAGTTTGTAAGCTCTTTCCGTCAGGGCGCGCCCCGGTAGTCTGATCTGTGCAGATTACCCATAGAGTGCTTCGGGGCGAACGACGATGGCCTGGCCGGTACGCACGATCACGTGGTTCACGAGGGCGTGGGCTGGGAGGTCAAAGTGACTCACGATGGCCTGCTTGATCTGCGCATCGGTAGCCGACTCGTTCAGATCGAGCAGAGCCAGGTTCACCTCTTCGCTGCGACCGGCGAAACGCACGTGAACGGCGCGGTTGATAAGCTGTGCCATAGCGATACCTCCTCCCAGTAGTGAAGTTGACTGTTATCTAGATGTTTGTTATTTGTCAAGTACATCTTCCTTTGTTAATATACACTATGGTATGGGCGCCTGTCAAGTGTTTGACGAGCAATTTCAGGGTAATGTAAAAATTGCCTGCGACCTCGCACCTATGCGGGTCGCGGGAGTGCCACCACTGTGCTGACTTTGGCAGAGGAAGCGCACTGCGTGATAGAATGCGCTTACTTATTGTGTGTGACGATTCTATTTTTCCTTCAGAGGAGCAATTGATGACAATGAAGTTCGGTGTGATGGTCCCACAGGGCTGGCGCATGGACCTGATTGATTTTCCCGATCCAGTTGAGGCCTACGAAGCCATGACAGGCGTGGCCCAGGAGGCCGAGGCGCTAGGGTTTGATTCCGTCTGGCTCTACGACCACTTCCATACGATCCCTGTTCCCTCGCAGGAGGTCACATTTGAATGCTGGATGAGCACGGCGGCGCTGGCGCGCGATACCAAGCGCGTGCGCATCGGGCAGATGGTAACCTGCAACGGCTATCGCAATCCGGCGCTGCTGGCCAAGATGGCCAGCAGCGTCGATGTCATGAGCCACGGCCGACTCGACTTCGGCATTGGCGCCGGCTGGTACGAGCACGAATATAAGGCCTATGGGTACAACTATCCCGACGCGCCCGAACGCCTGCGCTATCTGCGCGAGGCCGTACAGGTCATCCTGGCGATGTGGACGCAGGAGGAGGCAGTCTTCGAGGGCAAGTACTACCAGGTGCGCGGCGCCATCAACCAGCCCAAAGGCGTGCAAAAGCCGCACATCCCGCTATTGATCGGCGGCGGCGGCGAGAAGGTCACACTCAAGCTGGTCGCGCAGTATGCCGACGCCTGCAACATCGGCGGCGATATGCCCACCATCCAGAAGAAACTGGCTATTCTCAAGCAACATTGCGAAGATGTAGGACGCGACTATGCGGCCATTCATCGCACGTCGTCTACCCTCTGCGTGATGGGCGAGACGACTGAGGCCGCCCTGGCCACGGTGTCCCCGCGCCAGCGTGACCTCGTGACCATGATGCAGGACAGTTCCCTGATCGGCTCGCCAGAAACTATCCGCCGCCGTCTGGCCGAGTACGAGGAGGCTGGCGTGCAGGAGCTGATTATCTGGTTCCCGGAGGCGGCGAAATTGGAGCCGCTGCGGGCCTTTGCGCGAGAATTCATGCAACGATAGCGAGAGCAAGTAGCTCGCAGTTTTTGTTGATAGGCAGCCCGCTACTTAAGGTGGCGGGCTGCTTTCTGGAAATTTTCGTTTAAGAGGCAGACCAGGCATACTGATAATAGTATGTTGAATCATGTATATTAGTGGCGATATCGGTTCCTTCCATATGACCATCTGCGTAGATAGAGCCCTGGATATCCATGAGGTAACTCCGAACTTCCTCTTGCACACAATGCAGTGTGAGGTTTCTCGTTGTCGTCACTGCTCCCTGGCAAAGGTAATGGGCGAACTTCTGGGGGTTATCGACATGTTGAAACAATATTTCCATGATGACCTGTCCCTGCTGATCTTGTGACTTGAGGGTAAACGTCATAGTGGCATTAAGGCTTCCCTGAGCCGTGCCACTATAAAATGCTTTTAATTGCACATACGGATTGGCTGTAGGGATGGGTGTTGATGGCGGAGATGTAGGTGTTGGTGAGGGGAGAGCAGTAGGAGGGAGGGTGGCGGAAGCGGGTGGTGGAGTCGTAGGAGCAGGAAGCGTGTTATGAGAAGATTGGGTAGGAGCAGCACCTACTGGTTTGAAACTGGATGGGGGAGAAGTCGAGAGCGAGCCTCCACGAATAATCGTCAGCAACGGAGAGAACGCAATCCCTGCAGTAAGCAGTAGTATTCCCACTAACAATGACAGCAAAATAGCCTGGAACAGATACTTCGAACGGTGTAGCGTCTCTTGCCGGACGTGTCGTGTTGATAGTTGCACAGGTGGCCCTGCAAGTTGTGTTGGTTCAAAGGACGGCTTCCCTGCAATGGCAAATGGTGGCTGACCTGAAATGAAGGTAGGCCGGGATGACTCACCTGCCGGCAAAGAGGCTCCATTACCAAGATGGAGCACTGTGCCTTGACTGGCCTGTTCTAAGGCGAAGGCAAATGCTTTGACATCAGGAAATCGTTGAGATGGATCCTTCTCCAGGGTTTTCATCACGACCTGCTCAACAAAAGGCGAAATGGCTGGATTTTTTTCCTGAAGAGATGGGGGTGGAGCGAATGCATGTTGCGCAGCAATTTCAAAAAAGGAGCCGTGAAAAGGGCAATCTCCGCTCAACCATTCATAGACGACAATTCCTAATGCATACTGGTCACTGGCGGCACAAGGATGCGATTGGATCTGTTCAGGGGCCATATACGCGGCCGTGCCTGCGATATCCTGTGACCCTTGATAACGTGTACTCTGAGCCACCACCGCAATGCCAAAGTCACTCAGAAGAATTTCATCGCGTTTTCCAACCAACATATTCTCCGGCTTGATGTCTCGATGGATGAGTTTTTGTTGATGGGCATAGAAAAGTGCATCAGCGAGTTGCTGAATAGAGCTTACGATGATGGGAAGCGGCAATCGCTTCCCTTTCGGATGCCGTTGACGTAACGTGCCATGAGGTGCATAGTCCATGACCAGAAAAGGAAGTGTCCCTTGTATGCCAAAATCCAGCATACGGATGATGTGGGGATGAGAAAGAGAAATCAGCGTTCGTGCTTCCGAAAGAAAGCTTTCTTTCGCCTCATTGGTCAAGGAGGTACGTAATATTTTAATAGCCGCGAGGCTTTTCAGATAGATATGCTCACCCAGGTACACGTCCGCGAACGCTCCATCTCCAAGGAATTTGATCAATTGGTAGTTTCCAAATTGTTGACCTGAGTAATCCATCCAGTTCAATCCTCCTTTTACGGATTTATTGGGCATGTCAACCATTTTTAGAGAGGCATTGCTCAATAAAACCTGAAGGCCGCGAATAGCTCCCGGCAACATCTGAGTCTAGCAAGTGCTTTGTATCTTTTTGGCAAACAGGTAACAGCCAGGTGGCAAGTGCTGATATGTCTATTATAGAGATCGGACTAAGCGATCTTCGAGAGGTGGAGTAACCAGTCTAGTTCATAGTGGATTTCTGCCAGTGATCTCCAGCGCGTCCGGTAGACACGCAAGATATATTGTGCCTGCCTGGTTCTCAACAAATAGGTATCGTTAAGCTTTGATTTTAAGAGGGTACAGGCGATACAAGCCTCATGTTTTGATGAGTAGTCTCATTCTAATGTATCAACTGCGCTGAAAAAAGCGGTCCATAAGCAACCTCCATTTATCGTCCCAGACGATCCCATCCGCGTAGGGACCCGGCTTGCCGCGTCCGTGCGGACCTCGCTTGCGCGGCCAGAGGAGGGAGCCTCTCAGTTCCAAGGGCCTGCCACACGGACGCGGCAAGCCGGGTCCCTACGCGGGATGGAGCATCAGGACAGCACCTCTTCCCCCAGGCGATAGGCCAGCTCAATCGCTTGTGCGATAGTGAGCGCATGGCCTGCGTCCCACGCTGCTTGCCAGCTCTCTTCATCTACGCGGCTGCGAATCTGTTCCTGGATCATCTGCACGAATGGATTGGTTTCCGTCCAGGGAAACAAACCAATCGTATCCATTAAGTTGTCGGCGACCCCCCGCACTTGCGCTGAGTAGAGACTTGCCGTCACTGAGTCCGGCTCCCCCCTCATGCCAAAGGCCAGGCTTAACAGGCACATACCTGTTGTGATGTATTGTTTGTGGTCCAGTTCGTAGCACAGCTTCAGGCTCTTCAGCAGGCAAGCAATGGACTCTGTGCTGTTGCCTTGCAGGAGCGCCATGCCACCCTGATCTTTCCACACATCGGCGACGGCGCTGCTATCTCCCACCTGCGCGAAGAGTTCCCGGCTCTGTTCATACAACGCGTGCATCTGCTCAAAGTCGCCAGTGAAGCCCGAGGCCGCCCCCAGGTAAAAGAGCAACTGGGCATGTAGCCAGGGATTGTCCTTCGAGGGAAGATGTTGCAAGCCCTCCTGGTACAGGCATTTTGCCGTTTCGTTGTCGCCTATGGCCTGAGCAATCCAGCCCCGGTGCAGCAGTGCGGTCGCCAGCCCGCTCGGATCATCCAGACGCTGCCAGAGCGCAATACTTTCTTCAGCCAGCTCTACCGCGCGCGTCTGATTATTTTGCAAGCACACCAGGCGCGAGTCCTCACTCAAGGCTTTGGCGCGCGCGGCAAGCATCGTCTCCCCGCTGCCATCCTCAAGCGGCACCTCCAGCGCTGCTCCCAGCCAGTACCGGGCCTCCGTCAGAGAGCCTTGCCATTCCAAATAGGGCCTGAGAGCCGCCGCCAGGCGCTGGCATACCTCAACGGCAGGCAATCCCTCGCCCTGGACGCCAGCAAGCGCGTCCTTACAGGAGAGTGAGAGGGCCTGTATCCTCCCTCCGTCCCTGGCCTGTTGCAGCGACCATTCCAGGGCGACGCGGAAATTAGCGCGATCGGCCATCAGCCGGGCCAGCCAGGCGAGTTGTTGTGGACCCCTCAAACCCTGCTCGCCAGCTTCGGCCTCCCTCAGGTAATAGCCGGCATGCCAGTCCCGTAGCCGCTCAGACTCTCCCTGAGCGGTTAGCTGTTCCAGGGCGTATTCACGGAGCGTTTCCAGCATCGTAAAGCGCGCCTCTTCATCCGCGAAGGGCAGGCGTACCAGCAAACTGTTATCCACCAACCGTTCGAGCATATCCAGTGGGGAGTCGGAAACAGCGTCCTTCAGGTCTGCGGTTTCGTCCTGCATCATAGCCTCCGCGGCCTCAAGCGACCAGCTCCCGCTAAATACTCCCAGGCGACGAAACCAGGCCTGTTCGGTTGCAGAGAGCAAGTCGTAGCTCCAGGTGATGGTTTTGCGCAGTGTTTGCTGCCTGTGCGGTAGATTTCTGGCACCTCCGGTCAGCACGCGAAGTCGCGCCGCAGAGAGCCGTTCTAAAAGCAGCGCCGGGGGCAGCACCTTGACGCGCGCAGCCGCCAGTTCCAGCGCCAGCGGTAAACCATCCATCCTGGCACAGATCTGCGCGATGACTGCCGCGTTTTCAGGAGTCAAAGCAAAGTCAGGCAGCACGGCCTGCGCACGCTCAACGAAGAGTTGAACGGCTCCGTAGCGCGCCACCTCTGGCGTATCGAGCATGATCCGGGGATTGGGAACATCCAGGGGCAGCACTCTGAACTCGTGTTCACCATACAGGCGCAGCACCACCCGGCTAGTGACCAGCACCTTGAGGCCAGCACTCCCTGATAGCAACGCGTCCACGATAGCTGCCGCTTCTCCTACCTGCTCAAAATTATCCAGCACCAGCAGCAGTTGTCTGTTCTTCAGGTAGGCGATCAGGCTCTGGAGCGGGGGTAAGCTGGGCGTGGGCTGAATGTTCAGCGCCTGGATGATGCTCATCGGCACCAGGGCAGGATCGCTCACTCCAGCCAGAGACACAAACCATACGCCCTGGGCAAACGCGCCGAGCAGTTCGTTTGCCACCTGGAGAGCCAGGCGTGTCTTGCCGCTGCCACCGGTTCCAACGAGCGTCACCAGGCGTACGTCATTGCGTGCGAGCAGTTGCCGTAATTGCACCAGGGCCCACTCTCGTCCTATCAGCCGCGTGGTTGGAGCGGGGAGATTATGCTGGAACGAAGGCGTGCGAGCGCCGGATTCGCCGGAAGGAATGAATTGCGCGCGTTTCGCCGCCAGGACGCTGAGAGGTGGCGTGCGCCATTCTTCGGCGCTAAAGAGGGCTGGTCCCAACTGTGCCAGTTCAAGCAGGCAAAGCACTTCATCCTGGGTAGCGATGGCATGCCAGCGAGCCAGTGTTGTGATGATGCGCTGCACTTCCAGGTGCGTCAGACGCGCATTCCCGCTACCATGCAGTTTGCGGCTGAGTACCTTCGGGTGCAGGCCAAGCGCATCTGCCAGTTCCTTCTGAGTATACCCACTCGCGCGAAGATACCCCTGTACGCTCTCGCTAAATGCCCCGACGTATATGCCACTTTTCACGCTTGCTCCTTCAGACGGTATTATGCCCATATGGGCAAGGCACATCATTCTCCTGCATAGACAGGTGGGCTTTCAGTAGACTTTGGGTTACCAGAGACTATGGAAAGTAGAACCTTCATGAGTATACTCAAATCAAAACCGCAAATCAATAGGAATCGGGGCAAAAGAGTTCCACTATGACCACCTTGATTGAACTTGGGCGTTCTATTTCTCAGGAAGAGGCCGAGTGGGCAAGACAGGACCAGCGGGCAAGAGCCGGCAACGCGACAGAAATAGAAACATTTTGCGAAGAGACGGGCGGTCTGCTTATTGGTCGTCGTATCAACGAACAGACCCGTGAGAGTCTACTTATCGTCCAGCTTCTGCATACGGCCAGCGTGAGCAGGCAGATGGCGGTCTTCAGCTACGCACTCCAACAGGAGGTCATTGCGTCGTTCCGGTATGTGCTCTGTGACCTGGTGCAGATCGCCTTCGATCCATCGGCGGACGCGCGCGCGCAGATGCGTGATTTCCCCCTGCGCCCCGGCGAATTGTGGTTCCCTGCGCTCCAGAATCCGCAGCATGCGTATGTGCGCATCAGCAAACCCTTCATGTTAGCCAGGCAAGCAGCATGGCTGCTTGGGCATAAAGTGGGCTGGGCCTTCGTCTGAGGGGAAGACTATGGTCTTGCAAGCATGGCGCCCGCAAGGAGGGAGCACCACTACACATTGACCCTCATATGAAGGTGGTCCCTTCTCGCGTAGGGATCCGGCTTGCCGCATCCGTGTGGGGTCACGCATGCGCGGCCAGGCAAGCGCCCCAAGGGATGCCTCACACGAATGCGGCATTTCGTGTAGGGGCGTCGCTGGCCTGTGCCCGTTCCCTACGCGGGAAGAAGCCATCATTGTGCCACTCGACCCCGAACAAGGAGCACGAAGGCTCCAAGCGCACAGAAACCAAGAACAGCCATCACGACGGCCATAGGTAGGGCCGTCTTTGTACCGAAGGCTCCCACGAGTGGCGCGACGGCGGCCCCAATGGCATACTGCAACGTGCCCAACAGGGCAGACGCACTGCCGGCGGTGCGCGGGTGACCGGCCAGAGCGAGCGCGCTGGCGTTCGGCATGACCAGGCCCTGGCTGGCGACGACGATGAATAGTGATGGCAGGATACCCAGCAGGCCAATGCCACCATTGCTGACCACCAGTAGGAGCGCTATCCCGCCGGCCGCAGTGGTAACCAGCCCCAGAGCCAGCAAGCGCAGCGACGACACGCGACCGACGAGCCGTCCATTGATCTGGCTGACAATCACCAGCCCCAGAGCATTGATACCAAACATGATGCTGAATAGTTGGGGTGAGGCGCCATAGATATCTTGCAGGACAAACGGGGAGCCAGAGATATAGGCAAACATGGCAGCGAAGGCCAGGCCACATGAGAGGGAGTAGCCAACAAAGGCGCGGCTGGCAAGTAACTGGCGGAACGTTGAGAGCGTGGCAGGGATACCTCCACTCTGACGGCGATCTGGCGGGAGAGTTTCGCTCAGGCCGGTAGCCGCGGCAAGCAGCAGCAGCGCGCCAATGATAGTAAGGATCAGGAAGACGCCGCGCCAG
Source organism: Chloroflexota bacterium (assembly GCA_030854145.1). The sequence continues at coordinate 4,467 of JALYTT010000003.1, read as the reverse complement.
GAGGTGAAGCGGAGCACCAGTCCACCACAGAGGGGTGCGAGGATGGGTGCCAGGCCGTTGACGAGCATCAGCAGCGAGAAAAAGCGCGCCAGCGCCTCGCCGGAATGCAGGTCCCGCACGACGGCTCGCGCGATGACGATGCCAGCGGCACCGGCAAGACCCTGCACGAAGCGCAACACAACCAGCGCGTACACCGATGGCGCGACGATACAGAGGAGCGAGGCCAGCGCATAGGCAGCCAACCCGATGAGCAGGGGTCGGCGCCGCCCCAGAGCATCGCTCATGGGGCCGGCAATGGCCTGTCCTAGCGCCAGACCGAGCAGGCAGGCGCTGAGTGTAAGCTGTACCTGCGAGGCTCCGGTGCCAAAGTCGCGACTGAGCGACGGCAGGGCCGGCAGGTACATATCAATGGACAACGGGCCAAAGGCCGATAGCGCACCCAGAATGAACACCAATTGCACCCGGCGCTGCTTCCCCGGTGCGCTGTCGGCTACGGGCAATTGTTGACGAGCGCCCTCCTCCGGCTCAAAGCGCCGGGACATGCGCATGCTAAGCCATCCCGCTCTGCTCCCTACCATGGCAAAACCGTGAGCAGAATCTCGTTGCTCCACGGATCATTGATGCGAATGCTGTCTCCCTGCTCTGCAAAGGGGATCTTGTGAGCCAGCAGGCGCTCTTTGACTGCCACCAACGCCTCACGCGTAGGGATAGCCAGGGTATAGCGCTGTAAGCCGGCCTGGGTGGCGGGTGTGGGTCTCCCGCCCTGGGAATGCCAGGTGTTCAGACCAATGTGATGGTGATAGCCGCCGGCACTGACGAAGAGCGCGCCTGGCATACTGGCGGTGATATCGAAACCTAATATGGTGTGATAGAAATGCTCGGCCGCTGGAATAGCTGCTACCTGCAAGTGGATATGCCCGACGCGCGTTCCCACCGGCAGCGTTTCCCATGGTTCCGCATCGCGCGCACCCTCTTCCGCCAGGCTACGCGTATCGACCGGGTCGACGGCCATCTCGACCATGTCGTTTGTCCAGTGCCAGGTATTTCGGGGGCGGTCGCGATAGAGTTCAAGACCGTTGCCATCGGGGTCGGAGATATACAGTGCCTCGCTCACCAGGTGGTCGCCCTGCCCAATCTGCACACCAGCCCTGGCAAGCCGCAGGAATGCGCGACCGAGGTCGGGGCGCGTTGGCAAGAGGATAGCTACGTGATAAAGACCGGTGGCCCGGCGCGATTGAGGGGTGGCTCCCGGCACTGCCAGCAGTTCCAGCAGTGGCCGTTTCTCCTGGCCGCCAAGGATCGCCCCTTCAGGTGTCTGCTCAAGAGGCTGGAAACCAATCACCCCTTCATAAAAACGGCGCGCGCGCTCAAGGTCGGAGACGCGCAGCGAGACCATACCGACAGATGTATCTGGATGTATCGACGTGAATGTTGATGTTCCCTGTTGCTCTATAGACATGATTTTCCTCCATTAGCCGCATAGTATGGGATGGGGATGAGCAGGGCGCTCCCCTCCTCTCTGTCCACACTGCGATACTGTTGTTCTACTATAATCTAACAAAATGTAAGAGCAGGATCATCCCCGCTGTATCCATCTGTGCGCGGTATTCATTTTATGCTATACTAGTGGCGCGAGATCCTGTTGTCTTAACTGGAGAAAGGCCAGCAGAGCCGATGACCACAACCTATACACCGGGCACGGAGGTTGATCATTACGAAATTATTCGTATGCTGGGGCATGGAGGAATGAACCGGGTATACCTTGCGCGCGATGTATCGAATCAGCAAGAAGTTGTGCTTAAATTCCCCAATGATGATTTACTGGGGAATGTTGCTGTCTTTGAACGCTACAAGCGCGAGGCTGAGATCGGCAACCGCCTGCATCATCCCCATGTGCAACACATGCTCAATACCGATGAGAAGCGCTCGGAAGAGTACCTGGTGGTGGAGTATATCAAAGGGCAAACCCTGCGCACCCTGCTCGAAGAGCAGGCCCCCAATCCATTGCCGGTTGCCGAGGCCATCCGCATCACGTCACAAATTTGTGAGACCCTGCTCTACTGCCACGAACAAGGCATCTTTCATCGCGACATAAAGCCTGAGAACATCATGATCCAGGAGGATGGCAGTATCAAAATCATTGACTTTGGTATCGCGCTCCTTGAAGGAGCGCGCCGCGTAACCTGGCGCGGTCTCTCCAATACAGTAGGCACGCCGGATTATATGTCCCCGGAACAGTTGAAGGGCGAACGCGGTATGGCCGGCTCAGATATTTATGCCGTCGGGGTGATCCTGTATGAAATGCTCTGCGGCCATACACCGTTTGAGGGAGAGAATATCTTTGCGATTATGAACCAGCATGCCTCTCAGGACCCCCCCTCGATCCTCCTCATGAATCCGCAGCTCTCGCCAGCGCTGGCGACTGTTGTGATGCGCGCTATTCGTCGTGACAAGGAGAAACGTTACAAATCGATGGGTGACTTCCTCCACGACCTGCGCAACCTGGAAGAGGTCAAACCGGTGCCCTATGAACCAGAGGCGTCACATCTCAACCAGGCCCGCCGCACCGCGATCATGGCCATCCTGATTATCATTGCCATCTGCCTGCTGATTATCGCACTGGGCTTCCTTGTACAGTTTATGCATACTGTCGGCCATTAAGATCACGGCCTCGCTCTGGCTACCTTGTAACCTCCCAGGAGAAGAAGAGAGCACTCATGCAGACACCATCCTCCCAGCCTATCTCTATTATTGGAGATGTCCATGGCTGCCTGAAGAAGCTTCTCAAGCTGCTGCAGGATGCGCACCTGATAGATGCCGGGCACGCCTGGAAAGCGGGCGAGGCTACGCTCTGGTTTATGGGCGATTGTGTTGATCGTGGACCTGATGGCATTGCTGTGCTGGACCTGGTGATGCGCTTGCAGACCGAGGCCGCGGCTGCTGGTGGCACAGTAGCATCGCTACTGGGCAATCATGAGATGATGTTGCTCGCGGCCTATCGTTTCGGCAGACGCTCTACGGGTCTGGGAAGCAATTTCCTGTCCCGCTGGAAGCGGAACGGCGGAAACCGCAAAGATATCGCCGGTTTGACACTGCGCCACCTGGAGTGGATGGCCCAACTGCCTGCGATGGCCCTGGTAGAGGATACCCTTCTGATTCACGCGGACGCCCCTTTCTATATCGAATGTGGACGCAGCGTTGACGAGGTGAATGCAAGCTTCAACAAGCTGTTACGTCGCAGCGATGCCTTAGCCTGGGAAGAAATGTTAGAAAGCTTTGCCCGCCGTGGGGCCTTCATGCACACAACCTTTGGCGAAGACTTTGCCCGGCGCTTTCTGGGCATCTTCGGCGGGCGACACCTGATCCACGGTCATACTCCCATCTGTACCATGCGCCGTTGCCAACCCGGCAAGGTAGATAGCCCCTGGATATATGCAGGTGAGCAGTGCATCAACGTGGATGGGGGCATGTATCTTGGCGGGTCCGGCTTTGTGCATCCATTGGCCGTTCCTGGTGGATCCATCTCTCCTGTGTGGTAATTGGGTAGTTTGCATATACGCATGTTTGCTCTCCTCAGTAGACTAGCAAAAAAGCTTCACATCTTCTGTGTAATTCCTTAAGGATACGCTGTAATGGATCAAGGGTAGCATGAGTACTGTGCATAGTGCATAAATTAGTGCGTTGGGTTTATGCTATTTTGTATATGGTACTTCAAGGTGAAAATCTCTATACTTAAGTCCTACCAGGCATAGCCGTAAAACGCGAACAGCAGTGGAGAGGATCAGCGATGTTAGACCCTGGTTCCTCCCCCATTGCGTGATTGATGGGCGATGGCTCTCTCCATCAGCTCTATTCCATAAGGAAGGATACATTCATGAGCAGCAGGCCAGTAAATAGAGAGGCGCAAGCGGAACGTATGAAAAAATTAAGCCTCTCGCTGTTGCCACATGTGTATGCCGTTTGTCAGCTCCATCCCGATAAGCACATTCCCTACTGGGCTCTCCTGGGCGACTTTGTCTCGTTGACACGCACGCACGAGGAACTCTCTATTGTCTGCCAGCAAGACAATGTACCAGGGGAGATAGAGGCAGAAAGAGGTTGGCGCTGCCTGCAGGTGCAGGGAGCCTTCGATTTTTCCGTCGCGGGTGTCCACGTCTCGCTGGCTATTCCCCTGGCCGAGGCGGATATCAGCGTCCTGGCGATTGCTACCTATGCGACTGATTATTTACTGATCAAAGAAGAGAACGTGGAACAGGCCTTGCATGTTCTGGAGCAGGCAGGTCATTCTATTGAGCGCTAGGCTCCCCTCTCTATTCGCCATCAGACTCTGCTCCCCGTTTCGTAGCTGCGCGATTTATCGCGAGTGTCACGCCACATAAGCGTACACGGAAGCCATCACCGACAGGAAGCGAGCGACGTTTCCGTAGGGCGTGGCTTGCCTCGCCAGGAACCGCCCTGCGGGCGGAC
>JALYTT010000277.1 GCA_030854145.1 Chloroflexota bacterium | reverse complement strand
TGGAAAGTACCCGAACGTCCCTATTTCGCTCGTAACGGAGCCCGATAGGTGATTGCTCACCTCTGGCTGAATCTGGTCAGGTGGGCTTCTTCAAGCCCCCGCCCTTGTAGGCGTGGGGTTCCTGACATCTCCTTTGCCAACAATGTTCCCCTGCTCATCGACTGCATTCTGGCCGCCAATATAGATTGTTTTCACCGGCCCGGTGACGCTAATTACGTGCGTAAAAGCTCTGTTTGTATGCAGATGTTCAGGATTGAGATACTTCACAATCCCCTGTGCTGAAGTTGGTTCCGGATGTTGAGCCATCTATTTTTCCCTTTGTGTAGATATTGGATGCTTATCGCATCTTCCTGGCTTTGCCCTTCTATTATGCCTCATAAAGCGGACAAGGTTATTCCTCTTTTGCTTGATTGAGATAATACTCACCCAAAAAGAGTTGCATATTTTCTCTATATATGTTAACCTCTTAATATTAGTAGACTAATATTAAGAGGTTCATACTGTAATGGAGAACTCACCTGCCTATCTCTTAGGCAAACTCTCATTCGCAATAGACCGGGCGGCCGATCAACTGCTGCGGACACATTTAGGCATCTCCTACAAGCGCGCTCTCTTCCTGATCGTCTTGTGCCAGTGTGGCACGGTCACCCAACATGAGTTGGCAGGCGCCCTGGGCTATAGCGATCCGGCCGTCAGCGTGATGCTTGCGGAGCTTGCCAAGGACGACTATATCCAGATAACAAAGAGTCCGGTGCATGCGCGCAAGCGTCTCGTGACCATCACTCCGAAAGGAAGCGAAGTGGTAGCACAAGGAAGGCAACTGCTGGACTCGCACTTTGACCAGCTTATGGCCATCGCTGGCGTTGATGCCCAACACTACAGTGAAATCAACGAACGGTTGTATCAAGCCCTGATTACCAAAATGGATAAGGAGAAATGATGACTACCAGTCACATGAGCGCAGCCACAGACTCCACCCACTTCGTGTTCTCCCAGGATGGGGCGAAGATTAGCTATCTTACTATGGGAAGTGGGCCAGCGGTCCTTGTCATTCCCGGCGCCCTCTCCATGGCTGCCGGCTACGCTGCCTTCGCGAGTGCTCTGGCCGAGCATTTTACCGTCCACATCATCGAACGTCGCGGGCGCGGCCTGAGTAGTCCACAAGGCGATGATTACAGCATTCTCAAAGAGCGTGAGGACGTGCTCGCTTTGCAGCAAAAGACCGGCTCGTCCTTTCTCGTTGGCCACAGCTTCGGTGGACTCGTAGCTCTGGAAGCTGCCCGTAACAACCCATCGCTCACCAGAATAGCTGTGTACGAACCTGGTGTCTCGATTGATGGATCCATCCCCATGGGCTGGATGCCTGGCTACGAGAAGAAGCTCGCCGAAAAGAAATATGCCGATGCCTTCGTTGAATTCTCACTCGGCGTCGGCCCTGAGCATACACGCAACACACCTCCCTGGCTCATGAAGCTGCTGTTGCCGCTCATCATCAATTCCCACCAGCGGAAGTCGATGCTCGGTCTCCTCCCCGAATCCTTGCGTGAGCATCGGGAAGTGGCTCGGCTTGACAGTAGTTATGAAAACTACCGAGAAATACCTGCCGGTGTCTTCCTCATGTATGGGGGGAAGAGCAATGTCGTATGGGTAGATAAGGCCATGGAGCGGCTGGCAGCGGTACTCCCGCAATCTGAAACGCAGGAGTTTCCAAAGCTCGACCACTTTGGCATCGACAAAAAGGCCCCACGAGAGGTTGCTAAGCTCGTCAGTGCATACTTTCTGAAGTAGCAGATCACACACTGACTCAGCATGTAGGCTCCCTCGATGGTCAGTCAAGGCTTGACCCCAGAGCGAGCCTATAACCCGCCGGTATTGCGCATCAGGCCGCCATCGATGAAGTAGGTTGCGCCGGTGACGTAGGCGGCGGCATCTGAAGCCAGGTATAGCGCCAGCTTGCCGATATCTTCCGGCTGACCCATGCGGTGCAGCGGGATTTCGTTAAGGAGCGCCTGAAGTTTTTGCGGGTCAGCCTTGACATCCGCGTCGATGGGGGTATCCACGGCGCCTGGCCCAATATTGTTGACGGTAATGTTGTAAGGTGCGAGTTCCAGGCAGATGGTGCGCATGAGCATACGCATGCCGCCTTTGGCGCAGCAGTACGGCACGTTCTGTGTCATAGGAAGATCCTCATGCACAGATGAGATGTTAATGATGCGTCCAGGCGTTTTGCGTTTGATCATCTCGCGCGCCGCCGCCTGAGCGCAGAAAAAGGCCCCTTTCAGATCTACCCCCAGCACGCGGTCGAACTGCTCTTCGGTAACATCCACGAATGGGCTGTGGATCTCCATACCTGCGTTGTTGACCATAATATCGAGGCGATTGAAGTGCTCGACTGTCCGCTGAATGAGGCCCATGGCCTGCTGGTACTGCGACACGTCGGCCTGGATGACGATGGCTTGGCCGTTGTCTTGCCGGATGGTTTGCAGCACCTCGTCGGCCTTGTCCTTGGCGTGCGCGTAGTTGATGACGACGGCGGCCCCCTGCCTGGCAAATTCAAGGGCGATGCCGCGGCCAATGCCGCTATCGGAGCCGGTCACGATGGCTACTCTCTGATCTAATAGACCCATGATGGCTATCCTTTCTTTTACCATCAAATAAGAAGGAAAAGGCGGCATACTTTGGAGAAGAAAGCTGTCCCATCGTTTCTCCAAGAAGCTGCCAACGATGTTTAGCATACGCCACGTGCCTGCCGAAAGCAAATGGTGTCGATGCAGGACATCATCGTGTGGCAGGGCTGGTACTTTTCTAGTTCAACCTACGTCAGAACTATGGAGCCTATGTTGTTGACGGTACTGGTGGGGATTATAATGCTTTATGTGTGCAGCAGAGCGCCAGTGTGGCGTTCCAGAATGCGACGGGACATTCGCTGAGCCAGCAGCAAGCGCTCGCCACGGTTTTTTTGAAAGGATAATAGGACCATGCTTCATAAGAAAGTGAAACCAGGTTCATTGAAAGCCTCAGAGGAGTCAATCGCCCCTCTCTATAGCCGGCACGCGTTCAATGAAACGGTGGCACGTTATGACTTTTCAGAGCAGGAGATGCTGCCGCAGACCGCCTACAACCTGGTCCACGATGAGTTGATGCTCGATGGGAATGCGCGCTTAAACCTGGCGACCTTTGTCACCACCTGGATGGAACCAGAGGCCCGCGTCCTCATGGCTGAAACCTTTGACAAGAATATGATTGACAAAGATGAGTATCCTCAAACTGCCGCCGTGGAGTTACGCTGTGTCAATATGCTGGCGCGCTTGTGGAACTCAGCGGATCACGAAGAGGCGGTCGGCTGTTCGACAATAGGTTCAAGCGAAGCGGCTATGCTAGGCGGGTTGGCCCTCAAATGGCGGTGGCGTGAGCGCAGGAAAGCCACCAACCAACCAGCAGATCGTCCGAACCTGGTGATGGGTATCAACGTGCAGGTCTGTTGGGACAAATTCTGCCGCTACTTTGATGTCGAACCGCGTCTCGTCCCGCTGGCTCAAGGACGCTATCATTTGACCGCGGAGGAGGCGATCACCTACTGTGATGAGAACACCATCGGTGTGGTGGCGATTATGGGCAGTACCTATGATGGCAGCTATGAGCCTGTCAAACAAATCAACGATGCATTAGATGCTCTCCAACGGGAAAAGGGCTGGGATATTCCCATCCATGTCGATGGGGCCAGTGGTGGCTTTATTGCCCCGTTCTTGCAGCCGGATCTCTTATGGGATTTCCGCGTTCCCAGGGTCCAATCGATCAACGCCTCGGGCCATAAATACGGCCTGGTCTACCCAGGTGTGGGCTGGATCATCTGGCGGAACCAGGAGGCCTTAGCGGAAGATCTTATCTTCAAGGTCAATTATCTTGGCGGGGAGATGCCTACCTTTGCGCTCAACTTTTCGCGGCCAGGCAGCCAGGTGGTTGCCCAGTACTACAACTTCCTCCGCCTGGGCAAGGACGGCTACCGGCGTGTCCAGCAGAGCTGCCAGGATGTGGCGCTCTACCTCTCAGGAGAGATAGGCAAACTGGGACCGTTCGAATTGTTGACGGAGGGTCGGGATATCCCCGTCTTTGCGTTCAAACTCAAGGAGGTCACCAATTACACCGTCTTCGATCTCTCCGAACGGCTGCGAGATCGGGGCTGGATTCTCCCCGCCTATACCTTCCCGCCGAACCTGGAGCACCTCTCGGTGCTGCGGGTCGTCGTGAAAGATGGCTTCAGCCGCGAGATGGCGGACCTGTTACTGGATGACCTGCGCCGTCACCTGAAGTTCTTTGCCTCGCAGCCTGGTTACACGCCGATGCGCACTGGAGGCGGCAATAATCATGGCATCGCGCATGAAAAGACGGCAGCGAGCAAGGTTTCTCCCCATGGTCTGGATACTGGAACAGCGACGCACAAAAGGAGTGAGCGATGACTGATAAGAAACGGGTGTTGGTCCTGCAACATATCAAGGAAAACCCTGCCGGTCGTGTGGGTACCATGCTCGATGAATACGAAACCTTCTATCACCTCATCCACATTGGAAGGGACCACCTGCCGGACCCCACGAGGTACGACGCGATAGTGGCGCTGGGTGGAGCAGCGCATGTGTACGATAGGCACAGGTATCCTTACACCGTCCACGAGGAAGCCTATCTCCAGCAAGCGATCAAGCAAGGTATTCCCTATCTTGGCATGTGTCTTGGGGGGCAACTGCTTGCCAGGGCGTTTCAAGCGGAGGTGAAGCAACTGCCCAAGGTCCATATTGGCTTTTTGCGCATCTATTTCACTGAAGAGGGCAGCAAAGATCCACTCTACCAGGGCTTTGCAGGCTACCAGCAAGCGTTTCAGTGGCATGAGGATTGCTTCCTGCTGCCACAGGGCGCTGTTTCACTGGCCCATCACACCCAGGGCTTCAATCAAGCGTTCCGCTATGGAGAACGGGCCTATGGACTGCAATACCACTGTGAACTCACCGAGGAGATGCTCGACATCTGGTTGCATGAACCCGCGCTGAAACAGGAGTTTATCGTGGCCTATGGTCTCGAAGCATACGAGCGGACTGAACGGGAGGCCGTCGCTCTTTTCCCAACCTATGCAGAGCACGCAACCAGGCTGCTCAAAAACTTTTTCACCCTCAGTGAAGTGATCTAGCTTCGGGTGTGAAGAAGGTATGTGGTATCAGCCCAGGTGCTTCTCATACAAAATCACTTCGAGATTCTGATACCTATCTCTGCCGATTTCGTGATAGCCGTTTTTCTCGTAGAGCTTCTGGGCAGGCACTTGCAAAACTGAGGTATCCAGATGCAGCGTCTTATAACCCATGGCGCGGGCGCGGGCCTCGAGTTCGCTGAGAATCAGTTGGCCGAAGCCGCGGCCCTGGTAATCGGGATGGACGCGCATGCGTTTGATTTCGGCACGCTCCAGGTTGGTGCGGCGAAAGGCTCCCATGGCCACAAACATGCTGTCCCATTCGCCGATCAAAAATTCTCCCTGATTGTTGAAATACGCTTCTTCGATCGTATAGACATCATCGTCCCAGGGGCCACGCCCCAGGTAGGCACCCGCCTGCTTAATGGCGTAGATATGCAAATATGTGACGGCCTCCAGATCGGCAGGCGTGTACTGGCGCAACGTAAACATGAAACGTTTCCTCACATGTGTTCGCGGACCGTGCCGCGAGCAAACGGCACGGCGGTTTTCGTGTCTCTGCTAAGGATGATAGACGTTGCCGCGCACCTGTGTCAACAACTGTGCCTATTGGTGCTGCTCCATCGGCGGCATCTCCGGGTACGTTACCTGCAATTGCTCATACTCAGGATGCAATGGTGACATCCCTGGTGCTGGTGTCTTCTCTGGGAAGGCTGGCGCTGGCGTTTGCTGGTGTGCCTGGTAGCCGAGGTCATACGCTGAAAGCGTCTCAGCAGGCATCGCCTGGGGAGCAGGCGGTGTTTGGTAGCTTGAAGAAGACCGCTGGGGAAACAGAGATGGCTTGATTTTCATCCAGGGACCCCGCGCAAAGAAGTAAACGCTGGCGCCAATCCATTGCGTAAGCAAGATAAAGCAGATCCATGACCCTTTATTTTGTATGGCTTGATTTCTGACACAATCGACAAGCATCCAGATTATGAAAACGGCCGATACAAACGAAAAGACCTGTGAGAAGAATGCTGTGATCCCTGGTATCAGCATGGTTTGCTCCTGGACCTGATACATAACTCTTGCGAGGCGAACAGAGTCGGTTGGCTTCATCTCTCTATGCTCTTATCAAGAAAGAACGAGTTTGCTTCCTCAATATCAAACGCAGCCTCTGTAGAGAGTTTGAGGGGAGAGTAGATCTTGATCTTTTACCTGGCAATGCACTATCATGCAGTCTAGAGTTTCCGTTAAGATTGAATACAAGGGAAATGTTTCTTTCATCCGCTACATTTTGGAGGTATCTTCTGTATGTCTACTGCTGTAGCCATTGTGAGCGGAGGCCTGGATAGTGTGACACTGGCACATCTCCTGCACGCTGAAGGCTATGCTCTCCACCTGCTCTCTTTTGATTATGGACAACGTCACAAGAAAGAACTCGCCTTTGCTGAACACTGTGCCAGCCGACTCGACGCACGCTATGATGTGATTGATCTGAGCGCTCTTGGGGGTTTCCTGAAGGGGTCAGCCCTCACGGATACGATCCCCGTTCCCGATGGGCATTATGCGGATTCTACTATGGCGATCACCGTTGTGCCCAATCGCAATGCGATTATGCTCACGATTGCCTATGGGATCGCCGTGGCTGAGCAGGCTGAGGTGGTCGCGATCGGGGCTCATGCCGGCGATCACTATATATATCCCGATTGTCGACCCGCTTTCATCACGGCTTTTGATGCGATGCAGAAAACGGCGGTCGAAGGGTTCGGGAACCCAAATCTGAGGCTTGAGGCTCCTTTTATGCATATGGCCAAGCAGCAAATCATCCGTTTAGGAAGCGTGCTCGGAGTTCCCTATGCGGATACCTGGAGCTGCTATAAGGGCGGCGACAAGCACTGCGGGACATGCGGCACCTGTTTTGAAAGACGAGAAGCCTTCCAACTCGCTCAGGTTCCTGATCCAACAGCCTATGAAGGGTAGTAATATACATTTTCTCCATGTACATACAAATAGTTAGATTATTGACATTTAGAAATCGATCACGACCGGGCGGCGTCGATTTCAGCACGGATGAGTTGCTCATTACGATGATGATGCATTGGGCCAATGAAGCTCCCCTGGCCCTTTCACCCATTAGGTTGGGACTCTATCAATGAGGTACATGTGCATGTTATAATCAGCAGAGGCGAAACACTTCATGCTATCCATATCTGATTCTTATCTTCCATTGGGTGCCCAAAGGGGGTATAGCTTCGGAACGCTTTTTTGGGGGACTATTAGTTCGTAAAGGAGACCTCGTAATGAGCATCTCTTCTCGCTCAAGGGTGAGCATCATCCTTACACTCCTCGCTCTTGCTTCTATCCTGGGGTTCTATGTAGCGCAAGAAGCAATGCAAGGGAAAACAGCCAACGCTGCAAGCCTGAAAACGTCGTCCTCGTATCGTTTCCACAAGGGGCATTTAGAACAAGGCACTCTGGTAGACCCGCGACACCTGGCAGCAGCCAAAAAGACCGCGAATTCCTCAAATATTCGTGTGTTGCCTGCCCTCTCTATTCCAGGTAAAGGCCGGAATGCCGCGATTAAATCAACTCCCGCCCGTGCCAATGCCAATCTCAAGGCAGCAGCAGCGGGCCACGCTTTGCTCCACAACTTTGAAGGTTCTAATGTATTTGACAACTTCTTTGCCAATGGAGGTGATCTAGAACCACCTGATCAAGGCCTGTGTGTAGGCAATGGCTTCGTCATGGAGCCTGTTAATCTTACTGTCGGTTTTTTCAATACCAACGGCGTTCGCCTGAATGAACCCGTTCCCATGTCTGCCTTCTTTGGTGAAACCGCGACAGGGCCGACCGTCCAGGGCGATCCACGGTGTTACTATGACAAATCAACCAACGCGTGGTTTGCCACTATGCTCTTTGTCGATTTGACGAACAACGTTTCGCATTTCGATGTCGCCGTCAATCCGAGTGGGGATCCCACGACAACGTGGAAAGTCTATCGTTTGCCAACCACGGATGGTCCTGGTGCTTTCTCGCCTGATCCAGGCTGCCCATGCTTTGGCGATCAACCACTTCTCGGTATCGATCAATACAATCTGTATGTCACCACTAACGAATTTTCCATCTCTGCCATTACCGGTGGACCTGTCTTTTTCAATGGCGCACAGGTTTATCCGATCTCCAAATCGCAGTTGGTTGCGGAAGCCTCTTCAGTCCTCTTTGGTCAGTACAATAACTTGAGCATTGGTGGCGCGATTGCTGCTTCGCTTCAACCTGCCATCACCAATGGCAATCCTGCTGCCGAGTACTTCGTAAGCTCACTCGACCCTAATGGCACCTTTGATCACCGTCTTGCAGTATGGGCACTCACAACTCCCCAGATATTATCAACAGGCGGGATTTCCAACTTTAACGGGGTGCTTGTCAATTCAGAGACGTATGGCCTGCCACCTAACGCAGTTGATCCAGGCGGCCATGTCATTACCACGGACGATGATCGCATGCAGCAGGTCCAATATATCAATGGCCATCTCTGGGGTGCGCTGGACACATCGATCACCATTCCAGGTGATAGCGCGCAGCGTTCGGGGGTCGCGTGGTTTGAGATTCACCCAAGCCTGACAAAGGACCAACTGGCCATCGCGCACGCGAGTATGACCGCTCAGGGGTATGTTGTCTCGCACGGGAACTACCTGCTTTACCCGGCCATTACCGTCAGCCCGGATGGTACCGCGGCCATGGTTATGTCATTGTCTGGTCCGGGTGTGTACCCCAGCGCTGTGTTTGCCATACGTCCAGCCGGCAGTTCAAACTTTGGAGGCATACGCTTCCTGGCTGCTGGTGTCGCCAATGATAATGGCTTTACCTGTACGCCAGGACCTTGTCGTTGGGGTGACTATTCAGCCGCCGTTCTTGATCCTAACAATTCCCATGGCATCTGGATGGCAACCGAGTACATTGGCGGTCCTGGTGATACCAATGCCAATTGGGATACTCGCATTGCTGAAGTTCAAGCATAAATGTCAGGAGAGAAGCTTGTACAGGTGTACAGGTTTCTCTCCTATCCTGGCTTTCTGAGAAGTGTTCGCCGGTCTTG
>JALYTT010000276.1 GCA_030854145.1 Chloroflexota bacterium | reverse complement strand
GATGTCATCTGCCTGCCAACCGGGCTTGTAAACGGCGCCCCTACCTTCTAACGCCTTTACGCTTTCTGGTGACCTTCCAAACCTGATGTATAATACAAGGCAGAAGAGGTAGCCAGGTGTGAAATCCAGGCTATGTCATGTTTTGCCTACTACATAAAGAGGGGTGCTCATGGGTACTGTGACCTTCGATTTCTCCGGCGAGGTGGCCCTCGTCACCGGCGGATCGCGCGGTTTGGGCTTAGAGATTGCGCAGGGCTTTGGTAGGGCCGGAGCTACTGTCGTCATCACCGCGCGCCGCGAGCAATGGCTCAGTGAGGCGGAGCAGGAGCTGAAAAAGCAAGGGGTGACCGCGTATGCCTATCTCTGCGATGTTGCCGATCCCGCTTCTGTAGAGAACCTGGTGCAGCAGACGCTCAAGGCCTGTGGCAAAATCGATGTTCTGGTCAATAATGCTGGCCTGACCTGGGGCGCGCCCGCCGAAACCATGCCCTTCGAGCGCTGGCGACAGGTGATCGATGCAAACGTTACCGGCACATTTTTGATGTCACAGGTCGTTGGCAGGCATATGCTCGAACGCAACAAGGGCGCTATGGTCAATGTAGCCTCGATCGCTGGCTTTGGAGGCGGCGAGATGAACACCGTTGGCTACAACACCAGTAAAGCTGCTGTGATCAACCTCACACGCGCGCTGGCGGTGGAATGGGCGGCGCGCAATATTCGCGTCAATGCTATTGCCCCCGGTATGTTTCGCACACGCATGACCGAAGCTATCCTTAAGCGCGCGGAAGCCATGGTTGCTGATACCACGCCGATGAAGCGCATTGGCCAACCCGGCGAGTTAGCCCCAACAGTGCTGTTCCTGGCCTCCGAGGGAGCAAGCCATATTACCGGGCAGATTGTGGCGATTGATGGCGGAAGGTCGGCTCAGTAGAGAGCATTTTCCAGCATTATGTACCCGCCAGGGGCAGCTTCAACGTGAAGATACTGCCCTTGCCGGGTGTGCTCTCGACCTCGATGGAGCCTTGATGCTCTTGCACAATGCTGCGCGCGATCGCCAGGCCCAACCCGCTGCCACCTCGATCGCGGTTGCGCGCAGGGTCGGCGCGATAGAAACGCTCGAAGATGTGCGGCAGGTCCTCTGGCGTGATGCCGGGTCCTGTGTCACTGACCGTGACGATGGCATCGCCCTTGCTTGTAGTCAATGAAAGTGCCACGTTTCCCTCGTGTGGCGTGTATTTGAGGGCGTTATCCAGCAAGGCTACCAGCGTTTGCTTCAGTTGATCGGAGTCGCCGCTCACTTTCGCTGGCGCGATATGGTGCAGCGTGAGCCGTGGTCTCTGCCGACCGCTATCCTTGTCTTGTGCGGTTTCATCATCTGCCACGGGCCGGTACTGGCGGAAGACTTCGAGCAGCAGGCTATCCAGGTCTATTTGTCGCGCCTGCTTCTTAGATTTCGTATAGCCATACATCTTAAGATCATCGTGTGCCACGCTATTCGTGCTATCTCCATCATTGATCAGTTGCCCTGCCTCGTCGCTACGTGCCAGTGTCAGGAGATCGTTCACCAGGCGACCCATGCGGTCGGCTTCCGCGCGCGCATCGTCGAGAGCTGCCCGTGTCTCGTTGGTGGGGAGGTCGGGGGCCTTCACCAGCAGGTCGAGGTTGCAGCGAATGGAGGTGATGGGCGCGCGCAGTTCGTGCGATGCGTCGGCGACGAAACGTTGCTGGCGCTGGTAGACCTCCTCCAGGTTGGCCAGCATCCTGTTGAAGGTCCTAGCAAGCGTGGCAAGCTCATCCCGACCTGGCTTCGCTGCGATAGGTACACGCCGCGTAAAGTCCCGCGAGTCGCTGATGCGTTGCGCCGTCCTGGTGATGCGCTGTACGGTGCTCAGCACGCCGCGACTGATGAGCCAGCCGCCGAGCAGCGCGAAGACGAGCACCAGGGCGGTGCCTTGCACGAGTACACGTTGCAGGTCGGCCAGCGATTGCAGGATATCTTGCTCTGAATGTGCCGTCTGGATGTAGTGGATGGTATTCGTGTTTCCCTGGCTGGAGTCGCTGCACATCGATTGGTCATTGACCAGCGTGAATACGCGCACTGGCTGATCCTTATAGGTAACCACACTGTACACACCGTCCGCGCCCGTTCCAGCTTGATAGTGTTTGAAAGCGCTCTGAATCGCCGCCTGGTCCCAGGGAGCGGGGCTATTGGCCAGGGAATCAGGCACAACCGACGTACCATCAGGCAGGGGCACCGACGTGGTTGCCAGCAAGTTCAGTTTGCTGTCCAGCACTTCGATAGCGACACCGCCTGTACCCAGACCATCAACGCTGGGGAGCGCATAAGGCGCTGTTGGGGAGAAGGGCGTGGGATTGGTGAAAGTCCCAGGGCACAGCAGTAACTTTCCAAACCTGACGCTCTCGGCCCGGCTCTTGAGTGTGTTGTCTAAATCCTGGTAGGCGCGTTGCTGCGCCTGACCATAGACAGCCTGCCCGAAGAACAGCAGGGCCAGGGCCAGCAGGAAGGTATAGAAGAGCGTGAAGCGCAGTTGCAGGGGTATAAACATGGATGACACTCCTCCTTCTTGCTTCACGCGGCGAGGCGCAGCGCGTAGCCAGCCCCGCGTACCGTCTGAATGAGCCGTGGCTCTCCGCCCTGCTCCAGTTTGCTGCGCAGGTGGCCGATGTAGACCTCAAGCACATTGGGGCCGCCCTCGAAATCCTGCCCCCACACCCGGTCCATCAGGATGCCGCGTGTGAGCACGGCACGCGGGTTGCGCAGGAACAGTGCCAGCAGTTCGTACTCGGTGGTGCTCAGGTCGATGTTGCGGCTGCCACGGCGTGCCTGGCGCGTGGCAGTGTCGAGTTCTAGATCTTCGAAGCGCAGCACCTCGCGACTGATATCCCCCGGCGTATAGCGCCGCAGTAGAGCCTTGATGCGCGCCAGCAGTTCTTCAAGCGCGAAGGGCTTCACCAGGTAGTCATCGGCCCCGGTCTCCAGGCCAGCTATGCGGTCGCTCACGGCATCGCGGGCGGTGAGCATAAGCACAGCCACGCTATCGCCGGCAGCCCGCAGTCGCTGGCAGACCTGCAAGCCGTCGATACCGGGCAATGTCACGTCCAGGATCACCAGGTCCGGTACTCTGGTGCGCGTGAACTCCAGGGCGCTCGCGCCATCCTGCGCCGTAGATACCTGGTATCCCTCGTAAGCCAGCGTGCGGCGTAGGGTGCTGACGAGGCGGCTGTCGTCATCGACGATCAAAATGTGTGTGTTCATGCCCGCTCCTCGCTTCCTACTACGCTGTCAAACTTCATGGTCCAAGCCGGAGCATGGTGCCCGCAGGGGGCGACACTACACATACAGCCGTTGCTTGAAGCTTACAGCGTACTACGCGCCTGCTGCTTCCAGAACGCAGGCTACTTGAACCCGTAAGCTGTGATATGTCCATTCATATCTACTGCGTATACATGCCCGTTGACAATCAATGGACTTTGCCAGTGCAATTCACCGATTGAGCCTCCGGCCGACCGCAGTGCGCTGCTCCAGAGGATCGTGCCTGTAGTCGGCGCCAGGGCATACAGCACCCGGTTCCCTTGCACAAAGAGGACGCCGTTGGCTATAAACGGCGAACTGCCCATCACCTTGTTCTGATAGACCAGTTGCAACCTGCTCACGCCATTGCTGGTCACGACCTTGAAGGCCGAGAAGCCGCAGTCGTTGGCTACAAACACCCAGGTTACCCCCGTGGGATCGTTCCAGACAGCGGGTTGTGTAAGCACGGCGCATCCCTGCGGTAAGCTGACGCTCTGGACCTCGCCGCCGACATGGTTGGGGCCACCCCTACCGGAAAGATTCTGGCGGTTGAGCAGTCGCAGCTTTACATCTTTGCCTGCCTGCACTGCCAGGTAGGGTGTGCGACTGCCGTTCTGTCTGGGGAGCAGAGCTGGTGAGGCGCTGCCAAGGTCGGCATCTTGCGCATCAAGCTGCATATAGTTATTGGGTGTATAGGTATCGATCAGCCTGCTCAGGTCGGGACTCAGTTCAAGCACGCTATCGCCGTAATCATGCCCGCCGGTATTGGCGTCAAACGGCCCGTTCCCGGTGGCAATAAAGACATTGCCTGTCACCGGATCGATCACCGCCCCCGCGCGTGACCACACGGCGGAGCGCAGAGCCGCACAGTAGTTTGGCGCTGTGGGTACATTGTTGAGGAGTTGGCGCACCGTGGCGCATAAGGTATTGAAGACGGTGGTTCGGCCTGTGGTGAGGTTGACGGCTACCACATGCCCCTGGTAGTGTCCAGCATCGCCGACATAGCCGCCGATGCCCATATAGAAGTAGCCATTGCTGATATTGATGGCCGTCCCGCCCTTTTCATCCTGCGTCATCAGCGTCATCGTGGCGGGCCAGCCGCTACCTGTGACCTCGGCCCCTGAGCCAACGGCGTAGCGATGGACCTTTCCATCGAGGCCGTAGCTATACACGAAGCGGCCGGATGGATCGAGGGCGGGAGAGCTATTGGTGATCTTCGGCCCGCTGCTATCGCGTCGCCAGACGGTCTGCCCCGTCGCGGCGTCGAGCGCCAGCAGGCTGCCGGATTTCGTGGTCACAAAGAGCAGCGTTCTCGTCCCGCCGGCGGTATTGATGTCCGGCTGTTCAACGAGCGAGCTATCCGCGACATCCGGCAGTGTTTGTTGCCACAGCCGTGTAAGCTGGCCCACGTTGCCCCGTGAAATAATGTGCTCGGACGTGTTCACACCGCTGCGCGCGCCGCCCCCGTTAAAGGAGGGCCAGGCGACGAGCGACGTGGTTGTGGGCGTGGGTGTATCTTGCTGTGGAACGTTCACAGTCACGGCGGGCGCGTGCGTGGGTGTTTGGGTACTTGTCGTGGAGCCTGGGCCCCCGCCACAGGCCGCGACCAGGAGTGTGAGGAACAGAGACGCGATGAAACGCGCCCCTGTTCCCCAGGTGTGCTTCCGCTTTAACTGCTGATCCATTCAATCCCCCAGGGTGCCTGCGCAGGACTCTTTGTGACCTGCCGCACTTGTCCAGCAGCGGCATCAATCAGCGTGATGCCCGTCGTCGGGTCAACCGCGTAGAGCGTGCGACCGTCGGCGCTAATCGCTACCCCTGTGAAGGTCTGCTGCGTCAGGTAATGAGCACGCACATTGAGCGTAGCAGTATCAATGACCCAGATACCGCGCTCTCCTGCGACGTAGAGCGTCTTCTGGTCAGGGGAGAGGACCGCGCCGTTGTGCAGCATACGCGTTCTGTCGCTGCTGGTGGTGACAACATTGCCAGGGTTAAATCTGCCTGTAGTGGCGATATTGATATCGAAAACGGTGCTTTGATTGTGGTCCAGGCCGATTTTAACGGCTGTTCCCAGCGCCGCGTTGGCTGCATAGAGCGTCGTGCCATCGGCGGATAGTGCCAGCGTGTAGTAGTGGAGCAGGCTGGCCGAGTGTCCGACCGGCAGATCAAGGCAGCGCGCCAGCGGTGGGCCACCTGGCTCATTGTATAGTGGCAGGATATGCACAAAGGCCTTATTGATGGCCGTGTTGATGTACAGCGTGTACGCAAATGAGCCATCTGCGGCCATCTGCCGCGTCAAGGCCGTGCCCTGCATCTTCTCGTTGATCTCGGTTTTATCAACAATAGTACCGGGAAGGAGCTGCCCCGCTTGTGCATCGAACGCGCGTACATCGTAGTGTTCGCTGCCACTGTTGGGGTACTGCAGGAGATAGATCATGCCTCCGTTGGCGGCGATGGCGTCGAGCGCGAAGGTACCCGCCAGGTGAAATGTCTTGACCAGCTTTGCCGCCTGTGTATCGACGAGCGCGATCGTGGTCGCATCGCTGGCGGTTCCCTGTTGGCGCAGGGCCAGCCAGCGTCCATCGGGCGAGGATACCGGGGTGGCATAGCCTCTTTCGCTTGTTGAGTAGCTGCCGGGAATGCTGAACGTGCGTATGCTGCGTCCAGATTGCGTGTCAAAGATCGCGATGGTCGTGTGGCCACCTTGCGCCGTAGCTGTATAGATACGCTGGTGATCGAACGACATCAGGCCTGCCGGCAGTGTGACAAGCGCGCCCGGATGCGCGCTCTCAGGTTGGAACGCGACAATACGCTGGTTACCGGTAGTGCTGGCGCCCGGCGGCGTGTAGCCATCGAGTACATAGAGCCTTGCAGACCCATGCTGTGTCGTGCCAGGCTGCGGGTTCCCGCTTGATACATTGTTTGCGCCACAAGCAGATAGCAAAGTAAGTAGCATGCACAGCATCGCTGCCAGCCAGAGAATCACCTTCTTTCGCATAGCCATTGTCTCCTTCGCATGGGCGCATGCATGCACTACACATGCGCCTATCATATCATAGGTATCGTAAGAAAGTTATAATGCGAAGGCCTGAAATGGGAGTAAAGTCTTCCTGAATCCTGGCTGAAATATGAGCCGGCCACATGCATGCTGGATCGTTGAGAGCGCGATATCTCTCTTTCGACACGAGCATGCACGCGACCGGCACCTGAATATCTATGCCGAACGCGCTAGTCTTCGTTAGATCCGACCAGACGGCGTACAATGATCAGGGTGATGGCGGCGGCGACCAGAATGACGGGGATGAGCAGCTTAATGTTCAGCCCTTTCTTCTCTTCTACCTCCTCCGGTTGGTCAACGATCTCAATCTTCTTGGCGCGAACCTCGTTTGTTGTTGTTGCCATGACAGGTGCATCCTTTCAGTGTAGTCTGGCATTCCGTTGTGGTAATGCCGGAAAATAGCATGGTAAGTCAGGTTTCATCAGCACAGGCGAGCTGTTTTATACTGATGTGCCTCTACATACCATTATACTTGTAGGCCTACATGTCTGAAATTATGCGCCGGGCGTCACGATGAGCTTGCCAAATTGCTGGCGCTGCTCCATCATCTGCTGGACCTCGCCCAACTTTTCGAGCGGATAGGTACCATGCACAACGGGCTGTATCTGGCCCATAGCTACCAGCTTGAGGATATTTGCCAGATCGTGGCGCGTGCCGCCGTAGGAGCCGATAATGGCGATCTCCTTGGCGAAGAGCGTCCAGAGATTGACCTTCCCCTCGTTGCCGGTCGTCGCGCCGCAGGTCACCAGGCGCCCCCGGCGCGCCAGGCAGGCCACGCTCTTCTCCCATGTCTGCTCGCCGATGTGTTCGACGACGACATCGACGCCGCGCTTGCCGGTGATGCGCCGCACCTCCTGCAAGAAGTCCTGCTCGTTGTAGTTGATGACCTCGTCGGCTCCCAGCTTACGCGCCCGTTCCAGCTTCTCGGCTGACCCGGCGGTGGCAATCACACGCGCGCCATTGAGCCTGGCGATCTGGATGGCCGCGCTGCCAATGCCGCTCCCGGCGGCATGCACCAGCACATCCTGGCCCGGCTGCAGCGGTGCGCGCACGACGAGCATATGCCAGGCGGTAATCGTCGCCAGGCTGACGGCGGCGGCTGAGACGAAGTCCAGGCCTTTGGGCAGAGCCACCACGCTGGACGCCGGCACGCTCACGTACTCGGCAAACCCCCCCTGGCTACCCAGGCCGATGATATCTGCCTTCAGGCAGAGCACCTCTTCACCCGCGCGGCAGAACTCGCACTGCCCGCAAAACAGGTAGGGCGCCACGGCCACTGCCTGCCCGGCGCTCAATCCGCTGACCGCCTCGCCAAGCGCCTCGATCTCGCCGGCGATCTCTGAGCCGGCAATATGTGGCATGGGCGCCACTTTGGTGCGACCGGCGCGTGAATAGGTATCCAGGCGGTTCGCGCCGCAGGCACGTACTTTGATGACCACGTCGGTCGGGCCAGGAGTGGGCTTTGGCATCTCTTCGACACGCAGAACGTCTATGTCTCCATGCTCGTGAAATACAGCAGCTTTCATCGGTCCTCCAAAAAATAATCTGAAACACACTCTTGTATTGTATGTAATGGGCGAGGGCTATGTAAAGGATGCTTGAACACTGTCTCCCTAAATGCGAGACTGATCGGGGAGTTCCTGCTTCGTGTGGTGCAGGCCTTCGGGACAATGGATCTCTTGAATACTGTGCATCACCCTGGCCAGTGAGTCGTCGAGCGGCTGGGAGGTATCGATGATACAGCCACCATCATCGAAGTGCTCAAAGCGAGGTTGCCAGCGCTCCCACTCCTCCCACGAGGTGATCTGGAAGGCGGAGACCTGGCCCTTGCGCCCCTCTAAGCGGCGTTTCTGTACTTCGGGGGGACACTGGCAATGGACCACCAGTATAGGCGTGTGGAAGATGCTGGCTAACTCCTGCGCTTGCTCGTATGTTCTGCGATAGGTGAGCGGTGTGTCCAGTACAACGCTCAGCCCAAGCTCCAGTTGCTCGCGCGCCAGGGCAAACAGCAACTCATAGGAAAACTGCCCAACCGTGGGCAGTTTTCCAAATATATCCACCGCCATCTGGCGTATAATATCCCTGTCGAGTAAGGGTGCATGCAAGGCCGTTGCGATTGCGCGCGCGATAGTACTCTTGCCTGTACCCGGATAGCCCCTCATGACGATAAAGGTACTTGCAGTATGCGTATTCATAGCTTCTCTTGTGTGCCGCTTGTTTTGCTGCGATGGTGCTCTCTGCCGCATAGAAGTCTGCGCCTTGAGACTTTTACCTGCCCGACACGCTCAGGATACACGGCCTATCCAGTATAACTACATTTTTGGTCGTTGTCCAGAATTCTTAACGCCCGCGAACTTGACGATCTGGCATGATAGCGCTATCATCCGTTCGAACGGATTTTGTTCTGGCAAAGGTGTGTTGTTATGATGAACAAGTTGCGGGGGCGCAGTCTGGCGCACCCCGGCTGTTTGATAGGCGTGACTATCGGTCTCACGCTTGGCATTGTGCTTGCAGGTATCCTGGCGGCGGCGTTCAATGTGCCCCTGAATATCCTCCTTCTCGTCTGGTTCGGCCTGGCGGTTGTGTTAGGGGCGGCCGGCTGGGTTATTGGTACCCGCCTCACCAGTCGCTTTCCTCCTTTAGAAGAGGAACATCCAGAAGCCTGAATGCATTCTCATTGCACAAAATACCTCGTCTGCATATGAATACATTCTTTGTACATACCAGAAACCTATCTCTCTCCAGATATGCGCAAACAATGTACCGGGTGTAGTTCATTTTTTTGCAAACTCAGCCTGTAAGCGATACCCCTCTTTGGAAAACGCCCGCCGTCCCCAGCGTTTCTGCGCCTCGGTGCGGCCCTTGGCGGCCGGCACGGGGGCAGGAGGTGGG
>JALYTT010000016.1 GCA_030854145.1 Chloroflexota bacterium | reverse complement strand
GGTCGTTCCAGGACGGCGAGGCAAGCCACGCGCTACGGCACCACCCTCCCTGGAGCTATTTCTACCTGAACATTTCTACAGGTCGCAAACTGGCAAAATAACTGATCTATGATTGCTGCCCTGTAGTTTATAGTAAACGTAAGGAGCACGCTTCACTTCTTCAGAGCAACAGGCGGAGAAGGTGAGCTTAAAACTAATTCAGCGTCGAAAAGGAATTTTACATGCGTACACAGAACCAGCGGGGACCAGGTGCTCCCCTGAGCACAGCGCGCACGGAGGCGTTCAGCGATGGGGTCTTCGCCGTCGCCATTACCCTGCTGGTGCTCAACCTTCAGGTACCACAACTGGCTTCAGAGGAGTGGTTCAATAACGAGTTACCCCATTTATGGTCAAAAGTGTTGATTTATATGTTGAGTTTCGTGGTTGTTGGCATCTACTGGGTCGCTCATCACAACACCTTTCACTATATTTCACGCTCTGATCGCAACTTGCTATGGCTCAACATCCTGTTCTTGATGTGTATCGTGTTTATTCCTTTCCCCACAGCGCTTCTTGGACAATATACGCACCAACAAACCCCCGTCATCATCTATGCTGGCACCCTGGTGATCACGGGACTGGTGCTCCAATCGCTGTGGTGGTATGTCACAAGCAACTACCGCCTGGTGGACAGGGAGATCGATCCGCAGCTTGTGAAGAAAGCCACACGCAGAAACTTGCTGGCCCCGCTCATTTACCTGCTGGCGATTGGGATCTCGTTTCTCAAGATTGAGGTGAGCCTCGCCTTGCTGGTTCTCGTCCCCGTACTCTACATCTTCCCAGGCCGTATTGACCGCTACTGGACGCAAAGACAGAGTCACGACAAGACCAACGTTTCCGCCAATGCAGATACAACTCTGACTCACGAGGAAACGCCTCCTCCAAGAGGGGTATCTGCTGAGCAGAAATAAACACTCATGAGCAGCATACGCTGTTCGGTTGTTTCAGGAGGTATCCTGGTGAAAGGCATCGCTCACTGGTGGCTCTTGGAAAAAGAAAAGAGAAGAGGAAATTACACATGGCACAGTCTGTCCCCGGACCTAAACTTGATCGTTCGCATATCGCGCCTGTCAGGACACGCGAAGAGCTGATCTACCTGCTCTCGCGTGCCGCCGAACTCGAACACAGCCTGGCCTGCATTTATCTGTTTGCCGCCTACTCGCTGAAGAACGATATCAGCGAAGGCGGCATGACCGACGAACAGGCCGAGATGGTGCGCGACTGGCGGCACCACTTGAACTCAACGGCTGTCGAGGAAATGGGGCACCTCGCACAGGTATCGAACCTGTTGACCGCTATTGGTGGCGCACCACACTTCAAGCGGACCAACCTGCCTCTGCCGGCATCAGCGTACCCGTTTGGCATCCTCCTGAGCCTGGAGCCATTTTCGCAGGAGACGATCGAACGCTTCGTGTGCTACGAAATGCCAGAACTGGGTATTCTTTCGGCCGAGCAGCAGGCGCTTTTCGATCCCATTCGCGCTCGCGTTCTCGCCTCCCAGGGCGCTATCCAGGCAAGTCTGGACGAAGAGATTGGCGGCGAAGAAAGCTTCGAGCCATTCGAGGTCGATTTCAAGACCGTCGGCGAATTTTATCACAAGATCGAGACGGGCTTTACGCATATTCCCGAAGAGGACCTCTTCATCGGACCACCTGAGGCCCAGGCTAACGCGCGCTTCGTCGATCTGAAGGGCGACCTGATCTCTACCGTGGACCGGGCCTCGGCCTGCGCCGCCATCGAGCGGGTCGTCGAGCAAGGCGAGGCGCCAACCTCTGATCATCCCGACGCGCATTTCTGGGTCTTCGACAGGGTACGCACCCAGTATGCCGAGGCCGTGGCGCAGGCCCAGCAGAGCGGCGTCGCCTTTGAGCCAGTGCGACCGGTGATCTCCAATCCCATGACGCACTTCTACGACGATACCTCTGGCGGCACAGTCATCCGCGAGCCCCTCTCGCACGAGGTCGCCGACCTCTTCAATGTGGCCTATGATACCATGCTGCTGATGCTCTTGCGCTTCTTCGCGCACACCGACGAGACGGAGGCCGAACTTGAGCACCTCTCGCGCAGCACTCTGCGGCTCATGACGACCGTCATTCGCCCGCTGGGCGAAGTGCTGACGAAGATGCCTATCGATCAAAGCGCGCTCCCTGGCAAGACCGCCGGTCCGGGCTTTGGCTACAACCGCGACGTGCATCTCCTGCCGCACAAGCAATCGGCCTGGACCTTCTTCGGTGAACGGCTCTGGCACCTGGCGACGGTCGCGACGAAGCTGCGCCTGTATGCAAGCATTCCAACCGAGCTTCAGGAAGCTACGGCCGCGCTGCAGGACCTGGCCTGCCAGTTCGCGCCAGCGGATGGTCCACATGGGGTGGCCGCCAAAGTCGCCGAGCTGAAAGCCATGGAGGCTGGCCTGGGATGCAGCATCCAGGCATCGCTCAATGGTCCCTACCTGGTAACCAACGCCGAGCACCTGCAAAACTCGCGAGGGGAGCGCATCCCGGCGCGCCCGCAGATGGCTCTCTGCCGCTGCGGTGGCTCAGCCAACAAGCCCTTCTGCGATGGCACCCATACGCGTCTCGGCTTCACCGGCCAGAAGGCGCCGGACCGCGTGCCAGACCGGCGCGACACGTATCTCGGCGAGCAGGTAACAATCTTCGACAATCGCGGGATCTGCGCGCACTCCGGCTTTTGCACCGATAACCTGGCGGCGGTCTTCCATGTAGGCCAGGAGCCATTTGTCACACCCAATGGCGCCAGGATGGAGGCCATCATCGCCGCCGTACGCAACTGTCCCTCCGGCGCCCTGAGCTATGGCATCAGCGGTGAAGAGCGCCGCGACGACGTTGACCAGGTGCGCGAGCCAACGATCACGGTCTCCAAGGACGGGCCGTACCGCATCACCGGGGGCATTCCGCTCGCAGATGAGCAGGCCAACGATGAGCAACGCGCTCAAGGTTCCTCGCGCGAACACTATAGCCTCTGTCGCTGCGGTCAATCCAAGAACAAACCGTTCTGCAGCGGGATGCACTGGTATGTCAACTTCCACGATGAGAAGAACTGAGTCTCACTAACGTTCCGTCACACGAACGCTGAGAGATTTCCGACAGGTGGGCAGGCGGACGAGTGATCGTTCGCCTGCCCGGAAGGCACAAAGAAATGGAACTGACACCCGGAAAAGCCTCATCCAAAAATCTTGACAGTCTCCATAGATGTGCTATACTTTGCTCGTGGAGAGGGGAGATACCACGCGAAAAGCGTCGAGTAGTTAAAAAATTGGTATAGCTTTTGCATCTTGTTGCAAGCCAAATCGCTGTCACTGTAATCTGTAACCCATCACAGTGAGGAAGGTGGAGCATGGATCAATGTGTACACTATTGCCTCCACTGTGGGGCAGCGAACGCCTCAGTAGACGAGATCTGCCACGGCTGTCACGCGTCGCTGAGCGCTGTGAATGCATCTGCCTCCTGGATACCATCTCCAGCCTCTCAAGTATCACCTGGATCTCAGGTCACGCGCCGCCGCGTGTTGCAAAGCCTGGGAGTTGGCGCTCTCGTGCTGGCGGGCGTTGCCATGGTTGGAGGCTGCGCCGGGTCTACTCCTCAAGTACACGGGGTGGTGCCAGTAGGTATCACACCCATTGCCACGCCAGGTGCAGATTACATCTATCGGGGACATAGCGCCGCCGTGACGAGGGTGGCCTGGTCACCTGATGGCCGCTATCTTGCCTCAGGCAGCGTAGATAAGACAGTACAGGTCTGGCAGGCGGTCAACGGGGCACTGCGCTATACCTTTGTGGGGCATACCTCTCCAGTGACTGCGCTCGCCTGGAACGTGCAGAGCACCTATATTACCTCGGCTGGCGATGAGGATGGCAAGGTCTGGGTCTGGAACGCGTTGCGGAACGAGCAAGATGCGGGCCATAGGGGCCAACGCGGCAGGGTGCTCTCCCTGGCCTGGCCAGACCCATATGCTACCACCAGGACGCCCCCCGCGAATATGATCCTTTCTGGCGCAGAGGATGGCACTGTGCAGGTCTGGGATGCCGGGAGCGGGAAGACTACAGCTACCTATGCTGGCAAGGGGGGCGTCAGAGCGCTTCTCTCCTCCTCCCCAGATCGTGCATTGTTGGCTGGGGCTGATCACATCATTCATCATTGGGAGATCTTCGCGGGCGGGAATACCTCCCCGACCCCCGTGACCTATGAGGGCCATACTGACGCGATCAATGCCCTCACCTGGATAGATGAGAACAACATCTTTGCTTCGGCTAGCGATGATGGCACCGTGCGTGTGTGGTCTGCCACGAGCACCCGACCCTCTGCCTCGCCCACCCTTACCTATCACGGGCACAAAGGCAGCGTCTATGCAGTAGCAGCTTACAAAGGGCTGCTTATCTCAGGAGGGCAGGACCATGGAGCACAGATCTGGCGCTATGACACCGGCAAACTGCTCTACACATATACCGGTCATCAGGGACCCATTCGCTCACTCTCGGTAGTAGCACCGCTGGCGAACGCATCTCATGTGCATACGCCCGTGTCGTTTGTGGCCTCGGCCAGCGATGATGGCACCGTCCATGTCTGGCATATCCCTGAGGAGGTTCTCGCCGCTGGACGCTTCCCCTGATCCATACGCGAAAAATGGGGAGAAGGTCGTCTGCTTCACTGGTTGAGCAATGTATACTATAGATAGCAATGTTTACGACGACAGCTCCCACGGCACTAATGGGTGCTTTTGATGAAAAGGAGAAAGTAGATTTATGAGTGACACCTCTCTATTTCTCGTAGGCCCGACCTCAGTTTCAGCCCTGGGGGACGCCATTGTCGGAGAAGCGCAGGACCAATGGCACTTTGATCCCCACAATCTCGATGCCCTCACAACTGGCCTGGGCAGCGCTGTCCAACAACTTCCCACGACCCTCAGCGCTACCGTGCAGCAGTTCGTGAGCCATTTTGAGTCAAACTACGCGTCGCTGCTCAATCAACGCATCGTCATTGGGCAGATCTTGAAGGGGCAGGTGGCACCTGCCACCGAAAAGCTGGATTTGCAAATCAAGGACTCGTTTCAATAATCAAGGCAGAGCAGAGGAAGGCGAGCACCGTTATCTCACGAAGAAAAGGATGGAGAAGCTATGACCTCATTCTTAGATGTCATCAGACCGCTCACCGATCAGCTCAAATCTATGAGCGACGGGGCTAACCTGGCGAGCCAGACCTACACCGGGGGGACGACCAGGTTTCGCAATCATATTAACGATGTGGGGAGCCTGTCAAGCCCCATCATATTCCTGGGCAAAGGTGCCGATGCCTTCATTACCACCGTCAATCACAATGCCGATCTCTCCACCCAGGCTATCACCAGACTCAGCGACTTCCAGGCAGCCTGTGACGATGCCAGGAAGACCATGGAAGATATGTCGGTTCCCTATGATAATGAGAGTCGCTATCTGAATAATGTCTATCAAATAGGCGAGTTTAGTAATGCCGACCCATACAATACCTACGAGTTTCAGTACTTCCTTGATGCGCAAGGATATACCACATCTGATACCGGCGATCCCAGAACGACCGTCGTCCGACGCATTCGTGAAGATACACTGCCGGGCCTCTGTTTTCAACTCGACAGACTGCTCAACACCAGCAATGGACAGGCCCTGCTAGAGAGCAATATTGATTATGCAGTTTCCTGCATTCAGGGTGATTTCCAAAGCTATCAGTCAAAACGTCATGCGTTCCTGGATGGGGCCTTGCGGAGCAAAGAGATCACGAAGGAGCAGCACTCTTACTATAGTCCACTCGTGGACTCCATATACGAGGTGGCTATGGGCGCTGTCAATGCCATTGCGAAAAACATGAAGACTGGGTATGACTCCTGGGACGAGGAACTTGTCGCAGCGGCCAACAACTTTCTCGCCAAAGTACGCGACATTGATACTGGAAAGCTTGCCCAACTCCAACTGTATACTACCATTGATGTCAAGTTTCACGATCCTAGAACGCAGGCCCTCCTATATGCCATGAGCACTTCTCCGTATGGCGCGAAGGTGGTACAGTACCTGCTGAATGCGGCAGATTGCAGCAAGATGTCTCCGTGCGGGGATGCTCTTATCGTCTGGCAAGATGGCATGCCTGCCAATACTGGGGCGTTTAACGATGGCACCGTGACGACGCTGAATACCCAGGATTTTAATCAGGAATATAACCCAAATGATCTAAGCTCGCTGGCTACCCTGGCAGGGTATGTAGCCCACGAGGCCATCGAAACCTATTACTCGCGGGCCCATGGTATTCCGGCCAACACTCTGCCGATGGATTACCTGGCTGACTATGTACATCAGATCGTCACCAACCAGATGCTTGGTAACCCCATTGGCTATTTTCCCAGCTATCAGACCTGGGTGAATGATCCTCAGAATCCTCCTGACGGTTCAGATTCTGGTTATACGTATGTGCATGACTTTCATGAGAATGGCGATCCAGCGGGAGGTTTTGGAGAGCATGTGTCCAGTTGGTGGTGGTCCCTCGGGAATAGCCAGAATGCGAATTTTGCAGGCAACCCGATGGGGTTGAGCCCCTCGCTGCTTCAAAACAACTCAACCCTGCCAGGCTGGGATATCACAAAGTATTGGAACTCGAACACCAGCTCGTTTCATGCGCCAACGCCTAAGCCACATCCAACGCCGACGCCGACGCCGCAGCCAATGCCTGAGCCGGTGCCGGTGCCAGGTCCGCAGCCGAGGCCACACCCCACGCCTACGCCTGACCCAACACCGAACCCCCAGCCGGGGCCACACCCCACGCCTACGCCGACGCCATGAGGTGGCGATGAAGGCCTGCCAGGAAGACAGAAAGAAATTGGTATATGGATAAATAGGAGATCTATGAGCACAAAAAGTCATAGTTACTAACTCATAGGGTTGTTCGCTTATTTCATGTGAGGAGGAAGTAACCGATGGCCCGCATCCAATACAAAACAGGTGACATCTTCGAGTCAGATGCTCACGTCATCGTTAACCCTGTCAATTGTAAAGGCGTCATGGGCAAAGGCCTGGCATTGGCGTTTAAGCAAAAATATCCTGCTATGTTTAAGGTCTATCAAGAAGAATGCAAGACAGGCACTTTACGTATAGGCCAGCCCACCTTATATCACGACAGTTCACCCTGGATACTTAACTTCCCTACGAAAGACGATTGGAGGCACCCCTCACAACTCGCATATCTTGAAGAAGGGCTTACATATGTCGTTGCCCACTACAAGGAGGCTGGCATACAAAGCATAGCCTTTCCCAAGCTGGGCACACAAAATGGCCAATTGTCATGGGATGATGTAGGCCCGCTCATGGCAAGATACCTCAGCCAGCTTGATATAGATGTGTATATTTATATCAGCAACAAAGAGGATACAGAATATCAGTACCCTCCTCCACAAGACCCGGAGCAGGCCGAAGAAAGCTCTGTTTCCGATGCATGTATCTGTTAGCCAGGACCCTATAGCAAGTGTAACCACATCTTCTTAAAACATCCCTCCCATCCCCCACAAGGTAAAATCAGGCTACCCCTCGTGCGTGCGCAACTTGCAGAGCACACGAACGTACATATATAGTACGAAAGAAGATATAATCATAGGGGCAGGAAGAGCTTGCCCCAGGCCGCCCCATTTCGCTGGAAAGTTGCAGAGGAAAGACCATTGGCGCGCTGTCTGAATACCCGTTCCAGGCACGAGAACCCTGATAATGCCGTCACCTGCCAGCGGTGCGAGTTTCTCGTGCAGGGGGCGCATATTGGCAACTACGAGGTTGTCTCATACGTCGGTGCCGGAAGCTATGGCTATGTCTACCAGGTGCGCGAGCCGGAGCCGCTCAGCCGCATTCTGGCGCTCAAAGTACTACGCCTGGACCAGTTCAACGAAAAGGCCCTGAGCAGCTTCTTTGACGAGGCGCGGCGCATCGCCAACCTGCAACACGCGCACATCCTGCCCGTCTATAACTTCGGCCAGTTGGAGGATGACCGGCCCTACCTGGTTATGGAGTATGCCCCCAAAACTATCAATGATCTCTTCCGCAAAGCTGATGGCAGCAGGCGACTGGCATTCGCCGAAGAGTTGGTCCCCTATGTGCAACAGGCGGCCGACGCCCTGCACTATGTCCATCAGAACGGGCTGATCCACCAGGATGTCAAGCCGGGAAACCTGCTGATCGGTCGCAACGGGCAACTGCTGCTCTCGGACTTCGGCACGACCTTCTACCTGGGCATGCAGACGCACGCCTCTCTGGGGGAGGTCACAGGTACCGCCGCCTATATGCCGCCTGAACAGTGGCAGGGCACCCCACGACGCGACACCGACCAGTACGCGCTGGCTATCTGCTGCTACGAATTGCTTGCCGGCCGGCCACCCTTCGTCTCCACGCGCATCGAGGAGATGTGGACCGCCCACACACGCGAGCAGCCGCCCTCGCCGCAGAAATGGAACACGCGCATCCCTGCCGAGGTGGCGGCGGTGCTCCTGCGCGCCATGGCTAAAGATTATCGCCAACGCTACCACACTATTTTAAAGTTCTCCGAGGCCTATGCCGACGCCGTTGACGCCGCGCGCCAGCGCTACGTCTGCCAGGTCTGCGGCTACCAGAACCGCACTGGCGCGCAGCGTTGCAGCAATTGCGGCACCGAGTACGATGATCGCACCTGTCCCTATTGCGACGCCCCCGTGCGCTTCGGACAGCGCTGCTGCTCCATGTGTGGGCGACTCACCATCCCCCCGACCCTGGTGCCACATAGCCCGCTAGAAGGAGTAGGCATCCGCCAGGGCCGCTACGTCATCAAGCATGTGCTGAAGAACAGCGAAGAGACGCGGGTGATGACGGCGGTTGCCAGCGATACGCAGGCCAACGAGCAGCGCGTGGTGCTGAAACGCTGGGAATGCACAGACTTTCCCCTGGCCCGGCGCGCCAAAGAACTGAGCTACTACGATAGCGCGACCGGCCCCTTCGCGCGCCTGCATCATCCCCTGGTTCCGCAGGTACTTGATCGCTTCGCCGAGGGCCGGCACTACTATATGGTGATGAGCTACATCGACGGCGAAAACCTGGCCGACCGCATGCAGAAGCTGCTGCGCCCCCTGCCGGAGCGCGAGGTTATTGGCTATATGAATACGCTGCTCAACATCCTGATGGCTTTGGAGCAGCAGTCCAGCGTGCGCCACTACGATATCTCCCCGGCAAACATCATCATCGAAAAGACACGCGGGCGCGCCATGCTCACCGGCTTCCAGGTGACCCCGCCTCCGCTGACAGACGTACCCAACGCGCACCACAGGCACCGCACAACGCGCAAGCTGGCGATCTCGCCGTACCTGCCGGTCACCGACAAACCATACGACCAGCGCACCTCCATGTATATGCTCGCCGCCAGCATGCATCACGCTCTGAGCAACTACGCGCCACCACACTACCCCACCTTCCCACCTGTACGCCAGTTGAATCCGGCGGCCTCGCCAGCCCTCGAAGCTATCCTCACACGCGCCCTGGTGGAGGACGCGGCCGGCAGGTACCAGAGCTACGCGGACATGCAGAGGGAGCTAAGGCGTCTGCTGTAGCCTGCTACAGGCAGCGCCTCCTCTCAGTGCATTAGCCACGCTGGTCGAGCGGCACATAGGTGACGTTCTTGGGGCCGACATACTCGCCGCGCGGCCGGATCAGGCGATTGTTGGCATACTGCTCCAGCACATGGGCCGTCCACCCTGTGATGCGGCTGGATGCGAAGATCGGCGTATCCAGGTCGATGGGCAGACCCAGCATGTAGTAGACCGAGGCGGAATAGAAGTCCACGTTGGCGTTCAGTCCCTTATGCTCCTTGACATAGTCCTCGATGATGCGCGACATCTCGTACCAACGGCTATCCCCGGTACGCTTGCCCAACTCCTCAGACATGGCTCGCAGGTGTGTAGCACGCGGATCTTCGGTGCGATAGACGCGATGTCCGAAGCCCATCACCCGCTCGTGGTGATCCAGCGCGTTCTTGATGTACTCTTGAGCGTGATCAACTTCGCCGATGCGCTGGAGCATGCGTATCACCTGCTCGTTCGCTCCTCCATGCAGCGGGCCGGAGAGCGTGCCGATAGCAGAAGTGATCGCAGCATACATATCCGCCAATGTGCCAGCCGTCACGCGCGCGGCGAACGTGGACGCGTTCAATTCGTGGTCAGCATGCAGGATTAAGGCGGTATCCAGAACATGGGCATTGTAGGTACCCGGCATCTGGCCAGTCAACATGTACAGGAAGTTCGTCGCGTGATTGTGATCAGACAGCGGCGCGACCGGCTCCTCTCCATGAATCAGGTGCTCCCAGGTCGCGATGATCGTCGTCATCATCGCGGTGAGGCGCACAGCCCGCCGGCGGTTGACTTCGACGGAGTGATCGCTGAGATCAGGATCAAACGCAGAGAGGGCGGAGACGACGGTTCGCAGAACATCCATGGGAGGGGTTTTTGTAGGTAGCAAACGCATAAGTTCGATCACACGACCGGGGAGCGCGCGACTGGCCCACAACTGGGTATTTAACTCTTCAAGCTGCTGGCGCGTCGGCAGGACGCCATGCCACAGCAGGTAGGCCGTCTCTTCAAACGAAGAATGGGCCGCCAGATCATGAATGTCGAGACCGTAGTAGGTCAGTTTGCCGAGTTTGCCGTCCAGGTCGCAAATGTGAGAGTGGGCAGCTACAATGTCTTCAAGGCCATCTGTGGGAGGCATAGAAGCTCCTTCAGGGAATGTAGCTTCGCTTCTGAACAGGAGGCAGCTCCGGCATCCGAGGCATCGGGCAACTGCTGCTTCCACAGCGAAGCAGACTACCTTCGCCACAACAAATACTATGCGGTTGTGTAAACGTATTATAGTCGGATCAAGCAAGGAATGTCAACCTGGCTCACGCAGGGCTTATGGCATCTCGACTATAATGCTTTCTGACTTGACGTTCTCTGGTGCAGAATTCTAAAAATGGTGGCAAAATGGATCCACTGCCTGCCATCCCAGAGCAACAGAGCGTCAACTTGAAGCGTTATCAGGTTGACGCAGGGGGATGTACCCTTATCCGCTCACAATGACAATCATTTGCTTTGTTTAATCGGCAGAGAGCATGATGATATGCCCGTCAGGATCATTGATCAAGGTAAAGTATACAGGAATGGAGGGGTCAAAGACGGGAGCATGGTAGCTCTGGTAGCCAAAACCGCTGAGTTCCGCGTATTTTTCATCCACGGCGGCCCGGTTCGATAGATAGAACTCAAACATGACGCGGCTGTTGTTCGATAGGTCCATACGTCCTGGGGCGTTCAGGAAGAGAGTCACCCCGCTCTCCATCTTCACCTCGACATGCTTCTGTTCCTTGCTCCCTTCAGGGATAGCGAGTCCAAGCCGTCGATAGAATTCCAGAGATTTGTCCAGGTCTCGCGCAACCACGCCAACCATGTACAATTCAAGTGCCATTGTCTTATTCCTTTCGCATCTCACGAATGATATGGGAGTTCATCCCCCAGTTATCAGCAACTTCGTGCTTCTATGATACGGCGAAAGGAATGGGGGAATCTTGCCTATTCTTGCGCATCCTGGTACAAATGTGCGCGGATCTCATACGCCTGCCGATAGGCTCGTGGAGTGAGACCGAGATGACGTTTAAATATGCGGGTGAAGTGGCTCTGATCCGCGAATCCGCTTTCCCCCGCGATGTGAGCGAGGGACACATCAGTCTCTTTGAGCAAGTGTTGGGCCCTCTCAACGCGCTGGCGCAATACAAACTGATGCGGGCTTTCTCCCAGCGTCTGCCGGAACAAGCGCGCAAAATGATAGGAGCTGAAGCCAGCCTGCTGAGCCAGAGCCTCAAGCGAGAGATCCTGGCTAAGATGCGCCAGAACGAAGTCCGTCACGCGTGTCATTTGCTGGCGCGTCAGCCCCTGGGACGGCTCTTTTATGTGTACTGGCGCGCCTGTATAATGGCGCAACAGGTGAACAGCGAGCATCTGGGCGGCGGTTTGCGCATAGAGCTTTCCAGCAGGGGTCAGTTGCTCCAGTTCCCGCCACAGGGCAAAGCCGATCTGGGCCAGCAGAGGGTCCCGGAAGCCTGAGCGCCCTACCAAAGTCAGACGAGCGGGATCATAGTCCGCCACCTCCTCAGCAGTTCGCGCCAGCAGATCTTTGCTTAAATGCAGATGGAAGGTTTGCGTTGGTTCAGGTGTAAGGCCCTTCCAGCGCAGTTCTCCCGGTACGCTCCCATCAGGCGACAGAATCAGATCTTCTGGACGGATGAGCCTCCCTTTCCAGCAACCGTTCACAGGCCGCTGCTCCATATACATCGCGCCACCTGTGAAGAGTACCAGTGGAATATGCGGCATGGCAGTGCCAGACTCAACCACACCCTCAAACTGCCTTGGCTCATAATAGGCACGCGCCACCAGTCCTTCCCAGCCAGCCTCCTCGCTAGAGAGAAGGAGCAGCGGAGATGTCAACTCGTCTGCCGCTGCTTTCAGAGATACATTTTGAGAAACAACAAACTTTTCAGTCATGGTAGCTGCTCACTTCTTTTGTCCAGGAGATAACCGGGATCCTATTCTGATCTCACTCTGAAGAGTATAACATACAGCAACTCTACTGAATGGCATTCCAAAATCTCAGGGCTTCCTCTGCCCATGTAGTGTTCTATCAAGGGTCATTGCACGGGGATCAGGGCGCTTCCCCACCACGCGTAGGGATACTGCCGCATCCATATGGTTGGCCCTTGGGCCTGGGAGGCCTCTCCTGCCCTCGCAAGCGAGGCCGCACGCGGATGCGGCAAGCCGGATCCCTACGCGGGAGAGGGCCGGCTCACCCATGCAATGACCCTTGACAGGACAGGAGGGGAGCGGTTTTTTGCGAGATTGCAGAAGAATGATGCGCAATTCGTTGGAAGAGGTAGGAGGGGTAGGGGCGTGGTTTACAAGCCCGCCTGTTCTTCGGCGACATCACGATCTCGCTGGTGGACTGGCGGGCTTGTAAACCGCGCCCCTACGTGTGTTGCGTTCTTATCGTATATTGCATCCCTATAGATATTATATTTCTATGACTCTTGTTGGCCTGCCATCTCTCGATCTAGCTCTTCAGAGCTTTGTAGAGAATAAGGAAGAAGTCTGGCAAGTTTATCGTACCCAGGCCGGTCGTGAAGTCCTAGCCAGGGGTGGCTGTATAGTACAGGTTATTGTCTTGCGTGATATCGTAGAAGAGATGTGGGCTCGGGTCCCCTACGTAGATCGAGGACGGCGCAGCAGGTCGCCTACACGCATCCAGGGCTTCTCCACCAGGGCATAGGAAAGTGTCGCGCAGGGCAAGACCACAAGCAGGGCGAACAACCAGTAGGAGCTATAGGCCACGACTCCATTAAGGACTGGCAGAAATTGATGGATATAGGCCTTGAAAAGGATCAACAACACCAGATGCCAGATGTAGAGGCTATAAGAAATGAGGCCGATCCAGCGCAGGTAGCGCCATTCGAATGGGCGCCTCAGGTGGGGGGAACCAAAGAGGAGCGCGGCAACACACGCTCCATAACCCAACGCAAAACCAAACTCGCTCAGCACATCATACGCGGGCAGCAGCGCATTCAGCAGTGGTATACCGTGAGAGTCATGGTTGAAGTGCCATAACGCCATGAAGAGCAGCATCAGGATACCACCTAGCAGCAGCCAGGGACTCCAGCGCGCCAGTCGTTGCGTGAAGCTGCTCCCGGCAGGGGCGCGCTGTGCGAAGACATAGCAAACACTAATCAGCATGCCTACGGCGAAATCTTCCAGGAACTTGCCGTCCATACCATGCAGGAAGAACAATGCTACGTTGAGCGCGGCACGCGGCACCAGGAAGCTCTGCCCCGGATGGCTCAAGAAGTAGAAACCCCAGTAGCGTAGGCATAGCGCCCAGGCTATGACTCCTACCAGTTCGCACATCACCGCTCGCAGCCGCCAGCGCTGCGGGATGCGCCACGCCAGCAGGTACAGGCCAGCGGCGAGCAGCGGCAAAAGCAGGTAGAACTGCCATTCGACCGCCAGCGTCCAGTATGGGCCATTCAGTTGGCGAAACGTCTCCAGCGTCGAGTCCATGAAGAAGGACATGAACAGCAGCAGCGCGCGCAGGTGATCCGGCTGGAGGTACTGCGGCTGAAAAAGCAGAATAATCAGAAACAACGAGACATAATACCCAGGGATGATGCGAAACGCGCGGCGCATATAGAAGAGGCGCGCCTGAGGCAATGATCCCTTGAAGAGCAGTGCCTTGGCATAGGGCAGAAAGAGTAAAAAGCCCGAAAGCACAAAGAACAGCGTGACGCCCGACCCACCCGCCGTGCCGATTGCTCCAATGAGAGGCAGCGCCAGTGGGTCCCAGATCTTCTGGTCGCTGGTCATCAGGCTGATATGAAAGGCGATCACTAGCAAGCAGGCGAGCGCTCGCACTCCATCCAGTACGGCAATGGAGTTTTTCTGCTGATTCTCTCCAAATAACTTCGCCAGCCGCTGATCCAACCAGCGCAATCCACCCGCTATCCTTGGAGAGGAGGGCCGGGAAACTACGTGTGGCTGCTCGCGAGGCCTGGTCTCTATTTCATGCATTGTACACGCCAATATAGCTATCTTCGTTTTCCGCGTCTTCGTAGGGGCGATGGCTTCGGCTTCTCTTGCCCGCCGACAATGCGGGTACCCTGTTACATCTCGACACATGATTTTGTATCAGCTTATGGGAACGCCTATGGGATGTGTCCCTACGCTATTTATATAGCTGCCTCATAGAGGTATAACGAAGCAGATCTCTCTACGGTCATTTAGCATAGGAAATACAGGGCTCCTCAAATTGTGGGAGAAAAACCCATTCTGCGAGGCCCGGATGGGAAATATTGCCCAGTGGGAGCGTATTTCTATAGGATATGGAACGATAGCCGATATGCTTATAATATGCTACACTAGCGCAGGCACACACGAGTGAAGAAAGAAGCGAGGCAGCCACCATGAGCAGGCTCCTGCGAGACGATGAGACGCGCCTCATCAGCCGCAGCCAGGGCGGGGATGTACAGGCATTCAATGAGCTGGTGCTGCAATATCAGCAGCATGTGTACAACCTTGTGTTTCGCATGCTCGGCGACCGCGATATGGCGGCCGATATCACACAGGATGCTTTTATCGCCGCCTTCCGCAACATCCAATCCTTTCGCGGAGGCTCCTCATTTCGCGCCTGGCTGCTACGCATCGCCTCCAACCTGGTCTGCGACCACTGGCGCCGCGTGCAACGCCATCCGACCGAATCGCTGGACGGCTTCACTGACGAAGATGAGCCCCATACTTCCAGCGTGCTGAGTTCGCTGGCTGCACCCGGACTGGACAATAATCCCGAAGAACACCTGCTGAACCAGGAGGTACAGGGCCTCATCCAACAGGCATTGGAGCAGTTGCCTCTCGATCAACGCCTGGCCGTCGTTCTGTGCGATGTACAGGGGCTATCGTATGAGGAGGTCGCCACTGCCACGCAATCGACGCTGGGGACGGTGCGCTCGCGTATCTCGCGGGGACGCGCACGCCTGCGCACCTACTTGCAGCGGCATGAGGAACTTTTACCACGCAGTTTTCGTCTATACACTGATAGAAGTTGACACTTGGATGGAGAGAATCGTGGCACAGCAGCATGAACACCTCACAAACGAACAGCTTTCAGCATTCCTGGACAAACAGCTTACTCCCCAGGAGCAGGCCGCTTGTGAGGCGCATATGCGCTCCTGCACGCAGTGCCAGCAGTCGTTGGCACAGATCCGCCAGACCGTAGCCCTGCTGCGCGCCCTCCCGCAGGCGGAACTGCCACGCTCCTTCATACTCCCGGCTGACAGCGTCCCCGCTCCCATGCGCACACACAGCCAGCCAGAAAGCAACATCATCCCGATAGCGCGCCGGCAGCACCCTGCATGGACGCACATCGCCCGGAGTTCGCTGCGCGCGGTGAGTACCATCGCCGCTGTAGTGGCCATCGTCTTTATGATGTCAAGTCTGCTTGCCGTGCTCCCAATGCATTCAGGCTCAAGCAACACGGCAGCCTCTGCACCCAGCGCATCCAACGGAGCCGCTACAAGCAGACCATCCCCGGCCGTCCAAAGTACGCGTAACCAGCCTCATGCCACGGCGGCTACTCGTATAGCTGGCACAAGTAATGATGCGAGGAAGACGCCAACCAGCAGTCCTCCTCCCACACCAGGGACCCAACAGGGTCAGCATGTACCTGACGGAGAGGCCCCACCTGGTCCACCATCGTTTGATCTCTCCATGCCCGGAAGCCGCCTGCTTGCCGGCGCTATCCTGCTGCTGCTCAGCATCCTGGGCATCTTCTTCACACGGCGCAGACAGCCTCGACCCGCATAGTGCTCTGTCAAGCTGCAATCAACGAGCATCAGAGCGATCCTCCCACCCGCGTAGGGATTCGGCTTGCCGCATCCGTGGGCGGCATCCCTTGGGGTGCTAGAGGCCTCCTCCCTGACCGCACACGCGAGGCCGACACACGGATGCGGCAAGCCGAATCCCTACGCGGAATGGGGCCGTCTCACCCGTGCCATGAAGCTTGACAGAGTAGTAAAGAGGCCCAGATCAAAAGATCGGGAGCCAAAAAAGCTTTACATCTGCCATCTCTCATGATATGCTATATGCACGTCTAAAAACACAAAGATACGGCCAACGCGAGCCATGTCTCTCCCCAAAGGTCAGCAGAGAGGAACCACCGGCGGCTGAAAGTGGTCCGACCCGCAAGGAACAGATACCCCTCGCCAGCCTGTACTGAGACTGCAAAGTACACGCCTCGACCCCGTTAACGGTCGCACAACAAGCGCATTCTAGATTTTCATGAGCGTTGTAGCGCAACAGTCGCCACCGGCTTACCCTTTTCATGTAGGGGCGCCGCTGGCCTGCGCCCTACAAGCTTGCCGCGTTTTGC
The DNA here is from genome assembly GCA_030854145.1 of Chloroflexota bacterium. The sequence goes on along the minus strand of JALYTT010000016.1, from coordinate 11,707 downwards.
CCTGGTTGCCATGCGCGACGGGCGTCTGCGCCCTATAATAGAATGCGGAATCTGGGTGGAACCACGAAAAGAACATCGTCTTTTCGTCCCGTAGCGGGATGGAAAGACGTTTTTTATTGTTCGTTGAGAAGGAGTCTGTTATGTCTGTAGAAGTAGAATTGCAAGAGTCGGTAGGTTATACACCACTCCAGCGCATGCGGCACTCGGCGGCCCACGCCATGGCGGAAGCCGTGCAGGAGCTGTTTCCCGATGCGCGCTTCGCCATCGGGCCAGCCATCGAAGACGGATTTTACTACGATTTTGAGCTGCCGCGCCCGCTCACGCCTGAAGACCTGCCCGACATCGAGCAGCGCATGGCGCGCATCATCGCCGAAAAGCAACCATTCCAGCACGACCGCTGGCAGCGCGACAGGGCGCTGGAGTACTTCCGCGCCAAAGATCAGCCCTACAAGGTCGAGATCATCGAGAACCTGCCCGACGAGGAGGTGGGCATCTACCAGCAGGGCCACTTCCTGGATCTGTGTCGTGGTCCCCACGTCGAGAACACCAGCCAGATCGGCCCCTTCAAGCTGATGCGCGTGGCCGGTGCCTACTGGCGCGGCGACGAGCATCGTCCAATGTTGCAGCGTCTCTATGGCACGGCCTGGTTCACACAGGAGGAACTGGACCAGCACCTGTGGCGCCTGGAAGAGGCCCAGAAGCGCGACCATCGCAAGCTGGGGCGCGAGCTGAAACTCTTTATCATCAGCGACGAAGTACCCGCCGGGGTGCCGATGTTCCTGCCACGCGGCGAGATGCTGCGCTACCTGATGGAGAGCTACGTACGCGAGACGCAGGAGCGCTACGGCTACCAGCACGTCTGGACAGGCCACCTGGGCAAGGTCCACCTGTACAAAACCTCGAAGCACTGGTTCACCTACCGGGAAAACATGTTCCCGGTCATGCAGGACGAGCAGGAGGACATCGAGGATGAGGGCTACGTCCTCAAGCCCATGAACTGCCCGCACCACATCATGCTCTACAAGTCGCAGATGCACAGCTACCGCGAACTGCCGGTGCGCTACGCCGAGTTCGCCACGCTCTACCGCTACGAGAAGGCCGGCGTGCTGACCGGACTCGCGCGCGTACGCAGCGTCACGCAGGATGACGCGCATGTGTTCATGCAATCCAGCCAGATCCAGGAGGAGTTCGACCGCGCTGTGAACCTGACCCAGGAGGTCTTCGACACCTATGGCCTGAGCGACTACTGGATCAGGCTCTCCCTGCGCGACCCGCAGAAGAAGGAGGACTACGTAGGCAGCGATGAGGTGTGGGAGATGGCCGAAAGTTCGCTGCGTAACGCCTTGGAGAACCGCAAGATCGACTATCAGGAGGGCATCGGCGAGGCCGCGTTCTATGGTCCGAAGATGGACTTCATGGTGCGCGACGCGCTGGGTCGCGAGTGGCAATGCTCAACCATCCAGCTCGACTTCGTGCAGCCGGAGAACTTCGAGATCGAGTACATCGGCGAGGACGGCCAGGCGCATCGCCCGGTGATGATCCACCGCGCCGTCACAGGCTCCACGGAGCGCTTCATGGCCATGCTGATCGAGCATTACGCCGGAGCCTTCCCCGTGTGGCTCTCGCCCGTGCAGGTCACGCTCATCCCGATCGCCGACCGTCACATCGAGTACGCCAACACCGTCGCGCAGACCCTCAAGGCCGAGGGCGTGCGCGTGGAGATCGATACGCGCGGCGAACGCATGAACGCCAAAGTACGCGACGCCCAGATGCAGAAGATCCCCTACATGCTGGTAGTCGGAGATAAGGAGGCCGCCACCAACAGCGTCTCCGTGCGCCTGCGCACCAACGAAAACCTCGGCCCGGTCCCCCTGGCCGACTTCATCGAGCGCATCAAAGGCATCACCAGGACACGGAGCAGGGAATTGTAGACCGACCGGGCGCAGGCCTTGTCGGCGGGCAAGGGGAGCCGAAGCGGCGCCCCTCCATGAAATGAGATACAACATGCGTAGTCGACCGGGCGCAGGCCAGCGGCGCCCCTACATGAAATGGGTTCACAACACGCGTAGGGGCCCGGCTTGCCGCACCCGTGTAGGCCTCGCTTGCGCGGCCACGTCGGAGCGTGGGTTAGCGAATACAATAACAATATTAACGGCATTCACGCGAGCCATGTCCCTCCCCAGGGGTCAGCAGAGAGGAACCGCCACCGGCTGAAAGCGGTCCGACCCGCAAGGAGTCGATACCCCTCGCCAGCCTGTACTGAGCCAGTAAAGTACACGCCCCGACCCCGTTAACGGTCGCATAACGAGCGCATTCTAGAAGATTTTCATACTTGCATGCACGATGGCACCGCCAGCTAACCCATTTCGTGTAGGGGCGCCGCTGGCCTGCGCCCTTTACATAGAATGCGGAAACTGGGTGGAACCACGGAAAGCTTTACAGCCTTTTCGTCCCATAACGGGATGAAAAGGCTTTTTTTTGTCACATTGACCATTCATCACCTCAATCAGAAGGGAGCTACCAGTATGTCGGTAGAAGTAGAGTTGCAAGCATCAGTGGAGTACTCGCCGCTTCAGCGCATGCGGCACTCGGCGGCCCACATCATGGCGGAGGCCGTGCAGGAACTGTTTCCTGGCGCGCGCTTCGCTATCGGGCCGGCCATCGAGGATGGCTTTTACTACGACTTTGAGTTGCCGCGCTCGCTCACGCCTGACGATCTGCCCGCTATCGAGCAGCGCATGGCACACATCATCGCCGGGAAACAGCCGTTCCAGCACGATCACTGGCCACGCGGCAAGGCGCTGGAGTACTTCCGCGCCAGAGATCAGCCCTACAAGGTGGAGATCATCGAGAACCTGCCAGACGACGAGGTGGGTATCTACCAGCAGGGCCACTTCCTGGACCTGTGTCGCGGCCCCCATGTCGAGAACACGGGCCAGATCGGTCCCTTCAAGCTAACGCACGTGGCCGGCGCCTACTGGCGCGGAGACGAGCAGCGTCCGATGTTGCAACGTCTCTACGGCACGGCCTGGTTCACGAAAGAGGACCTGGAGCAACATCTACAGCACCTGGAGGATGCCCTGAAGCGTGACCATCGCAGGCTGGGGCGTGAGCTTGGCCTTTTTATGTTCTCGCCAGAGGTCGGGCCAGGTCTGCCACTGTGGCTACCCAGGGGCGTGATCCTGCGCCAGGAACTCGAGGGCTTCCTGGTGCAGGAACAGCGCAAGCGCGGCTATGTTCACGTCATGACGCCGCAGATCGGTCAGATTGAGATGTACAAAACAAGTGGACACTGGTACAAGTATCGCGATGAGATCTACCCACCCATGGCCGTCAAACCTGGCTTCGATCCCGATGCCGGAGAGCCGCAGGGCGAGGTATATATCCTCAGACCGATGAACTGCCCGCACCACATCCAGATCTACAAGAACGAGTTGCGATCCTATCGCGAGCTACCACTGCGCCTGGCGGAGATGGGTATGGCCTATCGCTACGAGAAGCCCGGCGAGCTGCACGGCCTGCTGCGCGCGCGCGGCTTCACGATTGACGACTCGCACATCTTCGCCATGCCCGCTCAATTGCATGAGGAGTTCTTGCGCGTCGTCGACCTCGTGCAGGTGGTCTTCAAGACCCTGGGCATCGAGCAGTTCCGCGCGCGCCTCGGCACACGCGATCCAGGCAGTTCGAAGTATATCGGCAGCGATGAGGTGTGGGCACAGGCGCAGGCGGACATCGTGAGCGCGCTCCAGAAGCTGGAGTTTCCCTACACAGTGGAGGAGGGTGAGGCCGGCTTCTACGGCCCCAAGCTCGACTTCCTGTTCCGCGACGCTCTGAATCGTGAATGGCAACTAGGCACGGTGCAGGTAGACTATAATTTGCCTGAACGCTTCGATTTATGGTATGTTGGGTCAGATGGACAACGACACCGGCCCGTCATGATACACCGCGCCCCCGGCTCCATCGAACGCCTGGTCGCCATCGTGATCGAGCATTTCGCGGGCGCCTTCCCGGTGTGGCTGGCCCCCGTGCAAGCTATGCTGATCCCCATCGCCGACCGCCACATCGACTATGCGCGCAGGGTGGCGGAGATGCTCACAGCGGCAGGCGTGCGGGCCGAGATCAACGCGCAGGGCGAGCGCATGAACGCCAAGATTCGCGACGCACAACTGCAAAAGGTCCCATACATGCTGGTCGTTGGCGATAAGGAGCAGGCGGACGAGGCCGTGTCCGTCCGCCTGCGCTCGCATGAAAACCTGGGCGCGATGCCGCTAGCCAGTCTGGTAGCCCGCATCAAGGGCCAGATCGACACGAAAAGTAAGGAATTGTAAGGTCCCAATGAAAAGGAGCGCGTATGCTGGTTGCGTTTGAAGGTATCGATGGCGCAGGCAAGACCACGCAGGTGCAATTACTCAAGGAAAGGGCGCGTGGTCTTGGCATGCAGGCGGAGATCCTCTCGTTTCCACGCTATAACGAGACCGTCTTCGCCAGGTGCATCGCGGCCTATCTGAACGGCCAGTTTGGCGATCTGGCGGCGGTCCCTCCAGCTTCGGCGGCGCTGCTCTACGCCGGGGACCGCTTCGAGAGCCTGGGCAAGATCACAACTATGGCCCAGGCCAACGATCTCCTGATCCTGGACCGCTACGTAGCCTCGAATCTCGCGCACCAGGGGGCTAAAGTGCCTCCCGCTGCGCGCCAGGATTTCCTGGATTGGGTTGCGGGCATCGAGTATGTTGCCTTTGGCCTGCCAAAAGCCGATATAACCGTGTACCTGGATATGCCCGTTCATCTGGCCTCAGAACTCATTCATAAAAGAAAACAACGCAGCTATACCGCCAGCGCCGCCGATATTCACGAAGCCGATACCACCTACCTTGCGCAGTGCCGCGCGGTCTACCAGATGCTTGTGGAGAAGCATACAGATAGCGCCTGGTTTATGATCCCGTGCGCCTATCCCGATGATGAGCTACGCGGGGTGACTGAGATTCACGAGGCCATCTGGAACGCCATCCAGGATGTGGTGTGCAGGAGCGAGGATGGGCCTCGAAGATGACATGAAGGAGATAGCTCATGGTTACAGCGAAATTAATTTCTCACCCCGAAGTTCCTGGCATTGAACATTATATAGAGGTAGGGGTCAGTGAATAGACCACCACTGGAAGAACGGAAAGACCGCTGAGACCAACGGGCAGGCCAATTTTTGTATCTTCCCCGCACGGGGAAGATACACATGAAACAGCATAGTAGCATGGAGGAGCAACCGGACTTCAAACGTAAAGATATGTTATGAGAATCCTCTAAAACGCTAATCCGCTTTCTTGTACCCTTCTGGCAAGGGTTTGGCGGCTTCCTCTCGAAGCCAACGCAGCGCTAACTCGCCTTCGAGCCGCTCAGGAGTGCCTTCCTCGCCGATATCGATCCAATCAGCCTGAACACTTTCCACTCCTGTGGCTTGTGCGAGTAGAGCGTTGTGGAGGTGTGCTCCAGTGAAATTAGCACGATCCAGACGCGCAGCGATCAAACCGGCCTGGCGGAGGTTGGCTCCCGTCAGATTGGCCTGTTCCAGATTGGCTTCCATAAGGCCCGCTTTGGTGAGATCTGCTTTCGTCAGATTGGCCTGTTCCAGGTTGGCTTCCATCAGATACGCTTTGCGCAAATGGGCCTGCGTCAAATCGGCATAGGAGAAGTCAGCTTCCATGAAATTGGCTTTCACTGCCTCTACATCACGCAAGCTGGCTCGAAGCCATCGGGTTTTTCCGCATTCGGCTTCCTGTAAGTTCGCATCATCCAGAATGGCCTCTATGAACGAAGCTTTGTAGAGGTTCGCAGAAGAAAAATCGGTGCCACGAAGTATACAATGATCAAAGTTGGCTCCTGGGAGAATGATATCGGAGAGGCTTTTCCCAGATAGATCAAGCTCGTGAAAATCGGCACCCTCCAACTCTAGCTGTTTCCCTTCTTCGGGATAGGTAGCTAACCAGCGTTCGTGTGCTTCAATCTGAATCAGGAATTCGGAAGGAATAGATCGTGGCATGAGAAACTCCAATGAATAACTTACCAGGCTCTAGGTAGAAGTTGCCCCTTTAGGCACCAGTTTTGCTGCTTCCGTAAGCAACCAATGCCGAGCTTGCTCCCCCTCCAACCGCTGTGGAGCATTCTCTTCTCCAATATCTATCCATTCCACCTTAGCCAATTCTAATCCCGTTGCGCCTGCCAGTTCAGCTCCTTGTAGCAATGCACCGGTGAGAGTGGCATGTTTCATATTAGCCTTATAGAAATATGCCTCGCGTAGATCCACAAGGCTAAAATTCGTATATTCCAGGTTAGCCTCGCTAAAATCCGCATTAGAGAAGTTTCCTCCAGTCAGATCAGCCATCCGAAAATCCGCCTCTAGCACCTCTAGAGAGACGCCACGTACTTCACGCAAACTAGCCCCCGAAAAATTAGCATGGTCCGCATCTGTTTCGACCAACCACCCACCATCGAGTATTGCCTCAATAAACGATGCCCCACGAAGATTGGAATCACTCAGATTTGCACCACGCAACACTGTCCGGTCGAAGCAAGCATCCGGTAAGGTGGCCATCGCCAGTTGCCGTCCAGAGAGGTCCAAATCGCGCAAATCCATGTTACCTTGTGCAAGTGATTGCCCTTCCCTCTTTGTTGTTTGCAACCAGCGCTCATGAGCCTCTATACGTGTGAGTAATTCTACAGGGATGAGATGTGCCATAGAGATCTCCTCTTCTTCTTTAAGGTGTAAGCATCAGCTAAGGGTGAAGTTGCGTAGGTTGGATTGGCCACCAGACAACATCGTTCTCCTGATTTCTCTTCTTTAGCTCTTCATAGGTATCATCTATTTCTTTCTGTGTCAGTTGACGATCATCAAAAATGATTTTCTCGCCCTTATTAAAATCCTTTTGCAGTTTTTGAGCCGTATCTGCCGCATTGTAAGGGTGGCCATCCGTATTAACGGAGCGATAGCTCTTCACATCCCATTGCGTACCAGTTGGATCGCTCGCATCATAGCGAGTCAGCGGGGAAGGAGTAAGTGGCCACGGCACTAGCCCCTCTTCCATTGCCCCCATCTCCGCTTCCGCCTCTTCAATCCCAGCCGTAAGGTTGGGCATATTTTGAACAGGTTGTTTGGTAGCATAATCACCTCCATGGGCGGCATCATAGGCAGCAAGAGCAATGAACTCCTCAAATACCGCTAACGCTCCGTACGTACTTACCAGATTTGGATTAGCTTTGATTACCTTACCATATTGATCGAGCAACTCGCGAAGCTGCTTCTCACTCAAATTCGGGTTTGCCGCAATAATCGCGCGAATGTCATCAAGCGACAGGCCACTGCTTCCATAATCATTGTGAAGCCGCTTCGCCAGGTCCTCCTGCGTTGGAGAGAGGTTCACAATAATCGCACCCGCCGCCAGAACCACACCCGTCACCCCAATAGTAATCCCCAGCATCTTCAAAAAGCCGATAGTATCGCCCGATGGACCCTTGGGATCAGGTGGGAGCCGGTTGAGCGGCTCAGTATTTGGCCCCCGGTCCATATCATTTTCCCACACCATAATCTCAAGACCCGCGGCGCTCTCTGCATCCTGTGCCTTTACCTCATCAAGATTACGCGTGGCAGCCGCAATCGCCGCCAATCCTGTTAGCCCAACCGCTATAATATCCCACGGAATATCCACTCCCCCTTGAAGCGCCGCTCCTCCATCCATCGTCACCGCTGCACCGGCGAGCATTTCCGCTGTATGATCCCGCTCTACGGCAATCTGATTCAAACGTTGCTCAAGTTCCTGGGCGCTCTTTTCGCAGATTACGGAGGCATCTAGAAGACGCCCCATAAGCTCATGCGTACTTCCACAAAGCTTGCCTTCACCATCTAAAAACTTTCCAACCATATCAGCCAGCGCCATCGAACCCTGGCCCTGGAAAGCAGTATTGCCATCAGAGCCGGTTAAAAGGCCTCCCATGATGCTGGCAAACTGGCTCACATTATCATTGTGAATCTGGTTGAGCGGAGTAACATTGCGCCGAAAGTCGCGCAATGGCTTAATAACCGTTTGCTCAATATTCCACAGAGTATCTTCAAAACCCATAGAGGTCCTTCCCATTCCTGAATAAGGCCATAAGCATGCCTGTAATCTATCACTGCATTATCTGTAGTGTCCTGGGCCATGGGGCGTAAAAGTATCAGCTATATTGGTATCTGTACTCACAACGGCATCAACAGCCGTAAAGAGAGCCGAGGCAAAATCGATCTGCCAATCGTAGCTGGCTCGTAAGCGATCAGCATAGGGCTTTAAACAATCAAGAACGGTCCCTACCATTCTAGAATCAAAATTTTGGTGGACATAGTTTTGAATTTGCTGCCAGGTGGCATCATGCTGAGTTTGAGCATAGCTGGCCTTTGTCAGGATTTTCGCCGCCGTCTCTCGCATATGATCCACTGGATACACAATCAGGTCACTGGAGGTGCTACCATCCTGTCCCGGTGGTAGATATGGCATATGACGACTCCTTGCCGCAATTACGATTATGTACAATCATCAATACATGAAAATTATAATAGGGCCGTAGTTTTATGTCAAATCCGAATGTGTGTGAAGAGTGCGGTTAATTGAGGAGTCATTGTTCTCTTTGGACCTCATATGGTGCGTCGTATCTTTTGGTTAGTCGCATGCCGAACCACCCAAACGAGGAAGTAGGGGCGCCGTTTACAAGCCCGCCTGTTCTTCGGCAAATGGTCTCCGGTCAACAGGCGGGCTTGTAAACGGCGCCCCTACCTCTCTGGCGCCCCTACCTGTACATCCTCCATATCCAGCTAATCCACCTGCTCATACGCCGGCAATGTCAGGAACTCGGTGAACTCATCGTTCGTGATGATCTGATCCAGCAGCGTGTAGGCCTGCTCGTAGTTGCGTGCGTTGTAGGTCTGGGGGCCGAGGTGCTCCTTGATCTTGTTGAGTTCGTCGCGGGCCAGGTCGCGGAACAGTTCGACGGTGACTTTGCGGCCATCGTCCAGCATGCCCTGCGCATGGTGAATCCACTGCCAGACCTGCGAGCGGGAGATCTCGACGGTGGCAGCATCCTCCATCAGGTTGTTGATGGGCACGCAGCCCAGGCCACCCAGCCAGGCCTCCAGGTACTGCACGCCGACGCTGATGTTTGTGCGCAGGCCCGTCTCCGTGATCGTGCCTTCCGGCACCTCCAGCAGGTCCGTCGCCGTCACATGCACATCTTCGCGTTTCTTGTAGATCTGGTTAGGCTCCGGCATGACCTCGTCAAACTCTTCAAGCGCGACGGCCACCAGACCCGGATGCGCTACCCAGGTGCCATCGTGTCCATCGCCGGCCTCGCGCTTCTTGTCAGCTACAACCCGCGCCATGGCCTCTTCGTTGGCCTGGGGGTTGTTCTTGATGGGGATCTGGGCCGCCATGCCGCCGATAGCGTGCGCGTTGCGTTTGTGGCAGGTCTGGATGACGAGCAGCGAGTACGAATGCATAAAGTGCGTCGTCATGGTCACCTGCGCGCGGTCGGGATAGATGAACTGCGGCAGGTTGCGGAACTTCTTGATGGCGCTGAAGATATAGTCCCAGCGGCCGCAGTTCAGGCCAGACGAGTGCTCGCGCAGCTCGTAGAGGATCTCGTCCATCTCGAAGGTCGCCAGGATCGTCTCGATCAGCACCGTGGCCTTAATGGTACCGCGCGGGATGCCCAGCTTCTCCTGCGCCAGCACAAACACGTCGTTCCACAACCGCGCCTCCAGATAGCTCTCCATCTTGGGCAGATAGAAGTAGGGGCCGCTGCCCCGCTCAAGCAGCGCCTGCGCGTTGTGGAAAAAGTACAGGCCGAAGTCGAAGAGGCTGCCTGAGATGGGTTTGCCATCGACGAGCACATGTTTCTCCGGCAGGTGCCAGCCGCGCGGGCGCACCAGCAGCGTCGCTGTCTTCTCGTTCAGCGTGTACTGCTTCCCTTCGGGGCTGCTAAAGCTGATCGTGCGCCTGACGGCATCGCGCAGGTTAAGCTGGCCCTGGATAAGGTTATCCCAGGTGGGGGTCAGCGAGTCCTCGAAGTCGGCCATAAACACTTTGGCGCCGGAGTTCAGCGCGTTGATAATCATCTTGCGCTCAGCCGGGCCGGTGATCTCCACGCGCCGGTCCTGGAGATCCTGAGGCACCGGCGCAACCGTCCACGTGCCTTTACGAATGTGCTCGGTCTCAGGTAGGAAGTCTGGCAGCCTGCCCGCGTTAATTTCGACCTGCCGCTCCGCGCGGCGCCCCAGTAGTTCCTCGCGCCGCGCCGAAAACTCACGCGCCAGCGTCGCTACAAAGTCCAGCGCCTCCGGGGTCAATATCTCTGCATACTCAGGAGTGATAGGGCCTGTGATCTTCAGCCCTTGTGGGTACGTCTGCTGTGTCATCGAAGTTCTCCGCCTTTCAAAACATGCAAGAGCACGAGGAGGTACATTCTCTCATGAAGATTATACCTTCTCGTGCGCATTTTCTGCCGGGAGGTGCCGGGTGGATTAATGGAACTGTTCTGCCTCGGTTGAACCAGCGAGCGCCATCGTGGAGGCTTTGCCGGCCGAGATGGCCTGCACTACCTCGTCGAAGTAGCCGGTGCCAACCTCGCGCTGATGTTTGGTAGCGGTATAGCCGTCGGCCTCGGCGGCGAACTCGTCCTCTTGCAGCCGCGAGTAGGCCACCATGCCACTCTGTGCATAGCCGCGAGCCAGCTCAAACATGCTGTAGTTGAGGGCGTGGAAGCCGGCTAGAGTCACAAACTGGAACTTGTAGCCCATCTTGCTCAGTTCCTGCTGGAAGGTGGCTATCGTGCTGGCATCCAGCTTCTTCTTCCAGTTGAACGAGGGGGAGCAATTGTAGGCCAGCATCTTGCCGGGGAAGCGCGCGTGGATCGCGTCGGCGAAGCGCCGCGCCTCGCTCAGATTGGGTTCCGAGGTCTCGCACCAGATGAGATCGCAGTAGGGCGCGTACGAAAGGCCCCTGGCGATGGCGGAGTCAAGGCCGCTCTTCGTGCGGAAGAAGCCTTCGGGAGTGCGCTCGCCGGTCAGGAACTGGTGGTCAATCTCATCGATATCGCTGGTGATCAATGTAGCGGCGTTGGCATCGGTGCGCGCGATGAGGATCGTCGGCACGCCCATTACATCGGCCGCCAGGCGCGCGGAGACCAGGTTCTTGATGGCTGACTGCGTGGGGATCAGGACCTTCCCACCCATGTGCCCACACTTCTTCTCAGATGCAAGCTGGTCCTCAAAGTGGACGCCCGCTGCTCCCGCTTCGATCATGCTCTTCATCAGCTCAAACACGTTCAGGGGGCCGCCAAAACCTGCCTCGGCATCGGCCACAATAGGGGCAAACCAGTAGGTATCGCCCTGACCCTCTGAGTGCTGGATCTGGTCAGCTCTTTGCAGGGCCTGGTTGATCCTGCGCACAACATGCGGCACGCTGTTCGAGGGATAGAGACTCTGGTCCGGGTACATCTGCCCGGCGAGATTGGCGTCGGCCGCAACCTGCCAGCCGCTGAGATAGATGGCCTTCAGGCCGGCCTTGACCTGCTGGACCGCCTGATTGCCGGTCAGCGCACCAAGCGACGCTACATATGACTCAGAATGTAACAGGTCCCACAGCCGCTCAGCGCCCAGGCGAGCTAATGTATATTCGATGTGGATGGAACCACG